>NZ_CP063356.1:922437-1229916 GCF_001866075.3 Anaerobacillus isosaccharinicus | reverse complement strand
TAAAGAAGCAGTAGTTATTAATGCCCCTGAAGGCTTAAATGTGCGACCAGAGCCTTCAACTAGACTAGCGCCAATTGGCAAACTTCCTAATGGCACAGCGGTTAAAGTCTTTAAGATTGTTGCTGGAAATTGGGCAGAAATTGACTATAAAGGAAAAATTGCATATGTCCATAAAGACTTTCTATCTACTAATCAACTAGCTGGTAAAAGAATCGTAATTGATCCTGGCCATGGTGGAAAAGACGGTGGAGCATCTGCCAATGGTATAGTTGAAAAAAACTTAGTATTAGATGTTAGTTTGATTTTGAGAGATAAATTAAATGCAACCGGCGCTACTGTAATCATGACACGTTCAACAGATGTCTTTGTTGAACTGACAGATCGAGCCAAAATTGCCAATGACGCTAATGCTAACGCATTTATTAGTATCCACGCGAATGCAGCTGGAGAAACTGCCCATGGTTTAGAAACGTTTTGGAATAAAAGGCACGAAAGCGAAGAAAGTAAGCTTCTTGCCGAAACAATTCAAAAGCATTTAGTTGAGACATTAAAGTTCCGTGACCGTGGGGCGAAAGAGCGAGACCTATCAGTCATTCGAAACACGACAATGCCAAGTGTGCTAGTCGAGCTTGGTTTTATTACCAACACGGCAGAAGCTGAACGAATGAAACAACAATCGTTTAAAGAAGATGCTGCGACAGCTATACTAACAGGTATTTTGGAATTTTACGCGAATAAATAGATAAGCTAAAAATTTGCTGACTTTATATAGAAGGTATCATACATAGATTTTCGAGTCTGTAATGATACTTTTGAGTCAGCTTTTTCTATAGAGCAAAATTAGTAAACTAGGAAGGAAAAGAGCAAATGAACAGAAAAAAAAGTCTCCTGTTACCTCTTATGTTTGTTACTTTATTTTTTATTCTATCAATTGAACAAGATCGTGTGTCTTCATATGAGGAACAAAGGGTGCTCGTTATTTTCCATGAACAGATAAATGACAAGCTACTTAATAAAGTAGATGCGTCTGTTCACCATCGTTTTGAGCAAATCTCAGCTGTTGCCATATCCATAAACGAAGCACAAATAGCAATCTTAAATAATCATCCAGAAATTAAATTAATAGAAGAGGATCATATCGTAGAAATTGAAAATGTATCTCAAAGTGATGCGCGCTGGGGTTTTAATGCAACGAAGGTAGAAAGATCTTGGGCAAATGACTATAAGGGTACAGGAATTAAAATAGCTGTAATTGATACTGGTATTGATTCAACCCATCCTGATTTAACGATAAAAGATGGTGCGTGTTTTGTAACGACAACTCAAAATGCATGTAGAAATGGGTTTATGGATGATAATGGTCATGGAACTCATGTAGCTGGCATTATAGCTGCAAATAATACAACTAAACCATTTATTGGAGTTGCTCCTAATTCAACAGTCTATGCTATCAAGGCCATGGATGCTGAAGGAAGAGGGAATACATCAGATCTAATAAAAGGCATCGAGTGGGCAATGGAACGAAAGGTGGATATTATTAATATTAGTGCATCCACTGATGTAGATAGCACACCTTTTAGGTTTGCAATTGAGAAGGCCCACAACCAAGGAATACTTGTCGTAGCTGCAGCTGGTAACAAGGGAAAAAGGAACGGTTTAGGAGATACGGTTGAGTATCCAGCGAAATATGAAACCGTAATTGCTGTAGCCGCTATCAATAGTCAAAATAAGCGTTCAGAATTTTCAGCGACTGGAGCAACGATAGAAGTGGCTGCACCAGGTGAAAACATGTATAGTACATTCCCACTTATGTTAGACCGAGATGGAAATCCAAATGGGTACACGCTTCAAAGTGGAACTTCGATGGCGGCGCCGTTTGTTAGCGGTATTTTAGCTTTATATAAACAGCAAAATCCTATGCTTACAAACGAGCAGTTACGGGGGTTATTGGAAAAAAATGCTTTCCCCCTTGGCGATATTGGTAGAGACGCATGGTACGGCTTCGGCCTAGTCCAGGCAGTAGAAGGAATTGTATTAGAAAAACCAAATGTCACTTTACAAGTGAAAGAACCAGGATTTATTCAGTTACAATGGCCCGCTGTTACCAATGCTACCGTTTACCAAATATATCGAAATGAAACTTTGATGACAGAAACGCTTGATTTATCATTTAATGACTGGGTTATTAACGGCAATTATACCTATCAGGTCATCGCTGTTGGAGAAAATGGCAAAATTGAAAAATCTGCTGAATTGACTACTGAGATTGCTGAAATTGGCTACGAAGACCTTAAAAATGGCAACTGGTATAATCCTCACCTGATCTACTTATCAAATCGAAAAATCATTACTGGGTTTTCTAATAATACGATTCGTCCTTATGAAAATGTGACACGAGCTCAAGCTGTTACAATGCTAGGACGTGCACTTGGTTTTAAGGATGAGAAAATGACACCATTTTTTAAAGATGTTGATAAGGAAAGCTTTGCTTCAGGTTATATTCAACAAGCGTATGAACAGGGTATTGTCAGTGGCTTTCCTGATGGTACATTTCGACCAAATCAACCTGTAACAAGAGCTGAAATGGCAATCTTAATCTCAAAAGCTTATAAACTAGAAAAAACTATTGATAATATTTTTATAGACGTAACCGAACAAATGAAGTCATACGATGCAATTATTGGTGTGGCCTCTAGCAACATAACCAAAGGGTTTGATGATGGTACGTTCCGTCCAGAACAACTAATGAACAGGCTTCAGTTTTCTGTTTTTGTTGCTCGAGCAAAGAATGAACAATTTCGTTAATATTATTCATTAATAAAAGCTGACAAACATATTGTCAGCTTTTTTTTCAAAAATAGCACTTGTCCGACAAGTAATAGCAGAAGATTTATTCGAATTTTAAGACAATAGTAAAAACATTGTAATATAATCGTAAAGAACCTATTCAGAAAATTATGGTAGAATAAAAACATCCGAGAAAATAGGTTAATAGAACAACTACTTAGTAGGAGTGATCTTATTTGAAGAGGAAACAACATTTATTAAAGATGATAATTGTCATGCTTGTTATAACGCTAATACTGCCTGTACATAATGTTTCGGCTTCAACATCAGCTGAAGATCTTGTTGATTATGCTTTAGAGTTTAAAGGAACGAAGTATAAATTCGGGGGAACTACCCCAAAGACTGGATTTGATTGTTCAGGATTTCTACTCTATGTTTTTAATAACTTTGACATAGATCTTCCTCGTACTTCAGTAGACCAGTTTAAAATTGGTGAAAAAGTTGAGAAAAAAGACTTAATTAAAGGGGATTTAGTTTTCTTTAAGAATACATACAAAAAAGGAATTTCTCACTCAGGAATATACGTGGGAGATAATAAATTCATAAGTGCAAAAAGTTCAGGTGTAAAAGTTGAATCGCTTAATCACTCTTATTGGGGACCAAAGTATGCCGGTGCTAGAAGAATCATAGAAGAGCCTGAAGAAGTTGAAGAAGTATTAGAAGAGCTTGCTTTAGGCAGATACTACGATGTTCCAGAAAGCCATTGGGGCTATGAAGCAGTTTATGAAATGAGCCATAAGGGAATTGTTAATGGCTTTGAGCAATCTCATTTTAAACCGAATGAATTACTTACAAGAGCACAATTAGCAGTTATGTTAAATCGCGAATTAAAGCTGACAGCGAAAAACCCAGCGACATTCTCTGATGTGAGTAAAACGGATTCTTCATATCAAGCAATTACTGCATTGCAAGAAGCTGGGATTATTACAGGTTTTAGTAACGGAACTTTCCAACCTAATGAACCTGTAACAAGAGCGCAAATGGCAATTATATTGCAACGAGCATATAAGTTAGCCGAAACTGAGGTCAAAACAGCAAAGCAGACATTTAGCGATGTCCCTGATGACCATCCAGCTTACGAAGCAATTCAATTAATGAGAGCCAATGGGATCACAACTGGTTACCCAGATGGTACGTATCAACCAGATGAGTATACATCTAGAATTGAGTTTACAGTATTCTTATACCGCGTTATTAAATAATTTAAACATGAAAAAAGCTGAATCCTAGATTCAGCTTTTTATATTACTCCTGATCCGCTAACATTTCTTCTATCAGAGGAATAAGTGTTTTATTTTGAGAATATAAATACCTCATTTTTGATGTAATTAGAGTGTCAAAAAGTTTACTTCGATCTAGTCCCACCGCTTCCCACTTCTGTTGACTAAGAAGGAGATCATATAAGGTTAACTGTTCATAATCGTTCCCTGTAAAGGTAAGATCAGGGTTAATTTGGTACCATAGATCACCATTATCTCGAATCCAATTCTCACCGAGCTCTTCAATACCGCTTCTCATAATCATTGCTAATTCCAGGTAGTCGTTATTACTCGTATAGAAATAACTATCTAGGAGAAAATTAATTCCCCCAAGAATATGATTAAGTGACGCGTGAGTCATCATAGTTCCTGGATGTGGTGAATAATAATCAGCGATAAAAAAAGTCTCCTGACCAATAGGAAATGTATTACCAACCTCAACTTGCTCTAGTAGATAGTTCGCATAATTTAGATGCGAATCTTTTAATTCATCAATATTAAACCTGTTTCCAACTCTCGTTAAGAACAGAGCGACGTTTTCATTATGTCGCGTATCAACAAAAGGTGCGATCGTTTCATAAGAATTTTTTAACCATGTACTCGTATACTCTGTCATCCAAACATCTTCATTTTCCTTCTGATATGCCTCCAACATGACCACAGAATTCATCGTTAAGTTATAAAAAAAGCGCTCGCTTGTTGCTTCGTAGTTGTCTAGGGCGAGCTTGTCCTGCATTGAACCGATATTGCGTCCGTAGCCCAATTTTGTAAAAGGTTCGATAGACCATGGTAATTTTTTGTAATTTCCATCTGGAGTTAACCATTTGTTTATATGAGCATAATTTCGATTACTATGTTCTACCCATTCATTAAGATGTTCTTTTTCTTCAAAAAGTCGCTCACTAGATATCATGAACCAACTTTCAGAAATATCACTTCCATAAGAATGGAGCGGCAGTTCAAGCAACAACTGTTGATCATTTACTTTGGTTGAAAATTGTTTATTCTCTTCGACTAAATCCCTTAAAGTACTAAACCCACCATTTTCATAATCCAAACTCAGTTGCTTTGAGATATAATTTTTACTTGCGAAAAAACTATACCGAAAATCTTCATAGAAATATAAATCAAATAAACCAATCGGGTATGTCGTTGGATCGATCCCCAGTGTTGAATCATGTTCTCTCTCAATAAAAATTTGATCGAAATCTACTAATTCGTAACGATTAACATTTCCCACGGGTAGCGAAACGCTGATTATTAGGTGTTCATCCACAAAATTATCGAGTCTAGAAAAAATCATTTGATCTTGATTATCAAGTGTTCTTATCGTAATTGTTAGCTGCCCAACTACATCTTTTTTCTTTAGCAACTCGTAATGATACGACTTGTCTTCGGAAATTGTATGGAAGTCCTCCGTAACCTTAGCAGTACCGAATTCAATTTCCTCACTAGAAATTTCTACAGTCATTTCATGATTTAGCGGTAACGAAAAATGATTCGTTTTTTCTAAAGTAGAGCTTTCACATCCAACAGTCAAGATCAAACAAACGAACAAAAATAGGTAAGGCTTTAACGACATTAAATTCACCTCTTAGGAAAGTTTACAATTTTTCATTGGTATTAAGCAAATAGCGACAAATTTCCATTATTTTCATTAGGAATTGGCAAAAAGAACTATATTAATAGGTCCATTATCTGCTAGAATGTTAGTTAGATATATGAAATTATACAACTTAAGAGGAGGGACTACTAGATTTGAAGAAAATTAGTTTTCTACTAGCACTTGTTTTTTTACTAGCCATCCAACCGTTGACCGTTGCAGCAGATGATATTACTGGGCATCGACTTGAAAAAGAAATGCGTGAAATGGCAGCTCGCGAAATCATGCAAGGGTATTCAAATGGGAAGTTTGGTCCAGATGATCAAGTAACGAGAGGTCAGTTTGCTTTGCTGATTTATCGAGCATTGAAATTACCAGATCCAGGTGGTGCTATTCCATTTATAGATGTATCAGAAGGAACTGAGCTTGAATTAGCAATTAGAAGTGCGTATGCCGCAAAAATTATTAATGGCTACAACGACACTGAGTTTCGTCCTGGCCTACATATTGAGCGTCAGCAAATGGCTGCGATGATTTATCGCGCATTACAATTTAAAGAAATTGAAGGGGTAAATGTACCGTTAACTTTTTCAGATACTAATAAAATTGCTGCTAGTTTTTTAGATGCAGTTGCTTATAATACGCATTTTAAAATTATCCAAGGCCATTTAGATGGTAGATTTGCGCCTACTGATACGGCAACAAGAGCTCATGCAGCGGCATTTATTTTCCGAATGCTAAATGTTATTGAAAAGCCACCAGAAATCCTTTACGAAATCGGCTCCATTAGTAATGGTCAGTTAGTGTATTCACCAACAAAATATAAAACGTTCGCTGAGGCGCAACAAGTGTTCGATCCTTCAAAACACGATGTGATCGTCATTAACGACAAGGTGTTGCAAATGAAAGAGGGAATTGCGTACACTCGCCCAGCAGTTGGAGCAACGGTTTCAATTTTCCCTAACAAAACTTTAAATCCAAATAACTCTTTAACCTACTTACCAGCGGGTGCTGAAATGAAATTTATTGAAGCAGATGGCACAACGGTTAAAGTTCAAATAGCGGATACAGTAGGCTTTGTTAGTGTGTACGACGTGAACTTAGTACCAAAGCAACTACTTAAAGGACAATCTTATTATCGAAACATTGATGGTCGTCTATTTCATTACGTTTATGTACCAGCATCAAACCATTACGTGAACTATTCGATTGGCCCAGCACCTGAGTTTGTTAAACCAGATGTTAATGCCCGTTATTATAGCTGGGACGGAATAACATTCTATGATGCTAGCAATAAATTAGTAGGGGTAGACTATCAATATTTTACACATATACCCTTACGTACAAAAACAGCTTATACTGCCGAGGAGTTAAACCGCTTCGTCAGAGAATTAAAACCGCCACACTTACCTGAAAGTCCGTTAGCGCAATTAGGAGAAGTTTTTATTGCAGCTCAAGAAGAGCACAATGTTAACGCACTCTATTTACTAGCAAAGGCCATTCATGAAAGCAACTGGGGTACAAGCGCAATTGCAAGAGAGAAGTACAACCTATTTGGTTATAAAGCGGTAGATAGTAACCCAGGTGAAGGCGCAGCAACATTCGAAAGCTACGAAGCATGCATTCGCTTCATCGCTAACTTTATCAAAGAATCATATATTTCTCCTCGAAACTCGCAAGGGGCAAATAATTGGCGCTATAATGGAGCCTTATTAGGAAATAAAACAGTTGGTATTAATGTTCGTTACGCCTCCGATCCATATTGGGGACAAAAAATTGCCGGGCACATGTACCGAGCAGATCGCCACCTTGGTGGATTGGATACAAAGGTAGAGAACCGCGTTCGTATTGGTATTGTAAATACTAATCTAGGTTTAAATGTTCGTTCTCAACCAGTAACAACATCAACTGTCCAATTTTCGTACCCGAGAGCAAAGGGATACAGTGTGTTAATTGTTGACGAGGTCATCGCTGCAGATGGCGTATTATGGTACAAAATTCTATCAGATCATCCAGCCCATGAATTTGCTTACGTTTACGGCAACGGTCCACTTGGCCAATATGTGATCGATTTAAGTAAGCCACTTGTAAAATAGCTGCTCAATATGTCAGTTATCACAGTTATCAGCTGTGGTGACTGATATTTTTGTTATGTCCAAGTTCAGGAGTTTAGACTGCGATTTGGTGTTTGGCTAATAAACTGTCGAGTTTGGCTAATAAATGCTCAAATTCGGCTTATAATGGACTTCTGTCAATAAAGTAGACAATATTTCTCCAAGTTGTGGCGTATTTTTTTACTTCCGCACTTCGCTGTCACTTCGTTTGGATGCCTCTGCTTAAAGGATTGGTTCAAAAAACGAACCGATCCTTTAAGCAGAGGTGTTTATGTGTGCAGTGGCGTCTTCCTTTTGCGCCTCATAATACGCCTCTTCGTACTCTATTGGAGTGGCGTAATCTAATGTCGAATGCATTCTCTTTCTATTGTAAAACTCTATATAAAACTTCACTGCAGCTATAGCTTCGGCCTTGGTTTGAAAGGCAAATTTATATATATACTCCTTTTTCATTGAAGCGAAAAACGACTCTACGCAAGCATTGTCATAAGGATTTGCTTTTCTACTCATGCTTATAGTTGCTTTAGCTTCCTCTAGTTTCTCGATATAATTATTTGCACAATATTGAGATCCCCTATCTGAGTGGTGAATCCAACCTTCTCCTGGTTGACGTAGTTTAATCGCCGTTTTTAAGGCCCGCAAAGGCAACGTATGATCCATGGAGTCATCAATGGCATAACTTATAATTCTTCGTGAGTATAGGTCCATTATTGGGTTGAAGTAAATAAATCCTTCTCCTGTGTGAATATACGTTATGTCAGTGCCCCAAACTTTATTAGGAGCACAAGGGAGGAAATTTCGTTTTAGAACATTTTTACGTACTTCCTTATCATGATCCGAGTCTGTAGTCTGACAATATTTAGGTAGAGGAGTAGCTCTTAGCTCTAGGTCTCTCATACGATTAGATACCTTTTTATTTGAAACTATGATTTTTTCTTTGATTAATTTTCTGTGAATACGCGGCGCACCATAAGTACCCAAATTATCATGAAAATGAAACTTTATCCGTTCATCAATATACCTGTTCATTTTTTCACGTTCTGTTTCTTCCCGTCTTAAACGCCTGAGATAAACGTAATAGCCAGACGTTGACACACCTAATACTTTGCACATCTTCGATACGGCGTGTTCATTCTTGTGGGCCTCAATAAAGGCAAACTTTACTTCTTTTCTTGCGTGAAGATGTGCATGGCCTTTTTTAATATCTCATTCTCCTCTTGAATTTCTAACTTTTCTTTTAATAAAGCTTCATACATTTCCTTATACTCGGATGCTGTTAATAATTCCTTTTGCGCTTTTATCTTTTCTTCCTGCTGTTCCTTTTTAAAGCGTTGGATCCACTTCTGTAATGTGTCATAAGGAACTTGAAGTTCACGACTAACATTCACCATCTTATGACCATCTAACACGATTAATTTAGTCACATACTCTTTGAACTCAGGGGCATATGTTTTATGCTTTTTAGTCATACTTAACACGTCCTTTTTTATGTTAGTAATGATTTAAACATACGCCACAACCTGTGTCCACTATTTATACTACATTCAATAAATCGATCGTTTTGGCTAATAAACCACCGAAATCTCTTAGGCCCCCTAAATCATTTGGACACCAAAATCGATAAAGAGTACAATCTTTTTAAACCTAAAATACTCGATAATGGTGGTGATCAAATGGCTAGGAAGAAGGTTGAAGTTTTTGAGAATGTAAAAAAGCATTATGTCAGGATGGCGTTGGAGACAAATCAGATTTCCTCTACTGCTAAGTCCGCTGGTGTTCACCGTCATACGTTAAAACAGTGGATGAATGAATATGAGACGGAAATATTAGACCAGATGGATGCAGAAACAGATAGTGTCTTACCTCCAAAGGTTAGTACACAAGAATATAAGAAGAAATATGAAATGGCGATGAAGCTACTCGGTGAAAAGGAACTTGAAGTTGCCATACTCAAAGAGGCATTAAAAAAAAACGACCATCTTTAAATGATCTATTGTCAATCGCGGATTGGTGGATAGAAAGTGGCTTTTTTGTCAAACGAATTATAGATACTTTGGGCCTAAATCGTTCCACTTACTATTCAAGAAGGTCTGAAAAGTCCGTTGGAGTGCAGTTTAAACGCGGAAGACCCGTCCCCGGGTATTCAATGCATAAAAACGGGCGAAGGATTCCAGACGAACAGATTGAAGAGTATCTTATGGAGTACTATATAGATGATCAGATTGGGGGATTAGGCTATAAGAAATGGACATCCTTGTTGGTTGATCAATACGATCTAATTATTAATAAAAAGAAGGTTTATCGGCTTTGTACGAAGCTTGATATCCTCAAAGAAAATAGAGAAAAGCAATCTAAGCATCCTAGAAGAATAGCGAGAAACCGAATCATCACAGGTCCCAACCAACTATGGCAACTAGATATAAAATACGGGAACATTATAGGGACGAACTATTTTGTCTTTATGTGTTGTGCGATTGATGTGTATGATCGGACGATTGTCGGAGTCTACAGAGGAGCTACATGTCGAGCGAAAGATGTGACAACCATGCTTACTAAAGCATTGATTAGGAGGAGGATCCATTTTAAATACACTGAATTTGAGAATAAGCTGATCGTTAGGACGGATAACGGTCCGCAATTTGTCAGCCATTTATTCGGAGATTTTTGTCAATATCAAAAAATATATCATGAGCGTATCCCAAATAAATCACCTAATATGAATGCCTATATTGAGTCCTTTTATAGTCAAGTCGAACGTGAATGTTTTAATCGTCATCCCTTTAGTTTTTATGATGAGGCGTATTATTACATTGATCAATATATTGATTTTTACAATAACATCCGTCCACACGGAAGCTTGAAAAACCGTTCACCAGAGAAGTTCAGTAAACTTTCATTGGAGGGCGAGATTCCCATTCAAGAGATAAGCTTGTAAATTGGAAGCCAACCAATCTTGGACAGAGGAAACTGTTCCCTACAATGTAGGAGAGCAATTCATTCCATATACTAAAGATTTGATATGGAGCAACGCATGATAACCTTTTAGGGTGATCCAGCATGCTTTATCACTTGGCGCCTGGAAAGAGCATCATGCGTGACGAGGCTCCGTGTCAAATCATTAACGCTGAAGCGCTTTTTAAAGGGTCTAAGTGGGGACAGTTTCCTCTAATTGTTCCTACAGAAAGAAATACTAAGATATTGAAAGCAAATCAAAGTATGTGTCCAAAATAAAGGGGCCTAGCCGAAATTGACTAATAACCAATCAAAATTCAAACTAAAAGTAAGCATTCACGCTTAGAAATCCAACTATCTTGCCAAAACCCCTCCCTAAACAACAAAAAGAAGCTAACCTAAGTCAGCTTCCAATAATAATCAGCCATACACAACTCAGAAACCCAACTATTTTCTCACCAAACCAACAACTCGCCTAAATCCCTCACGATAAAATACATATGTTCCTCCAATATAGAGAACCGCCCCTAACGGAATTAAGATGACCAGTTGTAGTAAAGAATATAGCTCATCAACGCGTGTATATCTCATGACTAAATATAGAGGTCCAGCCATCAGTACTGTCGCAGGAAGAACTCGGACAAGTAATGTTCCGACTCGCGTCCGCTCCTCCATATCAAAATCTCTCAACACAAAGTACGAAGTCACGCCCAAATAATAAACAGATACAATAGAAGCCGAAATAGCTAGTCCAGGATAGCCAAATGGCCCTACCAACAAGTAATTCAAAATAATGTTTAATAAGATCGTCGTCGAGCTGATTTTTAAAATAATCGCTGTTTTTCCTCTAGCGTACATCGACTTAGAAATAATGTACTGCAGGCCCTGGGTAACGATCAATGGAACATACATGACTAGCGCCACATATGTATTCACCGTATCAACCCCAGTGAAAAAGCCTCTCTCATACACAAAGGAGATAGCTGCCTCACCTACTAGGAGCAAGCCCACTGCAATAGGTAACAGCGTAATTAAACTTAACTCCAACCCTCGAAAAACCGTCCACTGAAACTTCTTAGGATCATCCACCTGTTCAGATAAAAGTGTAAAAATAATCGCAGCTACCGTCGTTGCATAAATTGCGTTTGGTATATTTACAAGGAGTGACGCATTATTCAAATAAGTAACAGCGCCCTCAACAGTCCCTGAAGCAAAAAGCTTATTTACGAACATGTTTATTTGCCCAACAACGGAATTCAATAATGCTGGAAATAACAACACTAAAAACGTCGCTTGAAAACTCTTTTCTACCTTCACTGAAGGCTTCCAACGAAAGCCGCTCTTTTGTAAATAATAAAACTGAATAACGGTACCTAACAAAACGCCAACGATAAATCCATAAGCTAAGCTATGAATCCCCCAGCGCTCCGAAAAAAGCAACGCGAAAATGGCGCCCATTAATGTCGCAAGAAGCTTTGCTGTTTGAACAGGCACAAAGATCCTTCGTCCCTGTAAATAAGACTCTAAAATCCCATTTAAGGCGATTGCACTCATAAACAAAAAGAACACTTGGGTCACTTCTATAGCGACCTGCTCAGTCGTTGGATTCATTTGCCCGAAAATAAACGGAACGAGCGTCGGTACGAAGAAAAAACCAACCAAAGTAACCCCGAAAAAAATCAGCACTGTAGCATTCATAATTCCATTGGCATTTTTTTCAGCCGTAGCAGGATTATTTTTTTTATACTTCACATACAAAGGTAAAAATACATTATTAAAGCCACCGGAGATCATCGCCACTACTAGCGTAATAAAAGAAAAAGACAATAAGTAGCCATCTGTATATTCATTGGCTCCAAATTGTCTTGCTATGATACTTTCTCGTAAAAATCCGGAAAGCTTCACTAATATCGCTAAAAATGTAATGACCAATGCAGTTCGCTTAAGCTTAGACATGGACCTCAGTCACTTTCTTATAGTAGCTTCCTACTAGATTACTTTTTGCCTAATACATCCTCATATATCTCTGCATATTTCTTTGCTGCCGCAATATGTGAATACTCGGCTTCAATCTTTGCCCTTGCTTTGATAGCATATTCACTAGCAAGCTCAGGCTGATCGAATAAACGAATAACGGCATCAGCTAATGCATCAACATTTTGCTCTTCAACTAAAATGCCATCGACATCATCGTTAATGATTTCCTTTAAGCCCCCAACAGCACATGCGATCACTGGAGACCCAGAGCCCATGGCCTCTAATGCTGAAATTGAAGTTGCTTCCTCGACGCCAGCAGAATGAATACTAGGAATAAGAACAATATCACTAAATGAATAATATTCTTTAATTTTTTCATGAGGAATAGCACCGAGAAGTTTTACTTCCTTTTCTATTCCATCCTCTTTAATGACCCGCTCAATTTCAGGGAGGTCTTCGCCACTGCCTGCATAAATTAATAGCGTCTCAGGATAGCGCGTTAAGATTTTCTTCATCGCAAGAGCAGGGTAGATGACACCATTTTTTTTCGTTAAGCGCCTTGGCACAAATAAAACCTTTTTCTCATTATCAACTTGATGCTTTTCTTTATACAGTGAACGGTTTTCAACGTCTGGCTTAAACCCTTCAACATCAATAAAATTGCGAATTGCTGTTCCTTCAATTCCTGCAACATCAGACACATACTGTTTGATCCGTTGGTCAACAGTAATAACTCGTCTAGTTTTTTGAAAAGAAATGATCTCCTTGTTCTGCAAAAGCTTTGCTTCCTCACTATTCGCCTTTACAGAGCCTTTACTTACAGCCTCGTAAGATAAATAGCCATGGGCAGTTGAAACAGTTGGAATGCCAGATGGAATAGAGGCTAACGTAGCATATGGATCTTGAGCATTGATAATGTCGTAGCCACGCTTTTTATGCTTTTCAATTAGCTTCTGTAGTAGAAGTTGTCGTGCGTATAGCCCCAACATAATCCCCCGCCCCTTTTTAATGCGGTTAACAATGTTACTCGGGCCTTGTGCCAAGAACATTTGCTTTAGAAACGGGACATCGCTGAAGGAAAGGACATCCACTGTATGCCCTTGTGCCTCTAGTCCTGCTTTTAAAGTTGTCACATGTGTAGATAAACCGCCAGCGTGGGGGTAATCATATACGGTTGTTAATAAAATTTTCATGTAGTCCTCCATCTATAAAAAACAACATTCCACTGTTTTTATTATAGAAAATACGTCTTTAAGATCTTTATATTTTCTAATGCAGCTTCACGTAAGCTTGCCACATTTTTGTTAATCATTAAGTGGTATTTCTCTTGATTTTGAAGTAGGTATATCGCATTTTCTGTTAACTTTTGACAATTAACATCTTCAAGTGTACTCGAATACGACCACATTCCACTTCTTTTTAATAAGCTCTCTACCTTTTTATCGTAGCTAATACCGATATGAGGAACCCCCGTGATTGCAGCGAAAATCAATGCATGGAGCCGCAACCCAATCGTTAATTGACATTGACCGATAAATGCTAAGTACTGACTTGGTGTAAAATTAGGACCCAGTATCAAGCATTGATCACGATGAGCCATTTGCTCTAGTACCTTTTCTGAAGCGGTAAAGTCATGATGTCCTTCCATCGGTACGAAAACAGGGGTAACACCTGCTTGTACAATTAAATCATCGGCAATTTTCGCCAGTTGCTTATAATGGTCGGTATATTCAAACCAAGGTCTCACAGAAATCGCCACAAGCTTTTCAGTTCCCTTAAGCGGTAAGCTGTCTAAACAACGAGTGTCTTCTTTCTTCTTATATGCAAATACAATATCTGCGGTCACAATTGTTTTTGGCTTTGTTACCTTTAGCTTTTGCAATAAATCTTTAGAAAATTGGTCTCTGACCGTAATGACATCTGCTAAATTTGCAAACAGTACCATAAGAAATTTTGCGTATTTTGTACTGACGGGCCCAATACCTTGAGAAAAAAACATGACCTTTGTCCCGCAAAGCTTTGCTAAGAACACAATCAATAAATAATAAGGAAGAGGTCCAAAAATAATCTTCGTTGGATAGGTATCCTGAAGAAGTCCGCCTCCGCCACTTAAGAGAAGATCAGCTTCCTTTAACGCTTTTACTTTATCAAAAAATTGATGACGCCAGCCTCGATAAATGCTCTTCACTTGATGGTCACTTGCTGTTTTCTCAGGTGAAAGTGAAAAAACCGTTATCTCAACATCTTCAAGCTCGTCCCGCAAGTTATCAATCATTGACTCAAGAATCGCTTCATCACCAGTATTGCCAAGGCCATAAAAGCCTGATATCACTATTTTCAATGGAGTTTGTCCTCCTTAAATATATCGATAATACCAAAAAAAGTATAGTCATTACCTATCTAATGTCGAAAAAAAACATTCCTTGTAATTCTATCACTGTTACCACAAGCTTTCAATCCTATCGTTTTATATGTAAATTCAAAAAAATATTTTCAATAATTGTCTATGTGACATTCTTTATTAATTTGATATACTATCAATTGTGAATAAAAAAGCTGTGTAGTATGCTAGGATATATTTTTACAAATAGTAACTCCAAACAGTAAAAGCGAGGTCTTTCTTATAATGGAAAAAATTTGTGTTATCGGATTAGGGTATATTGGATTACCGACGGCAGGGATCTTTGCCCGTGCTGGCTATGAAGTCGTTGGTGTAGACGTAAATGCACACGTTGTTCAAACGCTTAATGAAGGAAACATTCATATAGAAGAAGTTGGGTTACCAGAATTAATTAAAGAAGTCGTGACAGATGGCCGCTTAAAAGCAGCGACTGCCCCTGAGGAAGCGGATGTCTTTATTGTTGCCGTTCCAACACCTATACATGAAGATCAAACGGCGAATGTTGATTACGTGGTCTCAGCGACAAAAGCACTATTACCAGTGTTAAAAAAGAATGACGTCATTATTGTCGAATCAACGATTCCACCTCGGACAATTGACGACGTTGTGGCACCAATCTTAGCTGCTGCTGGCTGGAACCCTGGTGAAGATGTGTATTTGGCACATTGTCCAGAGCGAGTCCTACCAGGAAGAATTTTAATTGAGTTAATTGAAAACACGAGAATTGTTGGTGGAATCAATGAAAAATCTGCCAAAAAAGCAGCAGAAGTATACCGAGCGATTGTCACAGGAGATGTCATCGAAACCGAAGCAGTGACAGCAGAAATGTCAAAGCTAATGGAAAATACATTCCGCGACGTTAATATTGCTTTAGCTAATGAGCTTGCAAAAATATCTTCACGCTTAGGTGTAAATGCTCATGATGTCATTGAGCTTGCTAATAAACACCCTCGGGTTAACATTCATCACCCAGGACCTGGAGTAGGTGGGCACTGCTTAGCTGTTGACCCATATTTTATTGTGGAAAAAGCGGTTGAGGAATCACCACTCATTCAATGTGCAAGAACAATTAATAATTCAATGCCGGAATTCGTTATTCGTCACGTAGATCGTCTCGTTTGCGAAATTGAAAACCCAGTAATTGCAGTGTTTGGATTAACGTATAAAGGAAATATTGATGATGTACGTGAAAGTCCAGCTCTTGAGATTTATGAAAAGCTAGCCCTAAACGAAAAACTTGAGGTAAGAGCTCATGATCCGCACGTAAGAGCAGAACAAGTTCCGTTTCCTTTATTAGGATTTGCTGAAGCGATTAACGGTGCACATGTTGTAGTTATTTTGGCTGATCACAATGAATTCAAACGGCTTAACGAAGAAATACTAGTGGAAAAGATGGTAACACCTGTTATTTTTGATACGAAGCATTGTTTTACTCCTATGAATTCCGAAGTTCAAATTCATTATATCGGTAATACAGCCAATATTCGTCCGATCCTACTATAAAAAAGTAAAAAGTGTCGTTCATTTCAATGAATTGACACTTTTTATTTTTAAAAATAGAAGGTTTTTTAAGAATAGTGAAGAATTGTTAACATGAATTCGACTATTTTTTCAAAAGATAAGACGAAAGAAGTCTAAGATGAAGGTGAAAAAATAACCATACCCCTTTTAATAAAATTGTGTTAATATAGTTCAGGATATGTTTAAAACTTTTAAAAATTGGAAAGTGCTAATAAATTTCACTGTAACCAAAACAAATAGAAAACGACCTATACTATGGAGAAACTAAAACGGGAAAAATCGGAGAGGTGTTCTAATGCTTGCAATACATTTTATCATTACGTTCTTACTAGCGCTCACAGTTAGCGTCGTACTAAGTCCGCTTGTGATTAAATTCGCAAATAAAATTGGGTTAGTTGATAAACCAGATGAACGGAGAGTTCATAAAAAAATTATGCCAAGAGCTGGTGGTCTAGCCATATTTGGAGGATTTATTGCAGCTGTCATTTATGTCGCCACTATTTCAAACTTTCCAAAAGGAATTATTATTGGAGCAGCGATTATAGTTCTTACAGGATTTCTAGATGATAAGTATCAAATTAAACCGATCCAAAAGCTATTTGGTCAAGCACTTGCAACGACCATCGTCTTATTAGATGGTTTCCAAATCACATACATTACCATCCCATTTACGGATACAATGGTGCATATCGTTCCGGCGTTAGCTATTCCGATCTCATTCATCTGGATTATCGGAGTGACAAATGCAATTAATCTTATTGATGGCTTAGACGGTTTAGCAGGTGGGGTTTCTGCGATTGCTGCCACATCGATTTTTATTATGGCGATCATCATGGGGAATATCCAAGTTGCTTTATTAGCACTAGCACTTATTGGAAGCATTATCGGCTTCTTATTCTTTAACTTTCACCCAGCGAAAATTTTTATGGGTGACACAGGTTCATTATTATTAGGCTTTTTACTTGCAGTATTTTCGGTTATTAGCTTTAAACAGATCACATTAGTAACATTATTCGTGCCAATCATTATCCTAGCTGTACCGATTGTGGACACGCTTATTGCGATCGTTCGTAGAAAGATGAACAATCAACGCATAATGGATGCTGATAAGAGTCATTTACATCACCGTTTATTAGATATCGGTTTATCACATAAACAAGCCGTCCTTTATATTTATGGTATTGCCGTTGTATTTGGAACTTCAGCCATTTTATTCTATAAAGCAAACCTTTTAGGCTCAGTACTAATCTTCATTGTTTTATTAGTCATGACTGAACTTTTAATTGAAAAACTTGCTCTGATAAATAAACAGTATCGCCCAATGTTAAAATTTTATTCGAAATTAAAAGTAGCAGTTGCATCAAGGTTAGAAAGAGCTAAAATGTAATGAAAAAGGAAACGTATTTAGGTGTTAATGTAAGTGCTTTACCTGAACAAGCCATGCTTGAGGTGATTAAATCGCGAGTTCAGTCCGGTGAACAGTCAACGGTGATTGCTGTTAACCCTGAAAAGTTTATCGCTAGTCAATCAAATGAAACACTAAAGCGGCTAATTAATCATTCAACCTTTCAAATTCCAGATGGTATTGGTGTGATCCTGGCATCTCGCCTGAAGGGTGGTACAATTCGCTCCAGAATTACTGGTGTTGATTTCATGCAAAAGTTACTAAAGTTGGCGACCATTGAAGGATATAACGTTTTCTTTTATGGTGCGAAAGAAGAAGTTGTTTCAAAAGCAGTGAAATCAGCTGAGGATACTTACCCAGGAATACAAATTGTTGGGTATGAAAATGGCTATTATAATGACGAAGATGCTTTGATTAAGCGAATAAATGAGCTTAAATCAGATATGCTTTTTGTCGCCATGGGAAGTCCGAAGCAAGAGCTTTGGATTGAACGAAACATGTCGCGTTTAAACGTAAAAGTGTTCCAAGGAGTCGGTGGAAGCTTTGATGTACTTGCTGGTCACGTCAAACGTGCTCCTGTATTTTATCAAAAACTTGGTTTAGAATGGCTCTATCGCTTAATGAAAGAACCTAAACGTTGGAAACGGCAGTTAGCCTTACCTAAATTTTTATTAAAAATTATTTTTAACAAATAAGAGAAAGGTTGACTCACAATAAACGGAGTCAATCTTTTTTCAATCAGGCTCATATATCTTATGAATGCTAAACAAAATTGGTTACATAACAAATCAGTATTAGATAAAAATAATTAATGAGGTGAATTATGAAGATCGTTCATGTGATAAGTGGTGGAGAAACGGGTGGCTCAAGAAAGCATGTCGTGACCCTTTTAGAGAAGTTCCCAAAAGAAGAAGTAACGCTCATTGTCTTTCAAGAAGGAAAGCTCTTAGAAGAAGCAAGAGCCGCTGGGATCGATGTGAAGCTGTTATCTCAAAAATCACGATATGATTTATCCATCTTAAAAAGGTTAACAGAGTTTGTGAATGAAGGTGACTATGACATCATCCATACCCATGGTCCAAGAGCAAACCTCTTCGGTGCACTTATTAAGGCAAGGTTTAAAAAAGCAACTTGGGTGACGACGATCCATAGCGATCCTAAGCTTGACTTTGTTCGTACCGGAATAAAAGGTATACTATTTTCCAACTTGAACCTTTGGGCGATAAAAAAAATCGATTACTTTTTTGCCGTGAGTGAACGGTTTAAAGAAAATTTAGTTTCGATTGGAATTAATGGAGAAAAGATAAAAGCAATTTTCAATGGCATTGAGTTTAACGAGCAACTTCCTGAACCTTCCCTATCTAGGGAGGACCTACACATTCCAGCAGGTGCCCTTGTTATTACGATGGTAGCTAGACTACATCCTATTAAAGGCCATGACAATGTATTTGAAGCGTTGAAAAAAATCGGAAATCAAAATATTCACCTTCTCCTTGTAGGAGATGGCCCGATCGAAAAAGAATTAAAGGAAAAGGTAAAGAGCCTTCAGTTAGAGAAACAAGTTCACTTCCTAGGCTTCCGTAGCGACGTAAATGATGTACTGCAAATCTCTGATCTAAGCTTACTTGCATCATTTAGTGAAAGTTTTCCATTAGCTTTACTTGAATCAGCCAACATGAGAAAACCAGTAATTACGACAGATGTTGGTGGCGTAGCCAGTCTTGTATCAGACAAAACGTTCGGCTGGGTAATCCCGATTGATGATATTCCTACGTTACAAGCGGCTATCGAAGAAGCTAATCAAATTATAGAACAACTACCAGAAATGGGGATAGCACTTTACGAACATGCTTCAACAAATTTTTCAATTGAAAAGCTATACATAGTTACAAGAAGTGAATATGAACAAATAAAAACTATAAGATAAGAAGAGAAGCCTTGTTAATGTATCATTTTATTAACAAGGTATTTTTTTATTTGATTTTTTTATTGTCCATTTGAAACCTTTTCAAATATTTATCGTCTATATAAACAGATGTAAATAATGGTAAGAAAATAGGTCTAATCTAAAGAAATATACATCTAAAAAAATAACGGTTCTATTCAAAACCGTTGCTGCATATAGCTTAATGTTGTAGTGTGATTCATTTTTCATTCAATATTTAGTCTAGCTATAAACAAATTTTGTATAGAGTTTATAAATTTTTACAAATTAAATGGAAAAATCGAACTTTACTAATAAAAATTTAGGTGATATTATTTTAGTAATCTACTAAGTAATTTATGTAGAAGAAGTTATTACCATGTCAAAACTTGTAGAATTAAGTTTTTTATGATATTTTTGTAAAAAATAGTTGAAAAATCCTATGAGTTTGATAGAATTAAGATACGAGTTTTTTAGTTTCATATATTTCATCTATTATAGTTACATATCTTCATTTCAAAATAAAGACATAAACTGAAGATTGTTAGCTTTTAGAAGAAATGAATAAAAGCTCTCAGAAACCGTTTTAAATATTCGAAGGCATAGCGCCTATCGAGTTTAAAAATATAAAAAGTGTACAGAAGTACATAACAAGGAGGAACTAAATTCATGGCTTATCAACCTAAGTCTTATCGCAAGTTTTTAGCTACTTCTGTGGCAGCAGCTTTGGTAGCTACATCAGTAGCACCAGCAGCTTTCGCAGCAGAGGCTAAGAAAGAAGAAGTAAGTTTTAAAGATTTCGGTGAAAATCACCGCGCAGCAAAAGAAGTTTACACACTAGTTGAAGAAGGAGTTATCGGTGGTTTCCCAGATGGAACATTCCGTCCAGATGCTGAAGTAACTCGTGCTCAAGCTGCTCTTATGTTAGCTCGTTCATTAGGTTATGTTAACGCAGCAGGCGAACTTCTAGTTGAAGTTGATGCAGATGCTTTCTCTGATCTTCCAGAAGGACACCGTGCGTATAATGCTGTTGCAGCTTTACGTACAAACAAAAAAATCGGTGGTTTCCCAGATGGAACATTCCGTCCAGATGCTAACATCACTCGTGGTGCAATGGCGATCATGGTTGCTAATGCTTATGAGTTAGAAGCAACTTCAGAAACTAATCCTTTCACTGATCTTGGTGCTAGCTCAGCAGCAGCAGTTCAAGCATTATATGACAACAAAATCACTACAGGTGCAACTGCAACTACTTTCGGAACAAATGCTAACATCAAACGTTCTGATTTCTCAGTATTCACATACCGTGGAATGGTAGCTGCAGGTCTTATCGAAGAAAAAGCTCCTGTTGCTCCTGTAACTGAATTAAAGGTTGAGAGCGTAAGTGCGAATAACCTTAAAGAAGTAGTTGTAACTTTTAACCAAGAAGTAGATGTGCTAACTGGTGAAGATGTAGCTAACTATACATTTAATACTACAAGCAACTTAGAAGTTGCTTCTGCTGTAGTTACAGGTAATGTAGTAACATTAACTGTAGAAAGAACTAATACATCAGTTGCGGCTGATGAGCATGCAGCACAACAACAAGTGGCTGACTTAACGATTCAAAATGTTGAATCTGCAAAAGGTGCAGAGTTGGCTAAAGTTACTAATTCTGTAAGATTTATTGATGTTCTGGCTCCAGAAGTTGTAGGTATTAAAGTTGCAGGTCCAAGACAAGTAACTGTAGTATTTTCTGAACCGTTAAAATCAAATCCTTCTTATAAATTTGATGGTGGTACAAACACAGTTGTAACTACTGACTTCACTGTTGGTGCTAGAGAAGTGACGTTAACACTAGGATCTCAACCAACTGAAGGCCTACACACAGTTGAAGTTGAAGGCGGAAGTGATTACGCTAACTTTAAAGTAGATAAAGTTGTAAAAGAATTCAACTTTGTAAATGATACTGCTGCTCCTGTATTATCAGTTAAATCTGCTACTCCAACAACGGTTGTGTTAGTGGCTGATGAGAACTTTGTTAATGCAACAAACAGTAACGTTCAATTTTATCATACTGTAAAAGGTTCTAGTGCTTACAGAGCAAACGTTTCAGTAAGTGGTAGAGAAATTACTTTAACTTTTGCTACTCCGATTCCTGAAGGAAATGCAAAAGTCTTCTTACACTATGTGAATGAAGAAGGAACTAAAATTCAAGATGCTTGGGGCAATAAAGTTGCTTCTGGTGAATTTGCATTCAATTTAGCAATCGACAGAACTGCTCCAACAGTATCAGAAGATATTGTTACTGTTAATTCAACTACTTTAAGAGTAACATTTAGTGAAGCTGTTACAAATGCAAATGTTGCATCTAACTATGAGTTAAAAGATGCTGATGGAAACATCCTTTCTATCAACAGAATTGAAGCTGCTACACAAAGAAATGCTTACAATATTATCCTAAACAATGAACTTGAAGGCGGTACGTATACCCTTAAAGTGAAAAATGGTATTGTTGATGTAGCAGGCAACAAACTAGTTGAAGTAGTAAAATCTTTCTTCGCTGAAGACAAAAAAGCTCCAACTGTTACTGGAACTGCACAGCGTATTAATGATAAAAAAGTAAAAGTATTATTCTCAGAGTCTATGGATGCTGCTTCTATTACAAATAAAGCAAACTACTTCTATAACAGTTCTGCATTGAATAGTGCTGTAACTATTACTCCTGTTGATAACAATAGTGCAGTAATTTTAGATTTTACAAATGTTACTGGATTTACGGCTTTTGTTTCTGGTGATACTATTAATGTAGGTCGTGTTAGCGATGCAGCTGGGAACTTAACTGCTAGACAAAGTACACCAGTTTCAATCCCTACTACTGTTTCTACACTTTCACCAGTAGAAAATGGAGTGAAAGTTGTAGCTAAAAACAGAATTGAAGTTACATTTAATCAGATTATCCGTAACTATAAAGCTTCAGATTTCTTAGTAGCTGATAATACAGTATCCAGTGTTTCTGATAGAACTGAAAATGGAAAAACAACTATAATCCTTACTTTAGGAACTGATTTAGCTACTGATGCAACTCCATTAGTTTCATCTGCTGGAAGTGATGTTACAGCTGAAAATACACAAGGAATTAAAGTTGGTTTCACTAACGCTTTATCTATCGATAAGCTTGCTCCTGAACTTGCTTTAGTAGACCATGACAATGACCCAGATACTGATACTGTTAAAAATATAGTTATTACTGATAGTAATGGCAACGGTGTAGTAGATACTATTACGGTTACATTTACTGAAACATTAGAAACGTTAACTGCTAGCTCAACTGCTGCTAACTACGCAACTGTTGAAGGTTTCACTGTAGCTAGAGTTGTAGTTTCAGGTACTACTGTAGTATTAACAGTCGCTCCAAAAACAGGTGTTGATGGAAGCTCAGCTGCTACTCCAACAGTAACACTTAAGAATATTGCAGATGCTCAAGGGAACTTAATCACTGAACTTAGTGGAAATGCATTCTTTGTAATTCATCCGGGTGTTGCAGCATTAGCAGCTGCTATTGCAGCATTTAATGCAGAAGTGGCACGAGTTGAAGGATTAAACTTAGTTGAAGCTAACTACACAGCTGCTTCTTGGACTGCTCTTGAAACTGCATTAGCTTACGATGTAGCTGGTAAAACTGTTGCTCAAATTAATACTGCAACACAAGCAATCACTAATGCTGAAACTGGATTAGTTATGTTAATTTCAAGCTTTGCTTCAATTTCTAATTTAGATGCTGGGCAAGAGGGTGTTAATGCTTTAGCAAACGCTGCGGCAGTTATTGCTGAATTGCCAACAACTATTGTAGCTACTTTAGCTGATGGTTCTACTCAAACATTAGATATCGCATCTTGGAATGATACTGATGGATATGCTAATACTGAAGGAAGCTATACATTTACTGCAACAGTAACAGTACCGGCAGGATTAGATCTTAATGGTCAAACTGTTACAGCTGTAGCAGTTGTAGCTGCTCCTTAATAAAAATTTAAAGAAAGCACTGGGACGGGTCCCGTGCTTCATAAAGAAAGAGAGTTATCGCATTCTTATGCGGTAGCTCTCTTTTACTTCTAGGTACTTTCCCAGGGACTTTGTCCCTGAATTTTTTCGAATCATTTTTTATAGAAAAATGGTGTCCACTTCAAAAAGTCTATCTGAGGGTGAAATTCAGAAAAGCGGGATGAAAAAGATCCACAAATTCGGCTTGTAATACGTAAATTTTAAACATCTACGCGCGAATATATACAACAAAACTTTTGCATAAAAAAGAAAGGCATACTAAAGATGCCTTTCGATGAAAAATTTTTTAAAAAAATTGTAAGTTAATAATTTTAACCTTAAGTTACTTTCTTGTAAGTATGGTAGAGACCATTCAGTACAGGAGTAGCTTTTAATTTTGTCTTCTTCATAGTTGTTGGTAAGTAGCGTGGCGAAGGAACTGGTGTATTCCCTCCTAATCCTTGATGAGTGCCATTTAATATCCGTTTCTGGTTTAACAACAACTAAGCAAGATTTCCAATACTTAAAGCGTTTTGATAGAATAACCTAAAGTTGACGAAACGCAGGAGTAGGCATTGGTTTCGGTAGATTATGTTTTTCATAATGTTGAATATAAAGTGCTAATTGGCTTCGTAGAGCGATATTCTCCATTTTAGACTGATGTGAAGACTTGAAGTGAAGCTTAAGAAAATGTAGGAGATAGTATAGCCTGTCCACTTCAAAAAGTCCATCTGAGGTTGAAAATCAGAAAAGCGGGATGAAAAAGAATCATAAATTCTGCTAGTAATACGTAAATTTTAAACATTTACGCACGAATATATACAACAAAAAGTTTGCATAAAAAAAGAAAGGCATACTAAAGAAGCTTTTCGATGAAAATTTTTTTAATAATTGGATGTTAATAATTGTAACCTTAAGCTACCTTTTTGTAAGTATGGTAAAGACCATTTAGTACAGGAGTAGCTTTTAATTTTGTCTTCTTCACAGTTGTTGGTAAGTAGCGTGGCGAAGGAACGGGTGTACTCCCTCCTAAACCTTGATGTGTACGATCCGTGTTGTAGTAATCGTATATGTATTCATGAAGAAGCTTATGTAAGTGTAACTGATTAAGTGGAATAATTTGCTTAATTAATTCATGCTTAATTGTTTTGCCAAGGGGAAACGGTAGGCAGTTCTCTTAGATCTAATATCAGATGACGATAAAAATCGTTGAAATGCTTTTGAGCGAAAGATGGTGTCATTGTCATGGATGAGATACTTTGGTACATCACCATATGGTGTCGCATTTCTAAATTGTTGTATCGTCCATTCTGCAGTTGGATTAGTCTTCACACCAAAGTGAATAATCTTACGAGATTGATGATGAACGATTACTAGTACATAGAGTAAGTTAAAAGTTAAGGTTGGAACAGTAAAAAAGTCAGTGGCCCATGTATCAGACTGATGATTTTTAAGGAATGTCTTCCATGGTTGAATTTGTTTTTCGTAGGTGGTTTTCGAGTACTAGGGATGTATTTAGCAACTGTATTAGGTGCTGGGGGTCTTTCAATACCTAAGAGACGTAGTTTCTCGTAGATCTTTTCTGGTGATAGTATTGGGTTTTCTTTATGAATTCGTTTAATTAGTTTGATTGTGTCTAGAGAGATTTTTGGCCTTCCAGTTTTTCTTGACTTTAACTTCCAGAAGTACTTAAAAGCAGTATTGTTCCATTTAATAACCGTTTCTGGTTTAACAACAAATAAGCATGATTTCCAATACTTAAAGCGTTTTGATAGAACAACCCAAAGTTGACGAAATGCAGGAGTAGGCATTGGTTTAGGTAGATTATGTTTTTCATAATGTTGAATATAAAGTGCTAGTTGGCTTCGTAGAGCAATATTCTCCATTTTAGTCTGATGTGAAGACTTGAAGTGAAGCTTAAGAAAATGTAGGAGATAGTGTAGCCACTCTTTAAAGAACAAATGTAAGGAATAGAAAATTGACATAAATGATCACTCCTAGTTAATAGAAAGTAAGCTAATGTGATGGTCTTGTTTTAACAAGGGAACACAGCTAAATAAGCTGATGAATAGTTAGGTTTAAAACTAACTATTCATCAGCTTATTTCTTTCTCTTGCCACTTCCCAATTTTAGAAACAACCCAATGATAATCGTGACAGTCCATTTTAAATTGATAGGCTTGCTTTAGTGCCTCTTTGGTATAAGTTGAAGTTGTAATAAACATTGAAAGAATACAGTTATGATTACGGTTTGCTGAGTTTAGTTCTCTAACCTCTTTTACTGTAATCTGTTGTCCTGAATGAAGATAGTGTTTAATTTGAACAGCCTCATTTGTTTTAAGGGAGGGATTATAGATAACTAAATCGACTCCACCATCTGCCCCTTCTGAAGTTTCTTTTGGTTTATATCCACGTGCTTTAAAGTAAAGAAAACATAACCTCTCAAATTCGCGCCGTGATAGTTTATCCAATGATGAGAAGATGATCTCCTTATCAGACCGCAATAGATTTGATCGCCCACCGCTAGGTAATTGATAGGTCTGGTGCCTGTCACCACCCGAGATTTGTCAGTTTTTGACGAAAGGTTAATAGGTTTAATTAAATAGAGTGGTAGTAAAAAGAACTAGTGTTCTGTATAATTAAGGAGCAACATAGAAAGCGGATGGGCGGTTGACCATCTCCCGAAGGGAGGTGGTAATAATGGTGACTTATCAAGCAGTGAATATGGCAATTCAACTTTGCGTGTTATTTGTAATAACAATAACAGCGATTGTAGCAATAATCACACTCGTCACCAATAGAAAAGAGAAATAGCCGCCCCCCCCAAGACCAATGGATAGGCGGTTATTTCTTTAGACAAACATAAACGTACATTGGGTCGACCGCTCTTCATGCGGCATGTGTTGCATTGACTGGGCGTTCGCGCGCCTGGTCATTTTTTATTTTGTATAATATCTTCCTTAAGTATACATTACTAGTTGCTGCATTTGCAATATAATTTCTGGTTGTGAACACCTTGGTGCCTGTCACCCACCGTAAGTGCTATTTTTTTTCTACGTTCCTAGTTATTGTATTGACAGACCCTTCGTAAGATTTTTATAATAGAAACAGATATTCTTATCTAGCTTCAACTACTCCATTTTTAACCTCAGATCGCCTTCATTAAACACTTCATTTTCTAACTTTCTTAATTTCATTACATACAATTGGAGGGATGTATATTTGTCTGCAAAAGTTAATAGTATTGGTTTGAAAGGCTTGGAAGGGTACTTAATTCAAGTACAAGTTCAAGTGGTGGAAGGGGTGGAATCTGTCTCGATTGTAGGCTTGCCTGATGCGTCTGTAAAGGAATCGCGGGAGCGTGTTTCTGCAGCATTACATTGTATGGGTCATTCGTTAGTCGATAAGAAGATTGTTGTGAATTTGTCGCCAGCTGAGCAAAGGAAAAATGGCCCATTGTTTGATTTAGCGATTGCCTTAGGTTTATTAAAAGCTGGAGAGTTTATCAGTGAAAGAATTCCTGTCGATGCTGCTTTTATTGGAACGTTATCTTTAGATGGCTCGATCTTACCTGTTCAAGGAATGTTGCCAGCGGTTCTGGCCGCGAAACGTCTTGGAATGAAGAAGTTATTTTTGCCATTCGATCCAGAATTGCCAAACGTTATGATTACTGATGTGGAACTGATTTACGTCACTACGGTCGAGGAAGTTCTGCAGCATTTAGCAGGAAGACCTGTCCTCTCGTTTACCCAACATCGACATGTACCAGAAGTGAAGGAAGTTACTTATGACCGTGATTTCAGACAAATTATTGGTCATCAGTTTGCTAAGCGAGCCCTCGAGGTCGCTGCAGCAGGAGGGCATCATGTCATGATGGATGGACCACCTGGCTGTGGCAAGAGTATGCTTGCTGAAACGTTCCAAACGATCTTACCCCTATTATCACAAGAGGCTCAACTCGAAAAAGTAAGTCTCTATCAGCTAGCTGATGCCCCTTTCGATTCACTTATGATCCCACCATTTCGT
Organism: Anaerobacillus isosaccharinicus; assembly: GCF_001866075.3. Taxonomy (GTDB): domain Bacteria; phylum Bacillota; class Bacilli; order Bacillales; family Anaerobacillaceae; genus Anaerobacillus; species Anaerobacillus isosaccharinicus. The sequence goes on along the minus strand of NZ_CP063356.1, from coordinate 1,201,865 downwards.
CATCCACACCACTCTGCCTCGGCAGTTTCAATAATTGGTGGTGGATCAAACCCTAAACCGGGAGAAGTATCACTTGCTCACCGTGGGGTGTTATTTTTAGATGAGTTGGCTGAGTTTTCTAAGAAAACCTTAGATATGCTGCGCCAACCATTAGAAAATGGCAAAGTAACCATCAATCGAGCGCACTCAACTGTATCCTATCCTTCGAAGTTTATTTTTATTGCAGCTATGAACCCTTGTCCTTGTGGCTACCGCGGTTCAACTAATCATTATTGCACGTGTTCTGAAAAACAAGTTTTGGCTTACCAAAATCGAGTGTCGGGGCCGATCCGTGATCGCATAGATATTCTGCTTTCATTAAATCCTGTAAATTTAAGAGAAGCTAACTTTAATGCGGTTGAACCATCAGAAAAGATTAGAGAGAGGGTGTCTCTGGCTAGATCAAAGCAGTATCACCGATATGGGGGACAGCTAACAAATGGCGAAGTGTTATTTGATCAGTTGGTGGCCGCAAGTCCTTTATCGATAAGACAAAAGGAAATGCTAGAATCGATTTGTATAAAACAAGGGTTAAGCAATCGCGTTCATATTAAAATTATTCGTTTAGCCAGAACCATATCAGATTTACGTGGGGAAGAAGCGATCTCTGACGCTGCAATCTGCGAAGCTTTTGAACTCCGCAATCTTGACTACAAACAAGTACCACTAATTGTCGCTAGTAGAGATGGTGAATATCATGGGTAGGCAGAAGCGGATTTGGCACCCACCTAAGTTTTACCACATTGTTTGCCGTGGTAACCGACGTGACCCATTGTTTCGTGATCGATATGATTTTATTGAAATATTGCATATGCTAGCAAAAATTTACGAGAAAATTCCATTTCAACTTGTTTCCTATTGTTTCATGACGAACCACTTTCACTTACAGATGCGCTCACAGGAACAACCGATTTCTAAGGTGATGTCACTGTTAAACAAACGATATGCCAATTATTACAATACGAAATATCGCTTAACTGGCCATGTGTTTGAGAAACGTTTTTTCTCTGAGATGATTTCAGACACGAATGGCATGCTTGAAGTCAGCCGTTATAAGACATCGGTGCCTGTCACCACCCGAAATATGTCGAAAGGCTCTGTGGAGAGAAATCTCTACAGAGCTTTTCTTTTTATGTTAGAAAAACTGGTGCCAGGAACTTAATATATTTTTTCATCCCGATTCACTGACATCGGTGCCTGTCACCACCCGAAATATGTCGAAAGGCTCTGTGGAGAGAAATCTCTACAGAGCTTTTCTTTTTATGTTAGAAAAACTGATGCCAGAAACTTAATATATTTTTTCATCCCGATTCACTAACACTCCAAGGAAAATATCTTTCAAGTCATTGTTTCACATGTGTAAATCCGAAGAATTTTAATTTAAATATAGTTTTTAAGGCATTATTTCAATGGAGAGGTTGACGATCTGTCAGCCTCTTTTTTCTATATTTTTTATCATAGATAAACAACCACTCATAGAGAAAATATTATATTCAAATTCAAAAGGTTTAGTTTTGAATATTCGCCTACTAATATATTTTTTCCGAAATAACCGCTATAATCACCGGTTAAACAATTTAAAACCCGAACAAAAAGTAAAAAACTTTACAAAACGTTAACGTTATTTTAGTATAAAATTAACGTTGGTATTGTACTATTATGACAGTGTTAAGTCTTACTAAAGAAATTCTACCAGCATAAGCAAGAAAATAAATTACATAAGGAGAAGAGAATGAATATTAAACAACAAATGAAAGTCCGTGTAGTTCCTTTATTTTTAGCTTTTATTCTAGTATTCTCGCAATTACTTACACCGCTAGCGTTACCATTCTCGGTAGCTGCAGCAGAAACACAAGCAGAGCAAGTTACTTTAGTTAAATGGGACTTCGATCAAGATAGTCCTATTGCAACGGGTGGCACAGAAGAAAATACAAATCGAGAAATATCCCTTGTAGGTGCTAATCTGAACGGATATGCTGCCGGATTCGGTAATCCTTCTAAAGCGATTAATTCAAATGGCTGGCATGGGGATAGTGAAAAATATTGGATGATCCAAATTAATTAATGGAAGCGGTGCCTGTCACCACCCGAAATATGTCGAAAGATATAGAATGAAAGAGTCTCTTGGAGAGCAATCTCTGAGGGGCTTTTTCTTTTTAGTGAAAATTGATGCCAGGCAGAGCGACCGAGCCTAGATTGCAACAATATGAAAAACCTAGTGCCAGGCACTTAACTTATTAACTTGATGAAGATCTGTTGGAAATCTGTTGCTCCAAGGACTTAACTTATTAATTTTCAAACCTTGGTGCCAGGTATAACGGGTTAGGTGCCTGTCACCACCCGAAGTTTGTCGAAAGGCTCTGTGGAGAGAATTCTCTACGGGGCTTTTCCTTTTGTTAGAGAATCCGAATCAGATAGAGTGGATAGATTGGACAAAACTCTATCTTCACTATCCGAAAATCGATTGGATTTGCTTTTTAATTTATTAAGCATGTACCAAACCCGAAGCTTTCGCTTTCCCTTTTTGTTTATAAATGAATATTAAGCGATCACTTCGTCTGTCTCGATTTTTAATGAGAAGCGGTGCCTGTCACTCCCCGAGATAATAAATAGCGATATTTACACTAGTGTTGCATAAAATTTGACTGAATTTTCAGTCTTAAGGTTTTTCCTGTTTAGAGCCAAAAAAGTAAATACCTAAGCAAAGGTGGCTCCATCCATTTGGCATTTATTTACAATTAAACATTAGGGACGACGACAGTTTGTTTATTATGGAACGGCTTTTCCTTCAATTTTTCGAAGCCAGATATGTGCTGGCTTCCACAAGGCCGCTTTTAAGTAGCGACTAATTTGTAAGGTTTTTCGCTTGCTTTTCGTTTCGTGCTGAGCTAGAACATGTAGGCAAAAAACAATTAATGCGATAAACACTTGATTGTGGATTGCCCATTCGCTTTGACCGTAGAACTTTTTGATGCTGAGATGCTGTTTGATCCATTTGAAAAACAACTCAATCGCCCAACGTGACTTATACATCTCAGAAATTTCTTCAGCACTTAAATCAAACCGATTTGTGATTAAATGAAGTTCATTTCCTTTTGAATCAATTACTTTTAAAAGGCGAAAGTAGTTTTCAGCACGTTTTTGTGGTGTTCCAATTAAGATCATTTGATCCGATAAAACAGCCGAACTTTCTGGGAGTTTAAATTCGTAAACTTCCCGTATAACTGCGTTTTTACGTAGTCTAGAAAGAAAAAAGTAGCCTTCATCAGTCATGCGATCAAAGCGCTCATAATCAAGATAACCGCGGTCAAATACATACATGCATTCTCTGTCATCTACCATGATTTCTAGTTGACCACGATCATGTTCCTTTGCCGTTGTTATCACAGCCTTTTCAGGGTAGGAAATCCCTTTTTCCATAAAAACAAGGCGCAAATGTAGCTTTACCCCCGCTTTTGTTTTGCGGAACTTTGCCCATTTGTGATTGGTTAAATTAAGTGGCAATGTGCTTGAATCAATGATCTTTAGCGGCATGATTAGCTTGGTGTAGTGTGTTTTCGCATGGATTTTCGAGACTAAATCCAGAAAAAGCCTTTGAAATAGATCTGGATTCATGCCATTCAAACGCCGTGAGAGCTGAGAGATACTGATCGAATCAAGGTTGACACCTTTTTGAAGCTGGTCATCAAAAAGACAGTCACTCAGCGCATGAAGACTTTCTACTTCTTCGAGCTGGGCGTAGAGTAATAATTTTAAAAATGATTCCGTCGTAAGTTTTTTCGTGTAGAAATCTAATTTCAATGTTTTCACCTGATCATCAAATAATTCGAGATTTATTGGTGAAAACCATTGTCCAAATGAAGTTTTTCGTGTAATCTTATCCATGTGATTGTTCCTTTATTATTGGATTTGGACGGGATTACCACCTGACTTATCCATTATAAAGGACTTTTTTTATGCACGGAAGTAAATAATTGAACATTTTGAGTATTTTTAATAGTGGAATTTAATTAATGCAACACTAGTGATGTCTCTTGTATTAATTAATAATAAATGGAAAATGTCCCTTAGCCCCACACTAATGGGGACGGGTCTCCCCATGCTCTTACAGTAAAAACTTTGTAGCAAGTATTCCCCCTCCTTATCATAAGTTTTAATAAAGTTACCATTTATAGGTTAATAATTCCAGAGATAAGCGTTAGGGAAAAATATTTATCGAGGAAACCGCTTCTTCAAGTTAAATGAAATGGGGAATGACATGATACAAGTTGCTGGAAGACCGTTTTCATTAGATAGTACGATGGACTTTGGAGAGGTAGAAGGAGTAATCATTCAACAAATGCTTAATTCTCCTGAACTGTTTTCCTATCGTTCGATGAATGAGCTTAGATTTGAGATTAATCTTCGAAAGAATATTATGGAAAGCGCTCAGGAGATGAGTGTGAGTGACGTGGCATTTACCATTTTTGAAACTGCTCGTTGTAATCCGACATACTGGAATTTGACGAGTGCTGGAGGCTTTTTGTTGAGGCAAGGTGTGCGGCCATCAGATGCGATTTTAGATATTAATCGAAACGGCTCCCTGTATGGATTTGAGTGTGCAACTGCAATCATCATTATTTATTATCAGGCCATCTTAAAAAATATCGGGAGAAGTCGTTTTGATTCTATTTTTCAAAACATCTACCTATACAGTTGGCATACAAATCCTGACCTAGAAATTCACTACATTTATTCGAAGCAGTTTCTGCCAGGAGATGTTGTGTATTTTAATAATCCCGAGTATCATCCATATGCGTCATGGTATCGAGGACTAAACGCTGTTGAGTTGAGCGATGGTACATTTTTTGGTCATGGATTTGGGATCATGACTGCTGAACAGATCATAGAATTTTTAAATACACAAAGACATCCAGAGAGTAGGCAATCTGCCTACTTAGAAAATCTAATTACAAGAATTTCTCCTATAACGGTGCAGAAGCTTATAGCTTCACAAGGTGTTCGCAATGCCTATAAAAATTCTAGAATTGTCATACACCATAATCTTTGTTCCATCTCCAGTATTCAGTATCAGTTTTTCCTAAATAATTACTAATTGTATGAGATCCTTTCCTTACAACCTTCGAATGTTAGAGAGAGCTTTTTAGACTTGGCATGTTTGTTGTAACTAGAAAGCTTGAAAAACGGTGACATCCACCCATTTATCATGTAGACAGGTTCACATCTCAACTAGGTGAGTATAATGTAGTGAAATATACTAACCCGAAAGGAAGTTGAGAATATGTATGCTAATTTACCCCCTAATATGATGGCAGGAGCCAATGTACCACCGAATATACCACCTAGTATGGTGGCTGGCGCAATGGATGCACCTATGCCATATGCTTACGGTTATGGATGTCCTGCTCCTGCACCGACCCATGGACCTGGTTTTCTATTAATACTTGTGTTGTTTATTCTATTAGTCATTATCGGAACTAGTTACGCATTTTAATTGATGGGGACAAGGGGACAGGTCCCTTGTCCCATTTTTTGGTACAAAACAACTTGTTTCATCACATTTGAAGCATGGGGACGGACGTTCTCATGCTTCTTTTTAGTTATATGATTAAAGAATGGAATGAGAAACGAAGTAATTTTTGATTCCTTATGCTAGTGTACAAATTTCTTAAACCCCCTACCAAAGGAAACTTTAGAATTAACATCGATCAAAGTAATCATTTTCTTTAAGTTCTTTTTTACTGATCTTACCTGACCTTTTGGTAAATAAATGCTACAATAGTATGCAGAAATATACGAGAGTCTTTTTTCATGGAGAGACGTTTCATATTTATGGTGTACACATTGTAGAATGTACACGAACTTTAGATTATTAGACTGATGTTTCTCCTAATAAATGAAGAAGATAGTGAGGTATAGAATGAATGATTTAAGAGTACCAGAAAAAAAATTCCGTCCTGAATTAGAAGGTGTAAGAGCTGTTGCTGCGTTTTTAATAGCTATTTATCACATTTGGTTAGGTACTGTTTCAGGAGGAGTAGACGTTTTTTTTATTGTTGCAGGATTTTTAATTACGACTTCTTTATTGGCAAAGATTGAAAAAGAGGGACGAATTCAAATCTTCGAATATTTATTGGGTCTAGGTAGACGTTTATTCCCCTTAGCTTTTTTAGTACTTCTCATTTCCACCTTTTTTTCATTTTTGCTCTTACCACAAGTTCAGTGGAAACAAATAATGTCTGAAGTTTTTTCATCAGCATTCTATTATCAAAATTGGCAGCTAGCTACTAATGCTGTGGATTACTTAGCTCAAAATAACGAGGCAAGTCCATTACAACATTACTGGGCATTGTCGATTCAAGGTCAGTTTTATGTCATTTGGCCATTTTTAATTATAACTGCATATTTTATAGCTAAAAAAGTATTTAATCTCCCTTTTCGTAAAACCTTACTAACGTTGTTGCTTACACTATTTGTTTGTTCGCTCACCTATTCTATTTATATGACAACTGTAAATCAACCATGGGCTTATTTTGATTTATTTGCACGATTTTGGGAATTTAGCTTAGGAGGAATAGTAGCATTACTTATACCGTATTTAGTGATTAATAAAACTATAAGTACCTTTATCGGTTGGATTGGGTTAAGTATTATCGCACTTACTGGAGTTATATTACCTGTTTCAACTGTTTTCCCTGGATATGCAGCATTAGTACCCATCACAGGCGTTATTTTAATCATTATCGCTGCAGAAAATAGCAGTCCATATGGAGTGAAAAAGTTATTAGGTTCTAAACCTTTCCAATATTTTGGAAGTATATCATATGGTTTCTATTTATGGCATTGGCCACTTCTTATCTTCTACTTTACTTACTTTAACGCAACAACTGTATCAATCCGAGATGGAATTACCATTTTGCTTTTAACTTTAATTTTATCTATTATAACGACTAAAATTTTTGAAGCACCAGTTCGAAAATTATCCGTGAAGCATTCTAAAAAGAAGCTAGCTTTTATTTTAGTCACTTTTATGGTTCCTGTTTTAGCTGCAAATACTTACTGGGGAATTTATTTTGAGCAAACGAAAGAGAGTTCGATTGAAGAATATGACATTATGGATTACCCAGGAGCGCGTGTCCTTTTTGAAAAAGTTGACCCCGCACCAGGTATATAACCTATTTCAGCTCCTCTAGATGCAATCAGTGAATTACCTACCTTTTACTCAGATGATTGTTATGTCAAAATGAGAGAAAGCGGGTTAAAAGTGTGCTCTTATGGTGAGACGGATAATCCAGACTATACGATTGCCCTTGTCGGTGGATCCCATTCAGGTCACTGGTTTCCTGCTATTGAGCAATTTGCAAAGGATTTGAAGTTGCAAATTGATGTATATAACAAAGACGCTTGTAGATTTTCTACTTCGGATTTCAATGGCTTGTTATCTGATACGTGTATAGAATGGAATAGCCTAGTAATTGAACCATTATTGGAAAATCCACCTGATCTAATTTTCACACCAGCTACTATTGGCAATGGGGCTAACGTACCACGAGGTTATATTGAAATGTGGGAAAAATTCGAAGGTATTACAACGATATTTGCAATAAGGGACACTCCACGGATGGAGGAAAATATCCCATTATGTGTTGAATTAAATGGACCAGAATATTGTAACGTCCCTCGGACAGCAGGACTAGCAGAAGTTCCTCCTTGGGAGGTTACAAATGGCATTCCTGAAAATGTATATTTTGCTGATTTATCTAAATATTTTTGTGATGAGGAAACTTGTTATTCTGTTATTGGAAATGTATTAGTATATAGAGATAGCCATCACATTAGTAATTTGTACTCTATGACACTTGCTGAGCCTCTTAAGGAAGAAATTATAAAATCTCTTAAACTATTAGAAGAATAACTGGTGCCAGGCACTTAATATAGTCAGCTGAAGCTCAGGAAGACTATTTAGCTGAAATTCTTGATAGCATTTTAGATGGCTCAACTGAAATGGAACTCCTTGAACAATGGGCATTGGGTGAATGGAGATATAGACGGTTTCGCAAAAAGCTTTAACGCTCTTGACGGTGAGGATTTTGAATTTAATGAAATGCTATTCGGTGAAAGAGACCTAAATATGGCAGCAAAATCATGCAGCTATTAGAATTAGAAGATAAAGGAACATACTTTATCGTTGTCGGTGCTGGGCATTTCCTTACTGAAACCGAGTACTATAACAAGGCTAATGATTTATAAATATAAAAAATTGAAGGAATTTGATTATGAGCATTAATAAGTATTTTTCTTGGAGTTTAGTATTGGTTTGGATGATCCTAATTTTTTATTTATCTCACCAGCCGGGAACTCAATCTAGTGAATTAAGCTCTAATTTTGTTTATGTTGTGAGAACTTTAATAGAAACTTTTTTCCCTACAATAAGTTTTGATTTGGAAAATTTGAGTTTTCTCATTAGAAAAGGGGCTCATTTTTTCGCTTATTTTGTACTAGGTATATTAGTAACTTGTTCGTATAGGTCAAGTGGTGTAGTCGGTTACAAGATTGTTGTTTTTTCATTAGTTGTATGCATTCTTTATGCCATCTCTGACGAAATCCATCAATTATTTGTGCCAGGTCGAAGTGGCGAAGTTCGAGATGTTCTAATTGATAGTATCGGCTCTGCTTGTGGAGTATTTTTAATAGTTGGTATCAGAAACCTTAGAAAGAAAAAATTACTGAACACAGTATAAGTATAATCCATCTACTTGATGGATTTTCTCTATTACTGAGGGCTATTCTGATGATCGAAACAATAGATTTTTCCTTTGTATTTTTTATTTGATAAACAATACGTCTTAACTTTGTTTGAAACAGGTTTATTACAAATTGAACAAGTAGAGAGAGGACTAGCACTTTCAACGGGTGTATTCACATTTAATACAAGCTTATGTTCGTCTCTAATCGCTGGATCGGTAATATTTGCGTCCGAGTAAGCATTGTAAATTATTGAGATGTCACTTTGATTTAGAAGAGGTTCTTTGTGGTGAATTTTCAATACAGAGACCTTCCGATGAATGAACTCTGACAATTCGATGTCATATACTATAATTTCGTTCGAGGCTATTTTACGATAATCTAAGTCTACTTTAAATGTGCAGCGTTTTGTAAAAGAAACCATGGAAATGAATAAATCATGGTATTTTTTATCAATAAATGAAGTTAGTGCTTTTATATGCCCGTAGTTTTGTACAAAAGGGTTCATCATTTTAAACTTCCCATTAACCAACCATGTTTTTCGATCTTTCCCGCCATAGATGGTCCCCTGATAGTTTTTCGTTTCAATGACAAAGAGGCCGTATGGTGTTAAAACCACATGGTCAATTTGTGAATACCCTGATTTTGCTTTTGGATTTTTTACAAGAAGATCGCTTAAGTAGCGACAATCCTTTGGCAACTGATCCAGTTGTATATCAATCTTGTATTCTCCTATTTCACCTTTTCTAGTAGCAATATGTTCATTCGTTCTTTTTGGTTTAGATGGGGTAGCATTAGCTTGTTTTGGTTTGGTATCGTTTTTTTCCTTCTTAAAAAAGTTTAGAAATAATAGCATGCCCTTCTCCTTGCTTGTTTGATTTATTAATATTGTAACTGTTGATGGGGATTTTAACCACACCCAGTTCACTTTAATGACTCTATAATCTGACTCTTTGCGCAGTTTCAAACATAAATTTCAATTCTAGTAGGTTTCTCATATCTACAACAGTAAACAAATAACAGAATAAATATATAGAAAATTAAAGTTGTCACTACTAGAAGTGATAAATAAATGGGACAGGTACTTTGTCCCATTTATTCGTGCCAGGCACTTAACTTAGGGAAATCCTTTTATCTTCCAAACTAGCTCATTTATAATCCAAACACGACCAATTATAAGCGGAACAAAGTACTTTATAAGTCAAACATAACAATCTATAAGCGAAACCCCTTGTTACATTGCCCTAATGAAAATGACTTTAAGGTTTTTAACTATCAGCAAGAGTTAATTAATGTCTGTGTCCGCCGTTAAATCTTCTTTTTAAAAAGAAGCATGGGGGACGTTTTAAACATAGGACAATCTGAAGATTTGCACAAAAGAAGAAAAAACTAGCGGAATTTCTCTGCTCGCTGTGCCTTTATCTATTCTAATACATAAATCATTATGGCAATATTTTTGAGTGCCCAATAGGAGTGAATTTGCGATAGTCTACACAATTTTCCTTGTGGCTTCAATCTTTAGGGTTTTCTATTAATTTTTATTTTGGTTGTTTTATTGACACCTCCACAGAAGATTATGAACAGTCGAAGTAGAAAAGGGGAAATCCCAAAAAACACGATTTTTGGTATGAATTTTCTCAAACGCTTTCGTTCATTAATCTTAGTTTTGGTTGTAAGAAATTGCGGTGGGAAAATTTAGATATATTGTTATAATGTAAATTATAGACCGAAAGTCAAGGGTAATGTAAATATGTAAAGAGTAGGTGTAACTATGGGGCTATTTGATCGTTTTACTGGTAAAGAGATCGAAGAAAGTATTGAAGCTTATTCAACAAAGTATGGTGATATATTAATCGGCATTCACAAAAAGCTGCAAAGTCATGAAAAACAGTTGGTTAATATGGTAGAAAAACTAGATAGATTAAAGGAAAATCAAGAAGCAAATAAACGAATGATGGAATCGTTACAGGATGCCGATAATGAAATTAAAAAATACGGGGAAAAGATTTCAATTTTAAAAGAAGAGTTAGAAGAATTAAAGACGGTACAAAAAGCAACAGCAACCTTCATCGCTGAGACGACGGAGTCCTTAAAAAAGAAAATGGATAATGATCGTACACTCGTTTATGAAGATAATAAACTGTTACATAATAAAATTACAGAAATTTTTGAGTTACATAAGTTAGATGTAGTTAGGTTTGAAAAGGAAATTAAAAAACAGCAAAAACTAACTTGGGCCACCATAACAGGATTTTCCTTCGTTTTAATAACTGCTCTTATTATGCGATTTGTTTAAAGAGGTGTATGTAAATGAGCCAAAGGCAAATAGATGAATTACAGCGTATTTACGGAGGAACGACAACTAAGATTAAGGAAGAAATTAACCGAATGCACCAATATTGGTGTTCGGGTGCCTGTCACCACCCGAAGTTATAAGGTTTATTTAAATAGTATGGTAATAAAGGGAACTAGCGTTCGGTGTAGTTAAGGAGCAACAAATAATCCGGATAGGCGGTTTTTTATTTTCTAACTTTAAATTTAATGGTCAGTCGCTCTTTTAGCGGTGTGTGTTGCATCGACCGAACGTTAGTGCATTCGGTCACTTTTTATCTTGCTCATAAGTATCATGATCTATGGTTGTTTTAGCAATTCAAACAGGAACAGGACAGAGGGACAGGGAACTTGTCAAAAGTTGGAATAAATTTCCGTGATGCATTTCAATGCTCTGTGACATCTCGAAGTTTGTAAGTTAAGATATCCGCTAAAAAATAAATCAGTCTCTTTTAATTATTCCATATTCAACAACCATAAAATACTCACACCTAATGCATCAGCAATAACTACAAGTTCAATGTCGGTTACTGGTCTTGTTTTAGCTTCTATTTTTGATATGGTAGTTTTTTCTAGTTCCATTCCGCGGACAGCAAGACGAGCCAATAAATCAGATTGAGTCAATTTAGGCTTGTTTTTATGACGAGCTTGCCGAATACGGTCACCTACTAAGTTTCTGCTAGTTAAGTTGTACACATTAATCATATTTTATAGCCTACTTTTATTTATTTAATTATAAACTTGATTATAGAGCAAGTTTTGCGATATAATTTGCTTGTTGAGCAAGTTTATAAAAATATGGAGGCTATTATGGGAAAAATAGAGGAACGAATGGAGAACCTAAGAAAACAACTAAATGAATTTGTTGTTGATATAGATAATTGTTGTGAAGAGAAAATATTAGAAATAAGTGAAGAATTGGACCAGGTTATACTTGAGTATATGAAAGCTGAAAAGTGAGAAAGGGAAGGGATACTATGTCTTTTATTGATAAAATTTCCGCTTTCCACTTTCTTGATCAGTTGTTTTCTTAAAGAATCCATCCTCCTTAGAAAACAAGGGACAAGGGGGGAGGAGAACGTCCCTGTCCACAGGATAATTAAAGTTAAATTGTGTTGGTGAGTGAGTCGGAAAAGCGTAGGTTTGCTCAAATGAGCGAATTGAAATCGCCACTTTGTGGCGTATCACTAACTGATAACCGACCGCCTTTGGTCTCCCGTCATTTGAAGAACCTCCTTTGAGGGAAGCTAGTTTAATCAGTTGGAGCAGTTGTTTTATAATGTAGAAACGATCAGATTCTATGGCAATTGATAGTCCATATGGGACAATTGCCATCATATTTATTAAATTAATTTACAATAGCAAGAGGTTTGTACGACCCAAATGTGATAAGTTCAGATTTTACCAAAAAAGTAGGGTGTTGGCACTAAATTCATCGAAATATTTCTGAATATTTTGATGAATTTAGTGGTTAACAGACCTATAGAAGGTATTAAGATTTAGAAAGGCCGAAGGGGGGCATGTTGTGTCGTTCCTATCTATTTTCCTCAAATATGTCGTTATTTACTCCTGCTATTTCAGTTACACTTTCAAGTGTTAATATTTCATTTATATTATTTATATTTAAAGCATTGGCTATTTTTTCAATGTGCTCGAACTGAATTCTCTGCCTTTTTCCATTTGCTAATTCGCTCAATGTTGCACGACGTATACCTGTTAGTAGGTGTAGTTTATGAATTGTAAGATTATGTTTATAGAGAAGTTCATTAAGGCAGAGTTTAATTTTCCACATATTATTTCACTCATTTCAATAAAATTGTTGACTGTACCTTTAAGAGTACAATATAATGAAAATATTAGTTGTACGCTTAAGCGTACAAATGTTGAGGAACTTTCATCTATTACCATAAGTATAGGGAAATTAAGTGATTGTATTCGAGGGAGGGTTTAAATTTGAATGTTGACAAAAAACTTATTACTACTTTACTAGATGCTTTGTATCCTAAACAATTGGAACAAGTAAGGGACATTGTGCTATCAATGTATTTAGAAAATGATGAAGAAAATAAATATGATGATGAGGCAACGACTTCAGATGCTATGCAATGAATTGTAATATGGGTGTGTGTGGGACAATGAGACTTGTCCCTTTTTAAACGAAAGCAAACCTCTGGTGCCAGTCATTTGAGTATGGGTGCCTAGAACCTCTAGGCACTTAACTTATAAACTTAATAAGACAGTACCGGTGTACGCCGAGGGTTAAATAATGTTGTTGTTGTTTCGTATGAAAAGTGAACAATGGAAAGAGAGTTGAAAATGAAGAAGCATGGGGACGGTTATCGTGCTTCTTTTTCTATCTAATCTAAAGAATGGCATGATGAATGAAAAAAATTTTCCTTCATCGTGCCATTCTATCGTTGTTTTGACCAGATGCTAGATTTTAACTACCGGTGCCTGTCACCACCCGAAATTTGTCGATATATGTAGAATAGAAGGCTCGAAGAGTTGTTGTTGTCAACCTCTGGTGCTAGGGGCTTAGCTTATTAACTTAATAAGACAATGCTGGTGTTGAACGAGGGTTAAACAATGTTGTTGTTTCGTATGAAAAGCGAACGATGCATTGAGCGGTTCGTTGCAGTTGCTTTTCGATTGTATAGTAGGAAACAGGGATTGAAAGCTGTTGGCCAGTTTTGAATGTAACGTTTACGCCGTTTGTCTTTGGACAAGGTTTAACTGTTCGAACGTGTTGATAGAAGAGCCAAAAGCAATCGAATTGGGTTGGCGAATGGGTAGGAAAGGCGTAAATCTGTTCATGGGGACTAATTGGAATCGGTACTTTATGTCTGATACCTAACTGATAACCAACCGCCTTTCGTCTCCCGTCATATGAAGAAAACCCTTTAAGGCAAGCTCGATCAATCAGTTGGAGGGGAAATTTTTTAATGTAGTATAGTTGATCAGCTTCTATAGCAATTGTGGCATATTCCATATGCGCTGCTGGAATTAAGGCGATTGTTTTTTGCGAAATTTCGTAGTTTTCGAGAATTTGTTTTTCCATAGGAAACAGACTCCTTTTTGTGGGGGATGGTTAGTTGTTGATTTGGGGATTTTAGTACGAGGGGTAGGGGATTTAAAATCGTTCGATACGAACTAGAAAAGAGGAAGACAGGAAAGTCTACTACTCATCTAGCTCATCTAAATTGATTTTTTCTGCTAGCAGATCCATCAAGAATCCAGGCGATACTTTCAAACCTTGGGCGAGCTTTAGAATGGTTCGAACTTCCGGGCCGGTTTCACGCGTTTCTAATCTGCCAATCGTCTTCGAATCAAGTTTAGATTCAGCTGCTAACCTCTCTTGGCTATAGCCTAACTCATGCCTTAAGCTGGCCAATATGTATGAAAACTCTGCCTTAATTTGTTTTCTTTCTGCTTGCTCCTTCTTTTTCTTATCCACCAAGTTATAACTTCCTTTTTATCTAAATTATCTAGTGGATAAAAAAGATTGAACACCGCAACCTTGGGGGTATTTAGTGGGAGGAGTTAGCCTTTTTAAATTAAAGAAAATAGTTAATCATTATCATATGTGTTGATCTGGATTTCGTTGATCTTATGTTCATGTGCAAGTTTTACTGGCATAATAGGTAAAGATGAGATTTTTCCCTAGAATTGGACTAGATACATAGAAGGTGGATAACTAGATGACTAAGAAAAGAAAAATCAAATTAAATCCTCATTTTACTCCATATCCTATTCAAGAAGGCGATGAAATTTATCCTAATGGTATTTTTCATTTTAATATTTCAAGAATTCTCATTGAAATTGAAAACGGTAGTTTAGTTGTGGAACAAGAACGAATTGATGTTAAAGAGTGGTTTAGAACGCATTATCGTGGCAGAGTTAATGAAGATCATTTACCAACTGTTGATATTTCAAAGCCAGTTATACAAGCGGAAATTCGTTCTAATATGTTTGAGGTTATTGATGGTAATCACAGAATGGAAAAAGCGTATCGTGAAGGAGTTCCATTTATTGATTCATATAAACTATATGGTGAACAGCTTCTTCCCTTTTTTATCGATGTCCGAGGTTACAATGCATTTGTAGAGTATTGGAATTCAAAGTTGTAAAGCATGGGGACGGACTTGTACCTTTCTAAAACTAATTTAATTTTTTTCGAAAATCCCCCACCCTTTTTGCCTTCCGCATGTATTTATATAGTGAAGGTCAAAAAAAGAAAAATGGACGGTGGATTAGAAATGGAAGCTACATTACTAGAATTATTAACAAGCGAGAAATACACGAAGGTTATTAAAACGGGTAATTGTAATGATGCTAAAATCGTTGATATTTTAAAAGATGAAACATTAGAGTTGTTTGACTCTGTTGTACCTAGCACGAATGCTGTCGTTGATTATGAAGATGTATATCTAGTCATTCCGTCTGATAGCGGTAACTGTTTTTCCGGTGAATCCTTAACCATTGAGATTAACCCAGTCTTACTTCATTGCCATAATGCAAATGACTTTAAAGTTTTTAAACTATCGGCAAGAGTTAATTAATGTCTTCACATATGGTGCCTTTCGAAGCAGTGAATATGGCAATTCAACTTTGCGTGTTATTTGTAATAACAATAACAGCGATTGTAGCAATAATCACACTCGTCACCAATAGAAAAGAGAAATAACCGCCCCCACGACCAATGGATAGGCGGTTATTTCTTTAGACAAACATAAACGTACATTGGGTCGGTCGCTCTTCATGCGGCATGTGTTGCAATGATCTATAGTGGTCTTTGATTGGGATGTCTAATTAGAAAAATTTCTATACTGTTATCGACAATACGATAAAATACTTTATATGGATCAGATTTCCCAACAGATATTAGTACCATTCTTAAATCGACCGGCAAGTTCCTTATTAAAACATGCCGACCAGGGATATAGACTGAAAAATCTTGTTGTTCAAAATAGCTGTGAATGGTGTTCTTAAGATACCCTGCAATAGAGGGTAATTCGAGACTAGCTCGCCAGTTATCTAACTCCAACAACGATTTAATTGCTGAGCTTCTCCACTGAACTCTCATTTTTTTATAACCCTAAAATCCTATTGATTTCATCTTCTGATAATATTGGGTTTTGTTCGTTTAAGGCTTTTAGTAATTGCTTTTCTTCCTCAGGATCCGTCACTTCATAACAATCAGCTTCCTTTGCATTCTCGACTTCCATCAATAAAAACTTTTGATGGCCAACTTGAATATAGGAGTTCCCCGATTGAATAATTTTTTTGAGATCTATGTTATCAACTTTTATAGGTTTCATTTCCATCACCTACTTAATATTATTTATCTAAATTATAAACGAAAAGCAATTAAATTGTAAATCAACAAAAACCTCTGGTACTTGTCACCACCCGAAATATGTCGCGAAATAAGGTTGTTATGGGCGCTCTAGGATGGCTTCTGCAAAGAAAGGGGATTTCGACTTTAAAGGAATAAAAGAGTGAGGTACTGCATATCTTGTTGCTTTTATGCATAAAATAGTAGTATGATTTATGCAGAAAGGCAACGGATAAGGTAGGTAGATAATGGTGAGAACATTTGATTATTTTGAAGTAAACAAAGAACTTTATACACCTGATATTGTTAACCTTATATCAGCGATTCATGAATACAAAGGGAAACAGGAGTTGTTCATGGAAGCACAGCCGGATATTTTAGAAGCTATGTTAAGGGTCGCTAAAATTCAGAGTACCGGCGCTTCTAACCGAATTGAAGGTATTTTTACAACGGATGCTAGGCTAAGTGAACTGGTCGCTGAAAATGCTGAACCGAAAAACCGAGATGAGCAGGAAATTGCCGGTTATCGTGAGGTGCTAAATACCATTCACGAAAACTATGAGTATATCAGGGTAAGGCCGAACGTCATCCTTCAGCTCCATAGAGACCTATATACCTACAGTCCTACATCTTCTGGTGGTCGTTTTAAAAATATGGATAACGTCATCGAGGAAGTAGACAGTGAAGGAAATCGTCGAGTTCGTTTCCAACCGTTATCTGCTTATGAAACACCAGAAGCCATGGAGTCTCTTTGTACAACATTTCTAAAGGCTGTAAATCAAAGTGAAATTGACCCACTTATTTTAATCTCTAAGTTTATCTTTGATTTCTTGAGCATCCATCCTTTCAATGATGGTAACGGGAGAATGAGCCGCCTATTAACACTCTTGCTTCTTTATCAGGAAGAATACATTGTCGGAAAGTACATTAGTATTGAAATGATCATTGAGAAAACGAAGGAAAGCTATTATGAAGTTCTTGAGGAAAGCTCAAAAGGCTGGCATGAAGGGAACAACAACTATGCTCCTTTTGTAAAATACTACCTAGGTGTTATCCTAAGTGCCTATAAAGATTTTAGCAGCCGAGTTGAAACTATTCGAAATCAAGGGTTAACCAAGGCTGAGCGAGTTCGTCATATTTTTTCAACTAAAGTTGGAAAGGTAACAAAAGCTGAGATTGCTACTCTATGCCCAGACATTAGTGTTACGACAATTGAAAAAGCACTATCAGATTTATTGAAAGAGGATTATATTATCAAGGTCGGTGCCGGAAGAAATACAGCTTACATTCGCAATCACGATTTATAAGTGAAGAAAATCCGGTGCTGTCAACACCTGAAATTTGTCAGTTTTTGACGAAAGTTAATAAGGCTTAATTAAATAGAGTGGTAGTAAAAGGAACTAACGTTCGTTATAATTAAGGAGCAATACATAAAGCGGATGGGCGGTTGACCATCTCCCGAAGGGAGGTGGTAATAATGGTGACATACGAAGCAGTGAATATGGCAATTCAACTTTGCGTGTTATTTATAATAACAATAACAGCGATTGTAGCAATAATCACACTCGTCACCAATAGAAAAGAGAAATAACCGCCCCCACGACCAATGGATTAGCGGTTATTTCTTTTTAACCTTAAAATTTCAATTGGTCAGCCGCTCTTCATGCGGCATGTGTTGCATTGACTGGGCGTTCCCGCGCCTAGTCATTTTTATTTTGTATAATATCTTCCTTAAGTATACATTACTAGTTGCTGCATTTGCAATATAAGTTCTTGTGCCTGTCACCACCCGAAGTACTAATTTTTTTCTACGTTCCTAGTTATTGTATTGACAGACTCTTCGTAAGATTTTTATAATAGAAACAGATATTCTTATCTAGCTTCAACTACTCCATTTTAAACCTCAGATCGCCTCATTAAACACTTCATTTTTCTAACTTGCCTAATTTTATTACGTACAATTGGAGGGATGTATATTTGTCTGCAAAAGTTAATAGTATTGGTTTGAAAGGCTTGGAAGGGTACTTAATTCAAGTACAAGTTCAAGTGATGGAAGGGGTGGAATCTGTCTTGATTGTAGGCTTGCCTGATGCGTCTGTAAAGGAATCGCGGGAGCGTGTTTCGGCAGCATTACATTGTATGGGTCATTCGTTAGTCGATAAGAAGATTGTTGTGAATTTGTCGCCAGCTGAGCAAAGGAAAAATGGCCCATTGTTCGATTTAGCGATTGCCATAGGTTTATTAAAAGCTGGAGATTTTATCAGTGAAAGAATCCCTGTCGATGCTGCTTTTATTGGAACGTTATCATTAGATGGCTCGATCTTACCTGTTCAAGGAATGTTGCCAGCGATTCTAGCTGCGAAACGTCTTGGAATGAAAAAGTTATTTTTGCCATTTGACCCAGAATTGCCGAACGTAATGATTACGGAGGTGGAATTGATTTACGTCACTACGGTCGATGAAGTTCTTCAGCATTTAGCAGGAAGACCTGTCCTTTCATTCACCCAACATCAAAATGTGCCAGAAGTGAAGGAAGTTACTTATGAGCGTGATTTCAGACAAATTATTGGTCATCAGTTTGCTAAGCGAGCCCTCGAGATCGCTGCAGCAGGAGGACATCATGTCATGATGGATGGACCGCCTGGCTGTGGCAAGAGTTTGCTTGCTGAAACGTTCCAAACAATTTTGCCCCTATTATCACAAGAAGCTCAACTCGAAAAAGTAAGTCTCTATCAACTAGCTGACGCCCCTTTCGATTCACTTATGATCCCACCATTTCGTCATCCACACCATTCTGCCTCGGCAGTTTCAATTATTGGTGGTGGATCAAACCCTAAACCTGGAGAAGTATCTCTTGCTCACCGTGGGGTGTTATTTTTAGATGAGTTGGCTGAGTTTTCTAAGAAAACCTTAGATATGTTGCGGCAACCATTAGAAAATGGCAAAGTAACCATCAATCGAGCGCACTCAACTGTATCGTATCCTTCGAAGTTTATTTTTATTGCAGCTATGAACCCTTGCCCTTGTGGCTACCGAGGCTCAACTAATCATTATTGCACGTGTTCTGAAAAACAAGTTTTGGCTTACCAAAATTCGGGAGGTGACTGGCACTTGTCGAATCAACCTGAACCACCTTGTGCCGAAAGATTGGACCACCAAAAAACTAATGATTTAAAAACTATTATAAAAAATGAAGAAAAGAATCGTAGTGTCGAGTCTGAACTAGCGGCTGAACCACTGGACCATACATACACAAGTGACCAAGTTCCTAAACCATTTAGGAGCCTCGTCAAAGTTTTTTTCAACAACTGCGACACGATTGAAGATTACTGGAAAATGGCAAAACTAGCAGCTTATAAGTACGTTTACGAAAAAGAACACAGCTTCGTTTTAGATGTGGCCATCCAAGCTTTTAAACAAATGGTTAGAAAGCTAAAAAAGGTACAACTTAAAAAGCCGATTGCCTATTTCTACACAATCGCCCTAAACAAATTTGCCGATCAGTTTTACCATGAGCTAGACGAGGTAGCGGAGAAAAATGTTTCGGATTATCGCACTGGGGAGAAGGAAATTCCCAATTTTTTTCTGCGGTGAATTGAAATGTTTGCATGCTAATCAAGCTTTATGTTTGGCTTATAAAGTACTTAGTTCCGCTTATAACTGGTCGTGTTTGGCTTATAAACCGGGAGGTGACAGGCACCACAATTATTTATAAGTCAAAACCACGATTTATAAGGGAAATACCTTGGAGCCATGCACATGAGAACGCGATGGAACCGTCCCTAGTGCTTCATTATTGATCACTTTTTGTGCACAGTCGCCCCTTGGGGCTTTCAAAACAAACTTAAATTTTTTTCGGAAATCCCCCACCATTTTTCACTTTCGCATGTATTTATATAGTGAAGGCAAAAAAAGAAAAATGGACGGCGGATCAGAAATGGAAACTATATTACTAGAATTATTAACAAGTGAGAAATACACGAAGGTCATTAAAATGGGAAAGTGTAATGATGCTAAAATCATCGATATTTTAAAAGATGAAGCTTTTGAGTTGTTTGACTCTGTTGTACCTAGCACGAAAGCGGTTGTTGACTATGAAGATATATATCTAGTCATTCCATCTGACAACGGTAACTGTTATTCCGATCAATCCTTAGTAATTGAAATTAACCCAGTATTACTACATTGCAGTAATGCAAATGACTTTAAGGTTTTTAAACTATCAGCTAGAGTTAATTAAGAGGGACAAGGGACAGAACCTTGTCCCTCTATTTTTGTATAGAGTAATTATGCGGTTGCATGAATTACATTACATTGTGGGGCTGGGCATTTAATTTTCGAGTAGCTAAAACATGATGTTTCCTTAAGATTGGATGCAAAGCTCATGGATTTTGGCTGAGAAACAGTGTCGAACCGCTGACAAAGCCAATTTGCTGCTATTACTCCCACCTAATAACTGGTGCCAGGCACACTAATCCAATGTTTAGACTCAAATTGCTTAAATAGTAGCAAATTAGTAACAAATAAGTTTCAATTTAGTATAAAACGTATATAATAAAACTAAGTAAAGTATTTAGAAAGGAGGAATTATGATGGATGAGGAAATTAAATACAATGAGTACTTTTTAGAAAATGTCTTGAATAAATTCACTTATGAAAGATACTTGAATAAACCTGAAACTTTGTATCGCATTCAAAATGAATTTTTACAATTAAGAATTGATATTTGGGGTGATATTCAACGTAAGAGAAGAAGTATGAGTAGAGAAGTTCCTTTGAAGGACCAAAGTGGAAAAAACTTTTGGTTTTTAATTCCTCCTTTTTTAGAAGAGATCATCCATGATATAGACTTTATTGCCAAAGACAAAATAGATGAATTGGTTACAAAAGAAATTCGAAATAACTTGGTTGAAGAGAGTATCATTGATGAAGCCTTTCATTCAAGTGTTATTGAAGGCGCATTTTCTACTAAGAAAAGAACAAAAGAATTAATTAATAAAAAGAACCCAAAAAACAAGAGTGAGAAAATGATTTTAAACAATCACAATGGTCTCATGTTTATTCTTGAAAATTTACATCAGGATTTGAATGAAGACATTTTTATTACCCTTCATAAAATAATTTCTGAAGGAACTCTTGAAGAAGGGGATTTATCTGAGAAATATCGGGATGACTATGTGTATGTATGGGCAGATAATGCGGTTAAAACAGAACCTATCTACGTTGCTCCTCCGCACACCGAAGTACAAGCAATGATGAATGACTTATTCAATTTCATAAATTCAAATAAACCTTTTATTCATCCAATAGTGAAGGCTTGTATTATTCACTTTTATATTGCCTATGTCCATCCTTTTTTTGATGGGAATGGCAGGGTAGCAAGAGCGTTTTCTTACATGTACCTTTTAAAAAATAAATATGAGTTTTTTAAATTTTTCTCTATTTCCAATGTCGTAAATAAGAAAAGAAACAAATATTATAAAGCAATTAAAGATACTGAAGATTACGATAGCGATTTATCATATTTTCTTATTAGCTACATTGAAATGACTAAGGATTCTATTTATGAAGTAATAGAACAGCTGATGAAAGAATTAAACCATGCATCATTACTTCAAACTTTGGTGAATGATGAAGTGTTTCTTAATGAAAGACAAAAAAAGTATTTGAATTATATGAAAAGAAAAGATAATAACAT
Source organism: Anaerobacillus isosaccharinicus (assembly GCF_001866075.3). Lineage (GTDB taxonomy): Bacteria > Bacillota > Bacilli > Bacillales > Anaerobacillaceae > Anaerobacillus > Anaerobacillus isosaccharinicus. The sequence goes on along the minus strand of NZ_CP063356.1, from coordinate 1,179,717 downwards.
CACCACAATTGATCATTATCAAAGTCGAATGAAGGTAGCGTATGAAACAGCAAGAAGGGATTTAACGGAATTAACGGAATTGGGGTTATTTAAGAAAGTAAAGAAGGGCAAAAAGTATATATTTAAATATTTAGGCGTAAAGGGTTATATGGAATAAAGCTCTGGTATGCTTCGGTGCCTGTCACTACCCGAAGTTTGTAGGTATTTGTCGAAAGATTATAAGCTTTGATTAATATAGAATGATAATTATAGGAACTAGTGTTTGTTATAATTAAGGCGCAACATATAAAGCGGATGGGTGGTTGACCATCTCCCGAAGGGAGGTGGTAATAATGGTGACTTTTGAGCAGTGAATATGGCAATTCAACTTAGCATGTTATTTGTAATAACAATAACAGCAATAATCACCCTCGTCATCAAAAGAGAAATAACCGCCCCCAAGACCAATGTAAACCGTTCCGTTTTGAGGTGCATAAGGTTAAATTGACATATGAAATGGCATGCGAATTGACGCATGCTATTTTTTATTAACGCAAAGGTTTTATGACTTTTAATAGAGAAATGACAGCAACAATGACATTTATTCCAAAGGACAAAGATTGTTGTACACTTAAAATCAATTGCCAAATTAAGTGTCAATTTCTTATTTAAGGGGGGATGGAGTGCGTGGGGATCTTATAAATGTTACTAGGGTTGCTCATTATAATATCGGTCATAGTTTATATTAATCATTTTCAAATTGAGAAAAGTTGAGGTCGATGCGAACTAATTCATAAAACTAACAAAGGAGTGCTGTCCATTAAAGGAAGCTCTCCTTTTGAATTTTTGAATTACTTTGGACAAAAAATCATGTAGGTATAATACGTAGGGTTTATGTGTGCGGAGATTTGGGGTTACCTTAACTTAGTTGTCTTTTGATGTTCCCAAGTTCTCTTTCGTTTCGTACCGCTTTTTCCCAAATGAAGTCCTGATCATTTTCAAGCGTTTTAAGCTGGCTCATAACTGCCTCGTGCCGTGCTTCACTTTTTGCTTTAAAATCACGAGCATCTGCTTTGATTTCTTGAATGTCGACTTTAATACCTTGGATATCAGATTGCATACCTTGGATATCAGATTGCATACCTTGGATATCAGATTGCATACCTTGAATATCAGATTGCATACCTTGAATATCAGATTGCATATTACCAACAATTTTAATTAATTGAGTTAGCATATCTTCTATTTTTTCATTGTTCATATTTCTCTTCACCTCCTTCTGAATATAGTATACAAGATGAGTAATTACTTGTCATTGGCAAAGTTAAAAGTATCGGGTGCCTGTCATCACCCGATACTAGCTGAAACATCATAGTTTGCCTGCCTGTTAATCCGTATAAAATCGTAATTAAGGTAACAGTTAACGGGGGGGTTTTTAGATAAGTTTAAAAATGGAACTGATGAAGAAAAAAAGTAGCTGACGGTTTTAAGTTTAATTTCCACCATTTGTTGTAAGGACAAGAAGGACAGGTTTAGAACGCATTATTGTGGCAGAGTTAATGAAGATCATTTGCCAACTGTTAATATTTGAAAGCCGGTTATACAAGCCGAAATTCGCTCAAAAATGTTTGAGATCTTTGATGGTAATCACCGAATGGAAAAAGCGTTTCGTGAAGGAATTGCATTTATTGATTCATATAGCCTTTAGGGAGGGGGAAGAACCGTCCTTAATACTTAAAGGGGGACAGTGGACCTGTCCCTAGTTAAAGTTGGAAATGTTTCAACCAATAATCTATTCGATGTTGATTATTCATTTTGGTATGTAACTCTATTAATTTTTCATAGGTTGACTCTTCTACTATCTCGTAATGCATGACTACTTCTAGGTAGTCAGCTGCTAAATTATATTCTTTTCGTTCACAATGATAAAGAGCTAGTTTTTCAGCAACCTCTATTATTCGTTTTTGAATATTCATAACAAATTTAAGTGCCCAATCATCGACAACGCCAGGCATGATAGTTTTTGGTGCATTTTTTAAAACTTTCTTAAATTCAGCGTAATAAAAATCAGGCTCCTTGTCTTCTAAATTTTTAAGTTCACATAAATATTGATCTAGGTCACATTTAATATTACCAGCTAAAAAAATATGCACTTTATCAGTTGTTAAAAATTTAGTCATACCTGTGTTTAATAACCGCTTTAAGTGGTAAATGTAGACTCGTAAATTTCTCTTTGCGTCAACTAAAAGAACTTCTCCAAGGAGGTCGTCACATAGTTGCTCCCGAAGTACTGTTTTATGAACTAGTAAATAGCAAAACAACTGTTTTGCCATCCGTTGATTCCATCCGTTAACTATCTCCTCGTTATTTTTTCGAACAACAAAAGTATCCATTAATTGGACATGCAGTGTGCAATTAATATTAATTATTCCATTTTGAATAACTTGATTTAAGTGCCTTCCCATCTTTTCTAAATATATGTTTGTCGGTTTATCAAAGGTATTTTGAGGTATCGGATTATCCTTCATAACAAACATTTTTATAGAGTTAGCCGTTGTTTCAGGTTGGTCTAGAAAAACACCGTTTGATGCATTTGGGATAACAATATAATGGTTATTCGGGAAGGTAAATGCTGACAAACCAGTGAACTTAGGCGGAAAAATTGCATCAAATTCACCTGTTAAGATTAACGTAGGTGTTGTTATTTCACTAACTTGCTCTAAAGAAAGGGCATTCCTAACAAGCATCTCACAATATTGAATATATAAGCTTGGGGATACCATTTGATAACTTGAATATAGCAGTTCTTCATCTGAATGGTGTTTCGAGTTCAGTAGTATTTTTGGGACTAGATAGTCTGCTAGAGCTGTTAGTGAATTAACCTCAGAAAGTTTTTTTCGTAACAATAACCCTTCCTCAATTACATCTTCTGGAAAGTATATGATTGTAGAGATGAGTGTTAGTGTTTTTATAAGATTTGGATAGCTGTATGTAAATTGGGTAGCCAAGTTAGCACCTAGACCATGCCCTATAATATGAAATTGATTAATGTTTAAATGAGCAACAAGGCTGAGTAAATCCTCATTCAAAACTTCCCAAGAAATTTGTTCATTTCCGCTAGTACTATTTCCATGACCTTGTAAATCAAATGATACCACTGAATAAAAATCAGTTAATAAAGGGATTAATTTATACCAATAACGGCTATCCATTCCTACTCCATGAACTAGAATAATAGTTTGCTTATGTTCACTAGCATAGTGATTGTAATGTAGTTGTTTATCACCCAATGATAATACTGGACACATCTCTTAACGCTCCTTTAAAAACTCGTGTAACAATAGTGTAACGGAGTACTATGTAAAATGGAAGATAAGTAGGAAAAAAGAATTAGGGAAAGATGTTGGAATCATCTAGATAAATAGAAAAAATCATATATTAGGAGGGTGAAATGAAAAAGGTATTAAAATTAATAGGGATAGTTATTCTAGGAATTACAGTAATCGTAGGGTGTAACAAAAAGGAGGTTGCAGAACCAGTTGAGTCTGAAGTATCAGCGACTCAAGAAGTTGAAAAGAGTGTAACTGTAGAAACAGAAGAAGTATCTGAAGAAACTGAGGTTGTCGATGCGGATGCTCCAGATGAAATAATCAGTCATATGGTAAAAAAACTTGATAAGAATGGAAATGTCACTGGTGAAATAGAATTTAGAGCAGAAATTAGAGGTGATCAAATCTCTTATAATGGGATAAAGTTTCAATTATTCCAGACTGAAGCTGATTATGAAGCAGCGTACGTAGAAACTCCAGATATGGAACACCCTGATCCTAAAATGGAAGAGTCACTAAAACATATAAGTGAGTTGTCTGGTAGACGACAAAACAGAAGAGAAGCTGTGAATGTCATCTCATTTAAGGACGACACAATCTGGGACTTTTTGAATATAGAGAAGTCAGAGTTTAACTTAGCGCACATTCGAAAAACCTTTCAAATTGAAGAAACTACAGATGTAAAGATTTTCGTGTTCGATATTTCTGCAACTGAACTGCTTGGTGATATTCAATTTGGAAGCTTGTTAGCATTACCACCGACTGAACGATATTTTGTTGTAGATAATCATACAAGACCGTTCCCTCAATATGAAATGGGATTAAATAGAATGGTTGATGAAGTGACAAAGACTGATACGGAGATTATCGTTAGGGTGTCAAGAGTTAAATGATATCCTTTTAGTGAAAAGGCGATTATGAAGAAAAGTATTCTCGATAAAACCATTTGGAGGACTGATTTATTTATATGAAACGCCGAATGTTTACATTTATTTTAGTCTTTTTATTATTAACTCTACAAGGCAATACGTATGTTTATGCCAAAGATAATAACTCAGGGTGTAATTTATTTATGACAAACTTAGACAAGTTGCATAAAAACTTAGCCAATTTAGAACAAGCCTACCTGGATATAGAAGAGGGCTTAAGATTAATGGAAACTAGTACTGGGAGAACCTCTCTCGCCTACGTAAGGGGAAATTTCTTATACAATAGCGGAATTTCCTCAAAGAACTCTAGCTTACGAAACATTGATAAAAGTCTAGATGTTATTTCTAAAGGTTACTATACATGTTATAACTATTCGCAGTATCGTGAAGTAATTGATAAGGTTAACAGTAGTGTAACACATGTGTTTGCCATGCAAAAAGGAAACTTTGAAAATGAAATAAGTAAATTAGTGGAAAATGTAATCAGTGCGGTAATCCCAGTAGATATAGTAAATCCAGACTATATTGAATCAATGACATTTCCAATTACCATTGCACAGTATTTAGACTCTTATTTTGATTCCGAAAATTCTATTTCAAAGAACTACAAGAAGAATATAAAAAGTAGTTTAATTGAAATTCCTGTTCAATTTGTTGCTTATGCAGCAATATACCCGTTAATGAGAGAAAGATATAACCATGAAGAGTCTCAGGAATATGCAAAGGCAGCATCTGAAATATTCACTTCTGATCCAATAATGCGAAAGATCTTTGCCTATAACCTTGCTCAAAAATTAGTACGTGATGAAGGTATTAGATACTTACATAGCATTACTGGATTTAATACTCAAGAGAGCCGAACACTAGCGACAAACACAATTAAGTCCGTTGATGTAAGCTACAGATCTTTTCAAATGATGAACACTCTAGCTAGTACATCGGACTTCACAACCCTTAACGATGAAATCCAAACACTTCTTGGGACAGACAGTTATGAGATCTACCAAGAAACATTAACTAAAATGACTAATTCAGACAATATTAAAGTCTATGTTGACGGTAAATTCTTAAAACTAGAAGAAGAGCCTTTTGTTGAAAATTCAACAACATTGGTACCATTTAGACCCATATTTGAGGCACTAGGCGCAGAAGTAAATTGGAATGATAAAGATAAAAGTATAATTGCTAAAAAAGATAGGACCATAATAAAAATGACAGTTGGTAGCAAGTTTGCAACAGTAAACAGTCGCACAATTGAACTAAATGCAATACCTAAAGTCGTAAATAACACTACCTACGTACCTATTCGCTTTATAGGTGAGACGTTTGGTATTCATGTAGAATGGGAAGCAAGTACAAAGACTGTTTTTTTCAGGAGTAATTAAAAAGGCGGTTGCCGATCGTCTATATTAATAAGTTAATAGGGATGTACCTATTGATATTGCTAAAGGGGAGTTATATAGAAATCAATTTATCTATTTTTCTTAAAGCTAATAAAATTAAGAGAAGTAATTATTATTTTTGAGTGAGGCGATATAGTTGAAGTTAGTGTTAATTTTTATTACTTCGATTTTAATTATAGTAGGTTGTAATCAACAATCAACTATTCAGGAACCAATAGAAATCTTAGAAATTGAAGAAATAATTACCGAAGCAAAAGAAGTTGAAGTTAACAAAGAGCCAGAGAATTCTGTTGAAGTGTTAGATGAAAAAATAACAGAACACCAACGCGTATTATCGATATTTTATCAGACTGTTTATAATAAAATAGCTAATTTCGGGATTCTCACTGAAGATAATATTGACGAGATGGGATTAGCCTACGTAGATTTACTTGATTTTGATCAAGATGGTTTAATGGAATTATACGTCATGTATAAAAAAAGTGAGGACTATTATAATTCCTCTTTTTATGTTGAAGAGATATGGATGTATGATGGTGGAGAAGGTAAAAAGATACATTCCAAAGAGTTTAGTAACGGTGGGTTAGTATCTGATGCCTCAAGATCAATAGTACTCTCAGATGGTTCGCTGTACTTAATTGAAGCAGGTGGTTATTCAGCTGGTCGACGAGGAAGCAATCCAGATGCTAACGAGTATGGTTCATGGATACATTTTTATAATGTGAAGGATAATCAACTTAATGAAGTTATGTTACCGAGCACATTATTTCAGGTTTTGATTTTCACATTACTCCGGTTGAAAATCTGAAATAATCTGCTTATTTTTCCACTTTATTTCAGATGCTTAAGAATACGTTCAAATTAATTCAGCTTTATTATAAAAGAAAAACCCCTAAAAAGGGGTGGAAACGGATATGGTATCTTGAATATTAATACGTATTTTGTAAATTTCATATATTCGTAGAGTAAAGCTAACTTCGTTATCTAGCGTCACGAACCAATCAAAATCTTTCTCTAAATAAGCTTTGAAATATCGATGGTGGATCCTTATCTCAACCGTCTGGCCTTGCATCGTGAGATATGCTTGTTGTCCAATCCAAATTCGCCACTCTTGATCCATGTGATCATAGACTAATATTCCTCTTTTCATCAAAATTCACCATCTTCAATCGCAAGTTGAACAATTTCTTCATCGATTTGATTTTTTTTCAGTTGTGAACCGAAAAGCAAGCAGTTGACGGTTAACTTATTTATGACACGTGGCCAGCCTTGTGATCGTAATGCGATAGCTTCTAAAGCCGCATCTGTAAAAATAGGCATATTTGCTCCTGCTACTTTTAGATGGTGGGTGATATAACTTGAAACATCCTCATTTGATAGTGGCTGAAATTGATATTTCATAATAATTCGTTGTGTTAATGGCTTATTATTATTAAGAGCTAGCCTGGTTTTCAAATGCGGTAATCCTGCCAGTATCAGAATAAAAGGATTGCTAGAGTCCATTTGAAAATTAAAAAGAATCGCTAAATCCTGTAAGAACGCATCTTTAGCCATATGCATCTCATCTAAAATAAAGACAGGCGTTACTTTACGTTCTCGAAACATTCGCTCCGTGCCATTTTGTATTTGGCGAAACAGATCTACCTTTCGAAACTTAGGATCTTCTCCTAGGCCATATGCTAGTCCTCGATAGAAATCCATGACTCCTCCAGTGGAAAGAGGAAAGTAAATAACGTGATATAAGGACGGGTTTAGTGCCTCTTTAAACGATCGTAGAGTAAATGTCTTCCCAGCACCAGGATCTCCGATTAATAAACCAATTCCTCTGGATTTTTTTAAATAATCCAAGCTATTTAATGCCCCTTGATATGTAGGGGACGTAAATGCTTCTGAAGGTTTTAATTCCTTTGAAAATGGTGTTGAAGCAAGAGAATAAAAGGTTTTATACATGTTTCTCACCGTCCTTTAGAATATCCATTTCAGACAGCGAAAAAGGAGAACGAACACGTTTAACATGAGCGTTGTCTTCTAGTGATACACGCTTTGCTTCCGCTACCTTTTTACCCTCTTCGAAGATATAAACACCATGCTCATCTTCTCGGACATCAATGGAATAACCAATAAAGCCGGGAGGAACTTCGTAAAGTTGTTTGTCTATCGTAATCGTTCCATCATGTTTTACTTTTCGGTTGTGACGCTTTAAAAAGATGGTTTCAAGTAAAGAAAGGTCTCCAAGAAATTTGACTTCTTCTAGTTGTAATTGGTAAACTTCAATTGGTGTTTTGCCATCAAGAGAAGCATGAACACGGCGATGATAATCCTCTTCAAGCCAACGCCAAAATCGTTGATTTAATTCTTCAAGCGAATGAGCACGATCTGATTCTAACAACGGGTAAAACCTTGTTTGAACCGTTTTAAAGAACCTTTCAATTTTGCCTTTTGCTGCTGCGTCATACGGCTGTGTGTGAGCTAACGTAATCCCCAGCTGCGCACAAGCATATTGAAGTGTTTCAGATCGATAGATTTTACCGTTGTCGGCATTATGACGAATTCGTCATAATGTCGACTATACCGAAAAAAATACTATGCCGAATAAACTTATAAATCCTTCATAAATAAACAGTTTACGAAGGATTTTCGGCATAGTGTTTTGCTATTTTTTCCATAATAGAAGTGGACTAACGTCCAAACTATTTTTAGGAGGAATTACTATGGTAAAGAAACCAACTGTGGAAAGTAGTGTAAAAATGGTACTTGAAGCGCTTGAAAAAGCAGGTTATTGTCAATCAACGATTCATAGTTTCAAAAGGGTATATGAAAGACTGTTGAAGTCTGCCGCTATCATGGGGACAGAAACTTTAACTCAAGAATTGGTTGAGCATTTCGTGAATGATTCTGCAGACAGAAGGACAGGACAATACTGCCATTCACGTAAAAAGCTACACACTTCATGCATAAGAAAATTAAGGGAATATGAAGAAAGAGGCTATTTTGGCTGGCAACCAAGCAGGGATAGTAAGGTCGATAAGCCCTCAACTATTAAATTCCAGGACCTTCATATCCATTTTCTAGCGTTTCTACAAGAGGAGAAAAAAAGTAAAAATACTATAGAATCGTATCGAAATACTTCCTGCAAGTTCCTTATTTTTATTGAAAAATTGGGCTATACCGAGTTGAAAGCTGTCCCTCTTAAATCAATCTATAAGTTTTTTGATGAACTAAGAGAAACCTGGGACTCTGGAAGTCTTCGAACGGCGGCCTCCGGATTAAGATCATTTTTGCGTTTTGCAGAAGGTGGAAACAGACTTATTGCAGCCGTTCCTGATAAACTCCTGAGAAAAAGGACAATTATTCCCGTATTAACGGAGGAGGAAGAACGGGCTGTATGGGATGTATTACAAACCGATGCTGTATCTTCAAGGGACAAAGCTATTATATTATTATCGCTTCTTACTGGAATCAGGGCCGTGGATATTTTGAACTTAAGGTTAAAAGATATAGATTGGCAAGGGGATGTTATTAACATAGTCCAACAGAAGACGAATGAGCCTTTAGTTTTACCCCTTCTTCCTGCAATCGGCAATGCATTAGTAAGGTATCTCACGAATGACCGTCCTAAATCAGATTCATCGTGCGTATTTTTATCTCGAAATGCCCCACATGTACCGTTGAAAGAACATTCGAGTTGTTACACCATAGTAAGAAAAATATTTACATGTGCAGGAGTAAGAGTTAACAACGAACTTAAAGGCACCCGCCTCCTTAGACATCATGTCGCCTCAAAAATGTTAAAAAATGGGGTTGCCATACAAACAATTTCATCAACACTTGGGCATGTCAACCCAAACTCAGCCGACGTTTATCTGTCTACTGACGAAGAAAAGATGCGTGATTGTGCATTAACCTTAGCCGTCATTCCTATGAAAGTGAAGGGGCTCAAATGATGGAGAAGGCATATGTTAGTAAACTAGCTTCTTTCATGGAGTCTTTTGTAGCGTTTAAACACTCACTAGGCTGGAAGTATAAAACAAGCGAATACTATCTCCACGAGTTTGATCGCTATTGTGCAAAACGCGAATCCGAAGAGGTTTTATTGAACGAGATTGTTAAAGGTTGGGTTATCTTACGGGATAACGAATGCCCAAACACCCAACGAGTACGTGTGGCACCTATTCGTGAGTTTGGCAAATACCTGCAACATTCTGGATACTCAGATGCATATGTTGTCACCAACAAAATCTGTCGAAAGCAAATCCGAACGATACCACATTTTTTCACAGATGAAGAAATTATCCGATTTTTCGATGCTTGCGACACACTAGGCCCTCGCAAGGAAAATCCTGTCCGCCATCTTGTCCTACCCATGTACTTTAGATTGCTTTATTGTTGTGGATTGAGAACAAGTGAAGCGCGGTTGCTTCTGCGAAAAAACGTTAACCTTCATACTGGCTATATCGATGTAATCCATTCAAAAGGCCCTAAAGACCGAAGGTTGTTTCTTCCGGAAGACCTTAAACAACTATATTTGAAATACGATGCTGTCATAGATAATATATTTCCAGATCGAACGTATTTCTTTCCGGTAAAATCCCATAGTTGTTACCAGAGTACGTCTATTGGATCGAATTTCAATAAGATATGGAAGGCGGCTGGTTTGGGGCATGAGTCAGGCTCGAAGGCAAGAGCATATGATTTTCGCCATCATTTTGCCTTCGACAAACTCAATCAATGGCTTAAGGAAGAATCCGATGTGAATTCCATGCTTCCATATTTGGTGCGTTACATGGGACATGCCTGTTTGGAAAGCACCTACTACTATCTTCATCTTGTGCCTGAGTTTTTTTCTACTTTCTCCGAAAAAACTAAAATACTTGAAGGGTTGCTTCCGGAGGTGGATTATGATGAAGAGTAGAAAGCAGATTGAGCCCGAATTTTGGCATTATGCTCGTAGCTTCCTTCATGTATACCTGCCCAAGGTAAGAAACCTTAGCCAAAACACAATAAATTCGTATAAGAAGTCCATGAGTTACTTTATTGATTACTTGGAAATCCAAAAAGGGATTGAACGACAGGACATTACGTTTGACTTTCTAAATAGGAAACACATTAAAGATTATTTTGTCTGGATGAATGAAGTGCAAAATCTAGCAGCCAAAACATGCAACCTTCGATTGACTGCACTAAAATCGTTCATGGAGTATTGCGCAGACGAGGATATTACGCTTGTTGCAATATACAACGATGTTCGTAGCGTTCGCGGAATGAAGGAACACAAAAAGTCCATATTATATATGACAAATGAAGCTATTGAAGCATTATTAAAAACGCCTAAAACAGATACACAAAAGGGAAGACGCAATCGCATGATGTTCATTATGTTGTATGATACGGCTGCCAGAGCGCAGGAACTTGTAGATATTACCCTTCGGGATCTGCACATTATCAACGTCAAAACACCTTTCGTTACGCTAACCGGTAAAGGCAACAAAAGTCGTAATGTGCCCCTGATGGAGAAAACTGTTGCTCACATCAAGCGTTATCTTCAGGAATTCCATCCGCATCCAAACACAGATGGCGGGGCTCCATTGTTCTATTCGATGAGGGATGGGAAGCCTCATGCCTTGTCTACGGATACGATAAATCTCCTTTTAGGTCAATATGCAAACCAGGCAAGAATGATTTGTCCTGAAATCCCACGGCATGTTCACTGCCACTTAATCAGGAAAACAAGAGCTATGACGTTATACCGAAAAGGTATGCCCCTCACAGTCATCATGGAAATGCTTGGTCATGAAAGTCTTTCAACAACATCAAACTTCTATGCTTTTGCAACGTTGGATATGATTCATGAAGCCATAAAGAAAACAAGCCCTGAGGCAGTGGAAGAATCCCCGCTTTGGAAAACCAAGGATATAAGAAAACTGATTTATAGTCTGGACTAAAAGCTAAACACTATGCCGAAAATCCTTCGTAAACTGTTTATTTATGAAGGATTTATAAGTTTATTCGGCATAGTATTTTTTTCGGTATAGTCCGCATTATGACGAATTCGTCATAATGCGGATAATGGCTCTGTTTATAGCGCAAAACAGTTTAAAGTGATTTGCGCGCGTATGGGGACGAAGTTAATCCATGCAAGCCCGTACTCGCCAGAATCAAAAGGCAAGGTTGAAAAGTTTTTCCAATATGTTGATTCAAGCTTTACCGGTGAAGCAAATCTTCTCATTAATCAAGGCAAGTTGACGACATTAAAATCGTTAAATGAGTACTTGCGATCATGGTTGGATGCCTACGATCATCGGGTTCACCGCGGGACTGGACAAACACCAAAAAAGCGATATGAAGCGAAACAAGAGGAACAACGGTTTCTTTCTCCTGAAGAGTTAAAAGAAATCTTTTTATGGGAAGAAGACCGTTCAGTTAGAAAAACAGCGGTGATTGAATTAGAGGGAAATCTTTACGATGTAGATTCGTCTTTACGGGGTAAAAAAATTATCGTTCGTTATAACCCATTTGATTTATCCTATGTACAGGTTTGGAAAGATGACTTGCGCTACCCAGATGCAAAACCAGCTGAACTGCGAAATCAAAGTCATTCAAAACTTCATGAACCATATGATGAAAAGTCCTCACCAACGGCTGTATCGGATTATTTAGATCGGTTGAAAAAACAGCAGGATGAGGAAAAGCGAAAACAACTAGGAACCACAAGTTTTGTCCAATGGAAAGAAAAATCAAGGGGGCGTAGCGAATGTTAGATTTCTTCGAAATGAAAGGTGTTCCATTTACTCGTGAGATTTTAATTGAACAACTATATAGCTCATCTAGCTACAATGAAGCAACAGCTCGATTAGAGTACGCTGCTGAAAATCGACAGTTTTGCTTATTAACTGGTGAGGCTGGTATGGGAAAATCAACGGCTGTAAGATCATTAGTACAAAAACTAGATCGTACAAAATACCGTTATTTATATTTATGTGACTCTGAACTAACTCCTAAACTATTTTATCGAGAAGTTTTACAAAACTTTGGAATTCACCCTGCATTTCGATCAACCGAAGCGAAACGACAGTACCAATCTTTAATGTTAGATATTTATGAGAATGAGAGAAAAACACCAGTTATTGTTATTGATGAAGCACACCATTTCTCGGAGCCGATGTTGCAAGAGTTACGCTTCATACTTAACTTTAAAGAAGATTCTATGTCTCCTCTTACCCTTATTGTCGTTGGGCAACCTAGTCTACGAAATCAATTAAAAGTGAAGCACCTAGAAGCTATCGATCAAAGGATACAAATGCGATACCAAGTAACAGGGCTAACTGAGCAAGAAACAAAAGCTTACATTAAACATCAATTGATAGTAGTTGAAACACCATATGAGATTTTTTCAGAAGAAGCCATTCAGGCAATTCATAACTTTAGCCAGGGGATTCCGAGAAAAATTAATACTCTATGTAGTCAAAGTCTTTTAGATGCATTTCTTCAAGGAAATAAAGTTGTAGGAGAATCCCACATTCACCGTGTAATCAATGAATTATAAGGGGAAAGTAACATCGAAGATGATTAATAACTTAGAAGATTATAAGAACCAGCTTGAAGATGGGATCGGCGAAATGGAGACTATGGTTGATCAATTAAGAGCTGAAATACACGATTTATTGGAGAAAAAGGTAGCATTAGAAAAAGTAGTTGAAGTGTTTAAAAACGATCTTAGAAATTTCATCTAGGTTCTTCCGCTTTGGATGCGCCAAATTAAGTGACTAAATCAATCGCCAGTGGCAATGAGTGTGACTCTACATAACAAGCCACGTCAATGTCACTGGCAGTTAATATGACAATTTTCGAGACTGCGGACACTATAGTAAAGCAATATCTTCATGGTGAAGAAGGATTATTTATTACTACTAAAAGACCGAGTAAGCAAAGAATAGACTTTGGAGTACATCTGAGGCATAAAGGGTTAAGTGAAGTTCCCTATGCTTTTATAGAGGTGTATGAAAAGGATGGTCATTTTGGTGGTAGTTATGAGACAAAGTTTCTTGCAAAAAGGAATGAGTTACGGAAGCTTCTTTTTGCAATTCAGAAAAAAATCCCATTGTGTACGATTAATTTTGTTGAGCGTGGTATTGATTTGTTGTCACCTTCTGTTCGAAAAAAATTCAAGTTAGATTTAAAAGCGTTTTTTCAAGATGTGGAAAAGTATTATAACAATCAGATTTCATACAAGGAATTAATTTTAAAGTATGTTGCTTTCTTTATATATTCTACCAAGCCTAGGTACTATCAAGAAAACTTAGATCTTATTAATCAAATTAATAATACACTAGGGTAGTGAAGCATGGGGACAATTCAGTTCCCGTGCTTCTTTTTGATTAAAAAAATAAAAGAATGGCATTTGAATGAGATAACTTTCTATCCAATGTGCCATTCTTTTAGTTACTTGTTTTTATGTGTAAATAGGAAGCTAATGATATCTGCTTGTACTAATAGTTTTAGAAGAAAAACAATGCTGTTTTAGATAAAAAATGAAAAAAAGGTAAATCATAGTAGTTTTATTAGGTGGAAGTGGTTCAGAAAATGAATTATTTTCGTGGAGATTTGGTTTATTGTCCAAGCTTGTTATTCGAAGCCTCTGGCGCTTGCTACTCAACGTGTGCGTGCAAAGGGATGGATTCAGTCGAGTGAAAAATATGGTGTGAAACATTTTTGATTTTTTGGAAGGGTACAAACTTTTTAACAAGGAATTGTGCTAAAATCTATATGTTATGCTAAAATTTGGACAACTTTGAGAGGGGTACAACACGTGAAAAAAGTTTTGGTCATTTTTGCTTTACTAATTTATTTTATGCCAATAATGGTGACTCATGCAAATGGGGATAAGAGTAATCCGTTCTATTTTCAGGCTGAGTCACTGCACACACTAGGTTTATTCAAAGGTACGAATTTCGGTTTTGAATTAGACCGCAAACCAAATCGTTTAGAAGGGGCTGTCATGTTAGTGCGCTTATTGGGCAAAGAACAACAGGCGCTAGCGGCAAATTATTCACATCCTTTTAAAGACGTACCTAACTGGGCAAGTCCATACGTTGGTTATATGTATGTAAACAAATTAACTTCAGGGGTTAATAGCACTACATATGGTGCCCAGCAGCATATTACTGGAGCTCAGTATGGAACATTTCTGCTCCGAGCACTCGGTTATGAAGATGCCAAAGGGGATTTTGTGTGGAGCCAATCTGTTAATAAACTGGCAGAGGTTGGAGTTATTCACCCATTAGAAAGAGAAGTATTTGCCACAACGAATTTTCTAAGAGGGCATGTAGCGGCATTATCGAACCAAGCTTTAGATGTTAATCTGAAAGAAAGCTCCAACTCTTTATTACATACTCTTGTAGCCGATGGTGCAGTTTCTAAAGCCGCGGCTGAAAAAGCAAAACAGCTTACTAGTTTAGAAGCGAACCTTAAATTAGAAACTATAATGAAATCTCACCAAATTAACAAAGTGGAGCTCCTTTCTATCTTTCACCAAGGTGCAAGTCCTCAATATGCTTTGGAGTTAGCTGTCGGTATGAAAGAGAGTCGTGAGATTTTTGAAATTGCGATAGCAAAAGGAGCTAACATAAATCCTGAACTATACACGGCGATTACAATGAATGATTTGCAACTAGTGAAATTGCTTTTAGATTTAGGAGCTAATCCTAACTACCAGCATCCTAACTTTGATTTTAGTCCATTACAACTTGCGTCAAATGGTGGCATAACTTCATTTTTATTAACGAAGCAAGGCACAAGGCAAACGTATAAAGCTGAGCGAAGTGAGTTAATCAGAAAGTTACTTCTACAGTACGGGGCAGTAGCCAAGTCACAAGATTTATCAGGAGCCCTAGCATCATGGAATCCATCACTATTAGAAGAATTCCTTCAACTAGGAGCAGATCCAAACGGTTTGGTACCAAAAACAGTCATTTTAAACGGAACGAGCATTTCTTTGATTCCAAATCGTCAAGCAACATCAACCCAGCCAGTCATATTGCAGGCTATTGATCAAGCATCTTGGAATCCTAGCCCTGAAGCATTAAAAAATGTAGAACTATTGATTGCGTACGGTGCAACGTTAGAAGCAGCATCTCAATCGCAGCTAGATAGAATTTTATACTTAGCTAAAGCTTTGGATTACCCAACGCTAGAAGCTGCGTTTGTTGCAGCAGGGGCTAATTACTGAGGAGGTACAAGGGGACAGGTACCTCGTCCCATTTTTGCACAGAAGCATGGGGACTCGTGCTTGTTTCTTCTTAAACAAACAAATAGAATGGTTCGATAGATGAAGTAACTTTCCATCCATCGTGCCATTCATTATTTTTATGCGGGGGAAGCGGTTAGAACCGTCCTTACTACTTCACTGGAGGGACAGTGGACCCTCCGTCCCTCCACCAATTCAAGGAAATTTATCTTTTTATGTCGAATAAGGTAGTGCTAACAACAAAAGCTATCGAATTTTTTCAAAGGTGGATGGAGAAGATGAGCAAAATGATGAAGAGAGTTTCCTTGTTGACATTTTTATTATTTTTTATTGTGAGTGGGGTAGTTATTGCTAACAATAAATACAAGGGATTTAACATTGTTAACGTTATTGTTAATGGGGTAACCATTAAGAGTGATGTACCAGGAATTAACTTGGACGGAAGAACGTTAGTACCGCTAAGGGTGATTAGTGAATCTTTGGGAGCGGAGGTTAATTGGGACGACAAATCAAGTACAGCAAAGGTAGTCTTAAGCGATCAAGATGGTGTAAGAAAAAAATTAACAGAAGCCAATGCAAAAGTTCATGAATTAAACGAAAAATTATCGAATAGCGAAAAGAAATTCACTGAATTAATGGCTGATTTTGCAAAAAATGATTTAGGGAAGATTGAACAAGAAGGAAATGAACGCTCTCAGCCAGGACCAACTTGGGGTTCGATTAAAAGAGATTATTACATAATCCATTATCCGCAAGGGTACGAGAAAGATGCTCAAAAGATGAGAACAAATTTGGATACGGCCATTGCCGCTACACTGAAAGAATATCAAGGATTTAACTTAGATAACTTTTTCAAAAACATTGCTGATATTAACGTTTTTATTTCGCAAACGGCAAACAGGTGGGCTTCAACAGGGACCTGGACGATTCTTGTTTGGGGCAATTATCATACAGATTTACACCTATTAGCTCAGTCAGCACACGCTTTTCCATGTTGCACAAATACTGGAGAAGAGTTTAACGATAGTTACTTCTTGAAGACGACGATTCACGAGACTTTTACATTACCGCATATGTATATCGTAGGTTCAAAAAAGGAAGGTTGGAATAATGTTCATTCAGTACCAGGTTGGTGGGGCCAGGGTGCCGATGACTATTTTGGTCATAAATACACACCTAATTCAAAAGCATTAAGCTTCCACAAAAACCGGGTAATAAAGGATAATCTCAAAACTATTCATTTTTCAACTACAGGGATCACAGTTGCAAACGATTATGAAGATGGCATCGTTTTAATTGGTTTCTTATATGAAACTTACGGAAAAGAGAAGTTTCAAAAGGTACTAACAAGTAAGGAAAAGACCTTTGAAGCAGCCTTTCTAAAAGAGTATGGTTCCTATGAAAATTTACAAAAGCCATTTGAAGCTTGGTTAAATAAAAAGTAGGAAAAGGGACAAGGGGTACAGACCACAGGTACCTTGTCCCCTTTATTTTCTATTGAAAGATCAAAAGTTAGTAAGCTTAGGGAAGGTTCTCCTGCTTTTTTTGGGGTTAAACAAATGAAAAAATGGCACGATGAATGAAATAACTTTCCATTCATCGTGCCATTCTAGTTTTCGGGGACAGGTCCCTCGTCCCACAATTTTGTACAAAGTAGGCTGGTGTGGGTGCTGACCAACATTGATTGTTTAGTTACTATTTTTTTGTAGAAGGGAAGCAGCAGAACCGCCGCCCCCAATGCTTCCGAATTCACCGACATTCTATATCTTAAACTGTTTCATACTTTCGTTTAACTCATCTGCCATTCCTCTTAGCGTAATAATTTTTTCCTCAACAATTGTGAATGAACGTAATTGTTCGGCTGTTGAAGCAGATATTTCTTCACTACCGGCGGCTGTTTCTTCTGTTACTGAGCTGATGGATTCAATTGAGGTTAGAACCTTACCGCTTCTGCTTTGCGATTGAGTAATAGCAAGAACCAAGTTATTCATTTGTGCTGAAATGGCTGCTACCATGCCCTCGATAGATTTAAAAACTTCCATTGTTACTTCAATTGACTCACTTTGTTCGTTAACAATTTCCATTCCTTTTGTCATCGCACCTTTTGTATTATTAATACCTTCTGTAATTTTTTCAACGGTTTTGAAAATTTGGCTAGTGGCGTTACTCGATTGTTCTGCTAATTTTCTTACTTCACTAGCTACTACTGAAAAGCCTTTTCCAGCTTCTCCTGCTCTAGCTGCTTCGATAGCCGCATTTAATGCTAGTAAATTTGTTTGGTCTGCAATCGAAGATACTATTTCTGCCATGGTTTGAATTTCAGAAGCATAGGTCGTAAAGGCTTCAACTGAGTTTTGAATGTCTGTTGTTGCTGCAACATTTTCCTTCACTAACTTATGTTGATTTGTTATGACAGTCATTCCCTTTGTTACATGCTCCAAGACATCTCTACTATTACTAGCAGAAGCCTTAGATTCTTCTAAATTTTTCTCAAACTCCTTATTCATTGCTTCAACTGCATCGACTGCTTCTGATAAATCTTCAGAAATCGACTGTGCGCCTGCAGCGAGTTCTTCAGTTGAAGTTGTTACTTGGACGTTTACTTCAGTTAGTTGACTAGTTTCTTGTTGAATATCTCTTGTGAAGTTTTCAACGTTTTTAGTCACTGTTGATAACGACCCAATAACTGATTTTAGATTTGTAAACATGGACGAAAAGGAACGGTTTAAGTTTGCGATCTCATCGTTTCCACGAATTTCAGTTAAGTCTATCGTTAAGTCGCCAGCAGCAACCTTTTCTGCATTTTCCGATAACCTTCTAATCGGAGCTGTAATTGATTTTGTAATGATTTGAGCTACAACTGCAGTGACTAAAATTAAGATTAAACTACCGATCAAAGTAGAGATGATAACCGATCTAATTTGGATTTCGGTTTGGTCTACTAGATATTGATAATATTCAGTTGTACGATGGTTCAATACGTAAATGTCATTTGAGATACCAAGAGTTCGAATCGATTGTCTTTGTGCTTCAGACGTATCACCATTACTCACCGCTTGTATTGCAGCTGTTTCCAACGTCTCAAGCTTTAATTTAATTGTAGCTAGTAGCTGTTTATTATTTTCAGTGACTAGCGTCTCTTCTAAAGTTTGAATTAATTCTTCTATTGCAGTAAAACTCTGAATTACGGCTTCTCCATTTTGGTTTGTCATATTGTAAGCATAATTATTTAACAGTAGTCTACTAGAAGAAACAGCTCCTTCCAAGCGTTGAACAGATATGACCACATTTACATAATCTTTATTAGCAGACTGGATACTGAGCATACTAATTACAATAAAAGCTACCATTATTAAGGCTAAAGTTAACCCTGTTAACGAATTAACTAGTAATTTTCTTTTTAAATTCACAGTGATGTTCCTTTCTTTAGTAACTTCAATTAGTTACTTTAATGTACTCTCAATTGTTAAGCTTCCGCTCAGTATTTTTTCTATATAGTCAGTAAGGATTTCTTGCTCGTTAGCTTTCAGTGAAATAATTCGAATTTCCGCTAATCCAACACCGTCTTCTTTTAGTCCTAATTCAATGATGTCTTCAGTAAGTTCACCATTCTCAACAAAAAGTTTAATTGCTTGGAAAATCGCTACATCGATCTTTTTTAGCATAGATGTAACTACCGCATTCTCCGCTAAAAAATATTGATCCGTATCTACACCAATGCCATAGACTCCAGAGTTTTGAGCTTCATTTAAAGCGCCAACCCCAGTATAGCCTGCCGCTGGGTATATAAAATCAGCGCCTTCTGCTATCATCGATCTTGCCATTTTTTCACCTAACTTATCATTACCAAAGTCATTTGCATATTCTATTAAAATCTCAGCGTCTTTATTGCTAGCCTTTACCCCTTGTTTAAAACCAGCCGCAAATTTATGAATTAGCGGGAAATCACCACCACCAATAAAACCAACTTTATTCGTTTTCGTCTTCATACCAGCAACAAGCCCTGCAAGAAAGCTGCCTTCATGTTCTTTAAAAACAAGAGATGTAATATTATCCAGGTCCGATACATCGTCAATAAGTAGAAATTGTTGATTAGGATAAGTACTAGCTACTTTCTCTAAATCATCTTTGACCATAAAACCGAGACCGATAATTAGGTCGTGTTCTTCCTCCACTAATTCTGTTAAACCTTGAAGATATGTACCTGTATCACCTAGTTCTTTATAAGAAAAAAGAATATCTAATTCATCCCTTGCTTGCATGACACCTAAAAATGCAGAGTCACTAAATGATTGATCACCAAGTCCGACGTCTGACAACATAATACCTACTTTTAAGTAATCTTTTTCCTGAAAATCAGTTCCATTACTGCACCCTATCATAACGAATAATAAAAAGAAGATAACGACTAACTTTGTGTTTTTACTAACCATCATAAAAACTCCATTTCATATAAATATATTTACTAACAACTAAAAGTATAGAGTTATATTATTGTGGTGTCACTAACTAATTGTGGGTAGTATTTTGGGGAAATTGAAGAACTGGTGCGGGGGCTAAAGTAAATAGTCATCTAACGAGTAGCGGTTTAGCTTAACTAGGGTTATGGTGGTAAAATGAATATAATATTACCATACTGGAAGATCCCACCCTTAAATATATAGAAAAAAATACTTTTTCTATAAAACGTTTATTTTCCAACAAGCCTATTGAGGCATGGATAACTATAGTGCATTGGTTTAATAAAATTTGAAACTTTATCCAATTTAGTTCGTATTAATTAGTGTGCTTATTCTAGATAGAATTAAATCACCTCTATAGAAACTCATAGCCATGCATTTTATTGAATGAGCAGCGAATATGTTTAATAGGGAAGGTGATAGTCTTAGAGATAAGTTGAATTTTAAGCATAACCATAACCATAACCATTATTCAAGATTAAGAGAGGAGAAACAAATGAAGAAAAAGTTACTAATTTCCTTAATTGTATTTGTAATGTTAATGGCACCAATGACTACTTTCGGAGCACAGCAAGATGATGGTATAACGAGAGGGGAATTTTTCAACCTCGTTGTTGAACATTTAAATTTAGAAACAGCAAGCTTGAACAGAGAACTTCCTATTGATGTCAAGGAGGGTTCTGAGTATGTGAATGCCGTAAAGGTATTAATGAGTAGAGGGATCATAAATGGTTTTCCAGATGGAACGGTTCGTCTTGATCAAAAGGTAACAAATCGAGAGGCTGCTTATATCATTGCTAGATTTTTAAATATAGAGGATAAAAATGCACTTTCTGCTTTAGCTAAAGAATTTTCGGTTT
This sequence comes from Anaerobacillus isosaccharinicus, assembly GCF_001866075.3. Classification (GTDB taxonomy): domain Bacteria; phylum Bacillota; class Bacilli; order Bacillales; family Anaerobacillaceae; genus Anaerobacillus; species Anaerobacillus isosaccharinicus. The sequence goes on along the minus strand of NZ_CP063356.1, from coordinate 1,158,514 downwards.
CTTTTGAAGGTGAATTTATTTCGGTTGATAGAGCAAAGAAGATAGTTCAAGCTACATTAAGTAGTGATGAAAAGGCACTCAAATGGATTGAAAAGATGACAATAGTCCAAAGTGAAGCAACGTCATTCCGTTCTTCAGCTGACATGATCATGTCAATGATGATGGATGCAGGAGATTTAGATCAGGAACTTGAAATGCCAACAAACATGAATATGAAAAGTTCTTTAGTAATGGATTTCAATGTTTTAGAAGGACTTCATCAGATCATGACGATGAGTATGCCTATGGGACTTCCTGGTATGCCAGATATGGAAATGAAAATGGAGCAATATTTTGTTCCAGAAGGAATTTTCATGAAGATCGATGACCCTGAAACAGGGGAAGCGATGTGGATGGATATGAGCGAAACAATGCCATATTCATTTGAAGAATTAATGCTTATGAATCAAGACAGCCTTCAGCTTAGTTTAGAATTAAATAACAAGTTTTTCTTCTACCGTGATTTAGGAACGGAAGAAGTTAATGGCAAAGTCATGCGCAAAATCAAAATGGACGGTAAAATTAATTCTTTAACGGAAATGATGGGAATGCTTAACAACGTATTGCAAGACGATTCCCTTATTCCATTAGATGGTGAATTACCTGATATGAAAATGGGGATGTCTGGTTATATATGGATCGATGAAGAAACGGCTCTTCCATATCGACAAACAATTGATATGAGCATGAAATATACTGAAGTCACAGATGAATTAGTCATGCCAATTGATATGACAATTTTCATGGACATGATTTTTACCGACTTTAATGAAGTGAATGGAATTGCATTACCAGAAGAAGCTAAAAATGCTGAGAAGTTATCAGCTCTTCAATAGGAAAGTCTATTCGCTGTTTAAACGACAAAAACCTGCGGAGTTGTTCGCAGGTTTTTTCACTTTTTTAAGAATTGACCGACTTTAATTACATAATCGAAGTAACCTTTTCAACTAATAGGATAAGTGTTCTCAAATACATCCCTTAACTTTGTAACCTTTTCTTGCAAATAACGTCAATATTTTTATTGGAAATACGTACATAAGAAGGATATTACTAGGAATCTGTCGAATTACAGTTTGATTGAAAAAAAATCCATATCTAAAAGAAATAACCAAGTTTTCGGTTTTTAGTAAGGGAGGGTTAACTCTACTATATAAAGATTTATTAATAAATTATTTGAAGAGGAAGGGAATAAAAATGATTACAAATAAGAGGTTTATAAAAAAAGCAGTAGCGATGTTCTTATCTGCAATTTTGTTTTTAGGTTTACTGTTGCCAGCTACACCAAGCTTTGCAGAAGGCGAAGAGCTTCGTTTTCTTGATGTCGGTCCTAGTTCATATGCAAAGGAAGCAGTGTATGCTATGGCTGAGGTTGGCATGATTAGGGGGATGGGCAACGGTTATTTTGGGACTACGACTGAGCTATACCGTCGTGATGCAATTGTTCTATTTGCACGTACGTTATTATGGGATCTTACTAATGTAAAGGACCCAGGTTTTGTCGATGTAAAGCCAAGTGTATCCTATTATAATGCTGTCGCAAAAGCAGTAGAATTGAATGTAATTAAAAATACATCAAATCAGTTTAAGCCTGATGAGAAGGTGACAAGGGGGGAAATGGCCCTTCTATTAAGTGCTGCATTTCAACTGAAAATTGACCCTACGTCACCTGTACCGTTAACAGATATCTCTGGCCACAAATATGAAGATGCGATCAAGGCTGTTTACCAGTCTGGGTTAGCTAAAGGCTATATTGATAACACATTTGCACCAGATCGATATGTAACACGAGGTGACTATGTAACCTTTATCTACCGAAATGAACAGGTTAAAGAAAATATTAAGCTGGAGCTTGAAAGAATTGAGCAAGAGAGAGTTGATCTTGAAACGCTTAAGCTAAAAAGCTTTAGTGCGAATTCAGCAAATAGCTTAAAAGTAGAGTTTAATAAACAGGTAGATCTATCAAATGCAACATTTGAATTGAAGCAAGGACTAGTTCCAAGAAATTTATCAAGTGTTGAGCTTTTAGAGGATAAGAAATCTGCTATTCTAAAATTACCCTCAAAACTAGTAGAGGGGGAATATATTGTTAGTGTCATTTCAGGAGAAGAAACATTTACAGCCAAAGTATATATCGAAAAAGAAAAGGTAGCAAAAATTGAGTTACTAAATGACAAAGCACCGTTAGATGGAAATACTGTAATTGTTTCTTATAAAATATTAAACCAATACGGTGAGGATATAACGAAGCAATCAACAACGCCGAGGGTAAATTGGGCATCTAATTTAGGGACAGTAACGGCAAGCAACGGTCTCCTTACGATTATTGGAACGACCAATACGTTCAAAATCGGTACGAAGTTTACGCTAACTGGAATTGAATCACAATCAAATTCCTATGTAACAAAAGAGATAACTGTAAGTAGTCCAGCAGTTACGGATAAAGTAACAATTAAAGAGATATACCATCCAGAAGGTAAGGAGCTTGACACTGGGTCATCATTTACAGAATACTTCTTACTAATCGAAGCGGAAGATCAATATGGAAACCCAGTCAGCGCAACTAAGTTTAATAGAGAAGTCACAGTTACTTCTTCAAATCCTAATGTCGTAAATGTAAGTGCGACTGCTGTTTCCAATAAAGGTCCTAATGCTGATATGATAGCAGTTCAATTAATGGCACCTGCAGGAAATAGAGTAGAAGGTACTGCAACTATAAACATGGTAATTAAACAAACTACTAAAACTGAAAGATTTAGTGTAACAGTAAAAAAGGCAGCAACAGTTAGTGATATCCAGTTATATCAGCCGGAAGTAGTTGTTACTGTAAATGAAGTAGTAGAAATTCCTTTTGTAGCTTTTGATCAGTTTGGTAAAGAGGTTCATACATTTTCGGGATTAAATGGATTAATCTCTCTTTCTGCTACAGCAGGCTCGTTAAAATTTGTGAATGATTTTTCAACAAATAAAGCTAAGTTGAAATACTCCGCACCGAATACAGCAGGCACTCATGTGTTAATCGCGGTTACACCTAATGGAGCACTTTCAACAATTCGTGTTGATGTTAAAGAACTAGCAGCTCCAACTATTATCTCTTCAGTTGAGAGTGTCGTCGAAAATCTAATTATTAATGCACAAACTTCATTTTCACCAAAAAATTTGAAGGTAAAAGATCAATATGGAAGAGACTTTAAGCTAGATGCTTCATTTTTTGCGAATTATAGAATAGTATTATCAGCAGCAGACGGACTTGCAGATAAAGTTACTGGATTTGGTGCGTTAACAGCAGAACATAGCAGTTTGACACTTAGAGGCTTGTTAAGTGGATCAGAAAAAATCAAGGTTTCAATCGAGAAAAGGACCGCTCCGAATGCAGGTGTTGTTACTGGTAGTGAAATTGAATTTACAATGAACGTTATTGATAAGAGCGAAATAACTGAATATGTAGTCGAAGATATTGGAACAATTTTTGATGATGGAATAGCCACAACACATGCTGTTGACTTAATTGTCTATGGTAAAAAGTTTGACGGTTCAATAGTAGCGGTCCCTTCAAATATGTATACAGTTATTACAACGGATACTGGCCTTATTTTTAGAAATGGTAAGTTAGATGCAAATAAGGTGAGTGGATTATCAGATACAGTTAAAGTAGTTGAGAAAAAAGTAATCATTACAATCGACGCAGCAAAAGGTCCTGTTGTAATTAGCAAAAATGTATTAGTCACGAATGAAACTCCAGAAATTGTGACAATTGAAGCAAGTTCAACTGGATTAATTACTGTTATAGGAGATGAGCTTACAGGCTTAGCTGCTAATTTAAATACAGCAACAAAATTGTTTGCTACCCTTACGTTTAAGGATCAATATGGAGTAATCGTTAGTCCTACAGTTACGGCTTCAAAAGTGTATGCGACGATTACAAACCTAGAAGACCTATCAACGCCAACTAATAATCTAGCAATATTGGGGACAAATGGTTCCTTCGCAAGTCAATTAGGATTAACAAATTTCCATGCAGGAGATAAATTTATCATTACATTTACAACACAAAACGGAACATCAATCTCACTTAAGGTTGTAGGAAATTAACTTTAATAGGGTGTCAGACACCATAAAAAGACAAAAACAGCATAATTGTCCGCTTCAGATGGACAATTATGCTGTTTTTATCAATGGTAAGAATAAAGAAGTAATTTATGAGGAAGTAATCAAGTGATATTTGCCAAACCCCATAGTACATAGAGATAGCCACTAAGCCAATGAAAGGATTGTACTTGTTTTTCCTTCGACAAAAAACCACATATTTACCCTCATGGTGACGATTTCTATCAAAAGTGTTAAACTATACTAGATTAATAAGTTAGGTAGGTATAACTATGAAAAGAGATCAGATAGAAGAAATTGTCTATATGCGCGGGATTGCGATGTTGGCAGTGGTGCTGATTCATATTAGTGTTGTTGGTTATCGGGCAGTGGATATTACGTCAAGCTCATATCCAATATATATGTTTATGAATCGTTTTTTTCGGTTTGGAACGCCGACATTTATCTTCATTACTGGATTAGTGATGTTTTATGGGTATTATTATAAACAAATAAACGGGGCGTTTTTAAAGAAGTTTGTTAAAAGTAGGCTTCTCTTTATTTTTGTCCCATATTTAGTTTGGGCGTTGTTTTATAAGGTGTACAGAATTTTAGCCATTCCTAATTTACCTTATACAACAAAGGAGTTTTGGGTCGCCTTTTTTGAAAAAGTTCTTCATGGTACGTCATTTTATCATTTTTATTTCTTTATCGTCCTTATTCAGCTTTATTTAATTTTTCCAGTTCTACTGTATATGGCACAAAAATGGAAATGGTTTCGATATTCATTGCCGCTTATCGGTTTGGTTGTGCAAGTAGGTATGTATGTGTCTAATTACTACTGGAAGTGGATGCCAAGTTCGGGATCATTTTTCGCTTCATTTTTCCTTTATTTCTGTCTCGGAGCATTCATCGGAATTTATTTTGAACAAATTACGACGTTTTTAAAGAAAAAATATGTTGTTGCGATGACGCTAGTAATGGTTATTATCGGAACCTTGTATGTCTGGAATTTCCACCGCTTAATCGAAGGGTTACTACAAAGGTCTCCCCTTGTCATTGAATTTACATTCTTTATTTTTGCGAGTATTTCTGCTGTTACATTACTAGGAATTACGAGATATTTTGTTAAGGAAGGACCAGCTTTATTGAGAAAGCCATTAAAGCAACTTGGCCTATTTTCTTTTGGAATTTTCCTAGTCCATCCATTGGTCATTAACCTATTAGATTATTTACTGATTTGGGAAGGTTCAAGGGTGTTTCATGTGGGGACGGTATTACGTTTCATTTTAACAGTGGCAATAAGCTATCTTTTGATATATGTTACTAATCGGTATGTTCCCTTTTCGTCGTATATAGTTGGAAAATATGGCAAAGCCTCTCGAGTTGTTGAGGTGACGAAGAAACCAGAGTTAAAACAGTCAATTTAGTAGTAGTTAAGTTGTCGTCTAAGTAACTTCATATGAAAAATCTGTTTTTTGTCACATTCATTTATAGAAAACTATAAATAAATATTAAAACCCTAGTATAAAATCTCTGCGATTTGTACTAGGGTTTTAATTGTTTCAACACGTCAATATAGTTATTTAAAAAGGAAGTTACTCCTTTTTACCTTTATTATTGTTATCTTTTTTATCTTCTTTTTGTTTTTCCGTACTTTTATCGGCTTCTTCGGATTTCTTTTTAGCCTCTTCAGGCTGTTCGTTTTCAGCCTTTTTATCGGCTTCTTCTTGTTTCTTTGAAGCTTCGCGCTTGTTCTCATCAGCTTTTTTATCGGCTTCTTCTTGTTTCTTTGAAGCTTCGCGCTTGTTCTCATCAGCTTTTTTATCGGCTTCTTCTTGTTTCTTTGAAGCTTCGCGCTTGTTCTCATCAGCTTTTTTATCGGCTTCTTCTTGTTTCTTTGAAGCTTCGCGCTTGTTCTCATCAGCTTTTTTATCAGCATCTTCTTGTTTCTTTGAAGCTTCACGCTTGTTCTCATCAGCTTTTTTATCAGCATCTTCTTGTTTCTTTGAAGCTTCACGTTTGTTCTCATCAGCCTTTTTATCGGCCTTTTTTTGTTCCTTTGAAGCTTCACGCTTAGCGCTAGCTTGTTTTAATTCAGTGGTTTTGTCTTGAGCTAGAGTGGTAATGACAACTTCATCAGCAAGTTCACCTTCTTGAACCTCTTCCTGTTCTTCAAGTTCAGTTGGTGGTAGTTCAACTTCTGCAGCAGTTTCATTGCTAGTTTCAACATTATCTATTTTACTAACAAGTTTGTTTAACCTTTTGTTAAGTTTCTTTTCCAATTTTTCTTCAGCTTTGGCAATGTTTCTTTGGAGTGCTTCTTTTGCATTAGGGTTCTCAATTTTCTCTAAAGCTGCTGTTAAAGCAAGAATATTTGCTGAGAATTTTGCTTCAAGTGCTGCGCGAGTCGGATCTACTTTATCGTTTTCTTGAATTTCTTCAGTAGCTTCTTCAACCTCGTCCTCAACAATAGCTGCTTCTTCTTCAGTACCATCTTCTTCAACTGGCGTTTCCTCTGTTGCTTGCTCTGTTTGTTCATACTTTGCTAAAGCTAACTCTTGTTGCTCAATAGCTTTTTGAAGTATTTCATGGGCTAAATCCTCTTCACCATTAGCAAGAAGTGCCTCTACTTCTTTGATACGCTCTTCAGCGAATGAAGCTAGTAATTCAGCTTCTTTAACGTTATCAAATGTTAAGGCTAGTTGAATATTTTCCATTAATATTTTTACAAAATAGAAAAAGTCACCGGGGATTAGGGATGGATTTTGTGTTTCTACATCCTTCTCAACGGTCGCATCTTCTTCTTTTTGCTCTTCTGTTTCGTCAGTAGGTACTTCAGTTGTAGCATCCTCAGTTTCGACTTTTGTTGCATCTTCGCTTTCAGTTTCTTCAATCGTTATTATTTCCTCTTCAGTTGAAAGATCTTCAATTTGACCTTCCTGTACAGTTTCTTCAACCTGGGTGTCTAGCTCATGATTGTCTGCATAAGCCTGTCCAGTTACAGAAGTAAATGCGAATGTTGTTGCAATAATACTTGTCGTAAGAACATTACGAACGTTTTTCAACAATGATACTTGGCTTTTTGACATAAAAAAATCCCTCCAAAACAATATTTGTCGGAAGAAGTTAGAAAAAACTCATATTTAATTGAGTCAATTCTTCATTCTTCAGCGGCCCAGCCACCATAGTAAATTTCACTGTAGGTCTGTGACTTTGCGTCTCCACCTTTCGATAGATTTGCCTTTTTCAAATGAGAAGCATGTAAAACATTGATTTTATGTTAAAAGTATACACTTTCCTACAAGAATAGGCATCCTTAATACTACTCAATAAAATATAGTTCTATCGTCTGAATTATAAAACAGTAAATCCAATTTATTAGATTGATCGAATTTTTTTCGGTAGTATTGTAAATTTATGATTGGCTAATAAATAGGAGGGTTTGGCTAATAAACAGAAAACCTAGCTAAAATTTCGCAAAAAATTCAAAAGGATTCTCATCACAGTCGTAGAATGTTAAGTGTGAGGTGATAAAATGATCAAAAAAGAGCGAAAAAAACCGCTAAAAGTAATCAGTTTAGAAGCGATACTTGGGAGATTACCATTGAACTATCAAAATAGGCCATACATTGAGGACGAATTAGGAAAAGCGATGGCAGGTTGGCGTGGTGAACAGGCAATTGACTTCCACCTTTCGTTTTTACCAAAAGAACAAACTATGATCCTCCACGATTTAAGACTGGAAGACAATGAAAATCGATTTTTTCAAATAGACACAGTACTCCTCTCGTCGAAATTTCATCTTATACTAGAAGTGAAAAATATGGCAGGAACACTCTATTTTAATAATGACCCCCAACAGTTAGTTCAGAAATTAAATAATGAAGAAAAAGCTTATCAATGCCCCATCCTACTAGTGGAACGACAACGTCTGCAACTTCAGACTTTCCTCAAGAAATTTCAAATACCAGAGGTTCCAATCCTAACCTTAGTTGTCATCAGTCATGCAAATTCAGTCATTAAATTTGCCCCCAATTTTTATAAAGCAAAACAGTGCGTCATTCATGCAGCAGCAATCCCTGATAAAATAAGTGGCATCAAAGCACCCTTCAAAAATGAAATACTAAGCCAAAAAGAGCTAAAAAAAGCAGCACGCATATTAGTAAAGAACCATCAGCCACTTAATAAAGATTATCTTGAGCATTTTAATATTCCCAAATCGGATATTTTACCAGGAGTTCATTGCCCAAAATGCCGCAACCTTCCGATGGAGCGCAAACGGGGTTACTGGCTTTGCCCTAGTTGTCAGCACTCATCCAAAAACGCCCACATAGCGGCTATCTACGATTACTCTCTATTAATAAATTCAAAAATAACAAACCAAGCCATCCGCGAATTCCTCCATCTTCAATCTATTTTTGCAACGACAAAATTACTAAATTCACTCAATCTCAAAAAGGAAGGCCAGTTCAAGGGACGAAGTTATTTTCTGTAATAGCAGATGTAGGCTAAGCTAAAATAGGGTTGACTAATAAACTAGCTAGTTTGGCAAATAATGGACTTCTGTCAATAAAGTAGACAATATTTCTCCAAGTTGTGGCGTATTTTTTTACTTCCGCACTTCGCTGTCACTTCGTTTGGATGCCTCTGCTTAAAGGATTGGTTCAAAAAACGAACCGATCCTTTAAGCAGAGGTGTTTATGTGTGCAGTGGCGTCTTCCTTTTGCGCCTCATAATACGCCTCTTCGTACTCTATTGGAGTGGCGTAATCTAATGTCGAATGCATTCTCTTTCTATTGTAAAACTCTATATAAAACTTCACTGCAGCTATAGCTTCGGCCTTGGTTTGAAAGGCAAATTTATATATATACTCCTTTTTCATTGAAGCGAAAAACGACTCTACGCAAGCATTGTCATAAGGATTTGCTTTTCTACTCATGCTTATAGTTGCTTTAGCTTCCTCTAGTTTCTCGATATAATTATTTGCACAATATTGAGATCCCCTATCTGAGTGGTGAATCCAACCTTCTCCTGGTTGACGTAGTTTAATCGCCGTTTTTAAGGCCCGCAAAGGCAACGTATGATCCATGGAGTCATCAATGGCATAACTTATAATTCTTCGTGAGTATAGGTCCATTATTGGGTTGAAGTAAATAAATCCTTCTCCTGTGTGAATATACGTTATGTCAGTGCCCCAAACTTTATTAGGAGCACAAGGGAGGAAATTTCGTTTTAGAACATTTTTACGTACTTCCTTATCATGATCCGAGTCTGTAGTCTGACAATATTTAGGTAGAGGAGTAGCTCTTAGCTCTAGGTCTCTCATACGATTAGATACCTTTTTATTTGAAACTATGATTTTTTCTTTGATTAATTTTCTGTGAATACGCGGCGCACCATAAGTACCCAAATTATCATGAAAATGAAACTTTATCCGTTCATCAATATACCTGTTCATTTTTTCACGTTCTGTTTCTTCCCGTCTTAAACGCCTGAGATAAACGTAATAGCCAGACGTTGACACACCTAATACTTTGCACATCTTCGATACGGCGTGTTCATTCTTGTGGGCCTCAATAAAGGCAAACTTTACTTCTTTTCTTGCGTGAAGATGTGCATGGCCTTTTTTAATATCTCATTCTCCTCTTGAATTTCTAACTTTTCTTTTAATAAAGCTTCATACATTTCCTTATACTCGGATGCTGTTAATAATTCCTTTTGCGCTTTTATCTTTTCTTCCTGCTGTTCCTTTTTAAAGCGTTGGATCCACTTCTGTAATGTGTCATAAGGAACTTGAAGTTCACGACTAACATTCACCATCTTATGACCATCTAACACGATTAATTTAGTCACATACTCTTTGAACTCAGGGGCATATGTTTTATGCTTTTTAGTCATACTTAACACGTCCTTTTTTATGTTAGTAATGATTTAAACATACGCCACAACCTGTGTCCACTATTTATACTACATTCAATAAATCAACTAGTTTGGCTAATAAAATCGTATTTTGGCAAATAAAATGAATTTTGACTAATACACTAGTTAGTTTGGCTAATAAAATCGAATTCCGGCAAATAAATCAACTAGTTAGACAAATAAAATGAAATTCGAGCTAAGTTTCCGTCAATATCCTCTTCAAAGTCCCTTCTAAACTATCTGCTATCCTCATAAAGCCTAAATCATTTGGATGAATCCCGTCAACTGTGCATTCGTCGGCATATTCTCCCAAAATTTCTGTCCCCTCATGGAAATAAAGCTGCTTATCGCCTTCTTCCTTAAGCCTTTTAATTAGACCTTTTTGAAAAGTAAGTCGCTCAAGACGTTGTTCTAATAGTGATCTATCAAGTGCTTCTAGCGCGTAAGGAAACTTTGAAACTACTAATATAGGAACTTCTGGATGGGTTTGACGATAAACTTTGATAAATTGGGGCAGTGTTTCCTTATAATGTTCCGTACTTACGCAATTTGGTTCGTAATCTAGCACTAAACAGGCGGGGTCTTTAATTTCGGCAATGAGACTAGCCATGTTTGGTTCGCCTTTTCCATTGCCTGAAAAACCAAGATTAATAAACTCCAAATTAAATCTCCGGCTTAATATATTGGTATAGGCCATTCCTGGCCGAGATGCACAACCTCCTTGAGTAATCGACGTCCCGTAAAAAATTACTTTTTTGTTACTTTCATATGGTGGTGGGGCCACAATTTTTCCTGCCCCGTCAATTCCCACCCAAACTTTTTCAACACCTTGGTAGAGGGGAAAGTTAAGCGTAATATTAAGCAGCGCACGATCCGCCCTCTCAAAAAAAGTAATTTCATACTCCTGTTGAGTGCGGTCATAGTTGGTTACACGATAAAACTTTTGCTTAGTAGGTTCGCCGATGTAACAGTCAAAACCACATTGTCCGGTTGCTGCCATATGGTTCATATCGGCTTTTCCAAAAAGCTTCACTTTAATCGCTAGTTTCGTAGCGTTAGTTTGAAAATGGATCTGTGCCCCCGCTGTACAATGTGCTAATCGATCAACTATGTTTGGTATTTCATACGTTGGTTGCTTCGGTAATCGGCGATACAATTTTTCTTCGGAAAACCAAGGCAGTCCACTTATCCTAAAAGGTAACTCTTTAGGATCGTACCAAGTAAAGTCCCCATCGTTCATAGTGTCTACTTTCATATTTTTATCGAGATCATCAATCTTCAAGCTATCCTTTTCCATCCGCAACCCCTCCAATTTTTTCCTGTTATTGCTACTAATCATATCCTAAATCGCTCTTTTTTCTCAAGATGTTAAAACTGTAACTTATTGACAATTCCCCATAGTGTGATAACAATAGTAGTAATTCTAGTAACTCTAAAACAGATCAGGAAGGTGATCAAATGGACGGTATTCACATTCATCCTCACGACATCCTAGATGAAGGCTCTGCAACAATACTTTCTCACCTAAATCAAATTAAAGGAATACGCTATATCTTTCCTCAGGTGAACACAATTTTCGAACGTAACCCATATCCAGTTGGCAAACTAACTCATAATCCAGTTCATGAAGTCGTGATGGGCAATGGTACCCTACATGCAAATATCAAGGTTTCTAGTAAACTTTATCAACGAGAGCCTACCTTTGAAGAAAAACAAGATCCCTTGGCCCTTTTCAAATTGGCCACTAATGACACTGACTATGAGGTTATCCCTTGGGTAAATATTTTCAACGGAGATTTTTTAGGTAATGTTGAAGAAAATGCAGTGATTAATGTCGCCGGTGAAAAAGTTGACGATTGGTTATGTCCAAATGGACCTAACGTTCTAGAAATGTGGACTGAAGTTTTCACTTTGCTTATAAAAAAATACGATTACCATACGTTTATGATTGATCGGATTCGCTTTCCTGATTGGGCGGGAAAAACAGTTGAACCGTCTCGAATGTTTAGTTGTTTTTGTCCCCATTGCCTAGAAAAAATGGCTCAGACTGGGATCAACAACGCAGCCCTAATAGAAGAAATTCATCGCATAACTGAAGCAATACAGAGAAAAGCCTACTCACAAGCCTTGCAAATGTTCCATAACTCAGCGCAGATAAAGCAATGGGTAACCTTTAGACAACAGAGTGTTTCTCAGTTTGTAAAAAACTTGATTGCCAATGTTCAAGTCTTTGAACCAAAAGCGAGATTTTGGTTAGACTTATGGCCGCCATCTTATGCTTGGTTTTTAGGTCAGGACTATACGGAGTTAACTAAATATGCGTCTAAACTCAAGCATTTCCCGTATCACAAATTAGGTGGTGGTGCAGATGTTCAAGGTTTAATCGATGTGATCTCTAGTAATGATATTGAAGCAGATAAGGCCTTTCAGGCTTTTCTGCAATTTTTCGATATCAAGCAAAAAATTACGTATCAGCAATTTAAAGAGACAGGTTATACAATTGATTTTGTGTATCAAGAAAACGCGAAAGTTCGTGAAATATCACAACCTGGAACAAAAATTTACAGTGGGATCCAAATGTGGAATATTGACAATGAGAATTTACTGGAAGCGGTGAAGGCTGCTCGCCAAAGTCCTGCTGATGCTCTATTATATTATTGTTATGGGTGGGCAGAATTAGATCATTTTCAAGCAATTGCAAAACAATACAGTAAGTGATGAGTTTAAACAAAAACACTTTTTCTTTTATTGGAGAAGTGTTTTTTGTCATTAAAATGTCAATAAAGTTTTCAGAATTTAGAAAATAATCACTTTACAAAAATTAGGTACGGGTATATTATGGAGGTATAATCCAAAAATAAATTAAAAAGTGGAGGATGTATCCACCGGAAATAAATAATCCATGCGAGGTGACAGAACAATTGAACAACAATCATTATATGGATGGATTTTATAAGTTTTCCTTAACTTTTGCTAGATTAGCCTACTTAAATTTATTATGGTTATTCTTTATCATAATCGGATTAGGAATTTTCGGCTTTTTCCCAGCTACAATTGCTCTGTTTAGCATTATTAGACAATGGGTGAAGGGGAACACAGACATACCAATTTATAAGACGTTCTGGAGTACTTATAAAACAGAATTTTTCAAAGGGAATTTGTTGGCAGTTAGCTATTTTTTTATAGGCATGATCTTATATATCGATATTCTCTATTTTTCAAATCCAACAAGTGTTGTAACTCTAGTTCTTTATTATTTTTTCTGGGTAGTAGCTTTCCTATTTGCGTTAGTGGGAATTTTACTTTTTCCGGTATATGTCCATTATCAGAGTAAATGGTGGCAGTACTATAAAACAACTTTCCTGATTATGTTGTTGAATCCGCTGCTTGTTATAGCCACGCTTGTGATCGTTACTGGTTCAGCTGTTGTTTTAAGAGTTTTCCCAGGATTAATTCCAGTATTTTCAGGAAGTGTTTTGGCATATGGACTCATGCTAGTAAGCTATCATGCCTTCAATAAAGTGGAGCAAATATCTAGTGCTCATAAAAATAAAGAGTTACAAACGGTAAATTCATAGCCTTCTAAAACTAAAGCCAGGATGTGAAAAGATGAATAAAAAAAATTTTTTAGAGAGAATTAAAGGTCAGCTTATTGTTTCTTGCCAGGCACTTCCTAATGAACCACTACATGGTTCAGATTATATGGCAAAAATGGCGCAAGCTGCTAAAGTTGGTGGTGCAGCTTGTATTAGAGCCAATGGGGTTGAGGATATTAAGGCAATTAAACAAGTGACACAACTACCGATAGTAGGGTTAATTAAACAAGACTACAAGAATAGTCCAGTATACATAACACCAACCAAAACTGAGATTCAGCTACTGATCGACGCAGGTGCCGATGTAATTGCTTTAGATGCTACCACCCAGGATCGACCAAACCATGAAAGCCTAGAAGAACTTATTCGGTATATTCGGATCAATAGCCAATGTTTAATTATGGGGGATATATCAACTTTTGATGAAGGTATAGCTGCAGTAGAGGCGGGAGTAGATTTAGTATCGACGACGTTATCAAGCTATACGCCTTATACGAAAGACAGAGTCATTCCAGACCTTCCCCTTATTGAAGAGTTGGCAAAAGCAACGACTACGCCAATTATAGCAGAAGGCAATATAAAAACTCCGGCTGAAGCAGCGAGAGCGATAGAGTTAGGTGCCCATGCAGTGGTTGTTGGAACAGCGATTACAAGGCCGCAAATTGTGACGAAGCAATTTTGTGATGAAATCAAGAAGACAACCGACCGATTACTTCAATCGAAACAATGAAGATTGAAAATTTACTATAAAGAAGTTGATAACTCAATGATGAGACATATAGAAGAAAAGCTTAAACATCTAGAAGCCTATATCCCGGAGTTAACAAAGCAAGAGGACCACGATATTTTTTGGAAACGTACGATGGAAGAGGCAAAAGGTAAAGCGCTGAATGCTTCTTTACACGAATTAGATTATCCAATTAAGCAAGTTAGAGCATTTGACCTAACCTATCACGGTTTTGATGAAACGCCTATTCAAGCTTACTATATCGTATCCAAACAACATCAAGAAAAACTGCCATGCTTGATTTTCTTTCATGGCTATGCAGGACATAAAAATTCGGTTTCTCATTATATGAAATGGTTAATTCAAGGTTATGCAGTCATTGCTGTTGATTGTAGAGGTCAAGGGAGAACAGGTGATTACTCGAAGTATTCTTCTGATGAAATGGGAACTTGGGTAACGAAAGGAATACTAGATAAAGACGAATACTACTACCGGAAAGTTTATGTAGACGGAGTTAGAGCGATAGACTTTGCTTGTTCGAGACCTGAGATTGATCCGAAGCGGATTGCGATCATGGGGGCAAGCATGGGTGGTGGAATTACATTGGCTGTAGCTGCTCTTGATGATCGACCTAAGCTAGCTGTTGCGGATGTTCCGAATATGTGTGACATCGGCCTTGCGATGAAGCAAAAGTTTGATGGATCGCTAACGATTGTCGAGAAGTTTTTGCACCGGCATCCTGAGGCGATTGAGCAAGTCTACTCAACGTTAACCTATTTCGATAATTTAAATCTTTGTGGAAATATTACATGTAAAACAAGAATATCCGTTGGTTTATTAGATTTAATTTGTCCGCCAATGCCAACTTACGGCGTATACAATCGCATTTTAGCACCAAAATCGATGGAGGTTTATCCTTTTTCAGGTCATGATATGGGAATTATAGAACATATCGACAAAACGATCCAATATGTTAACGAACATCTATAAGTAGCAGAAGATAAGGTCATCCTAGGAGGATTTGTATGAGTAGAGTAAATTACCCAGTTAGTCCGGAAGTTATGATTACAAGCATTTATAAATCATTAACAAAATCGGAACAAAAAGTGGCTGATATAGTGAGGAACCAATTAAAGGATGCTGTGTATTGGTCAGTTTCTGATCTTGCAGAACATGCAGAAGTTGGCGAGACAACGGTTATTCGATTTTGCAGAAAGCTAGGTTATAAAGGGTATCAAGATTTTAAGTTATCAGTGGCTCAAAATCCAACTGAGGCAAATAAGCAGGAATTCGGTGAAGTTCAGGACACGGATAGTGTTGAGATATTAGCTCAAAAAGTTACCGCTGAAAACTGTACAACATTACAAAATACATTAAGTCTTGTCCAACCAAAATCAATTGAAGAAGCTTCTGGAAAGATTATTAATGCCAATAAAATCTATTGCTTTGGAGTTGGTGCTTCAGGATTGATGGCACATCAAGCGCAGTACCGATTTATGCGTATCGGCTTAAATGCGGTATGTGTCTCTGATTCTCATGTAATTGCGATGAATTGTGCTCTGGCCAAAGAAGGCGATGTCGTTATTGGGATTTCTACTTCAGGGAGTACCAAAGACCTTGTCGATGCCATTGAAATCGCAAAAAAGAATAAAGCCTTTATTATCTGTTTAACAAATCATATTAAGTCACCAATAACTAAATTGGCCGATGTTGTCTTGTTAACCTCTGCAAAGGAAAGTCCTTTACGAGGCGGAGCATTTTCGTCGCTAATCTCACAAATGCATGTGCTCGATATCTTAACTCGACATATCGAAATAGAGCGAAAAGATTCCTCGATGGATGCCTTACAGAAGACAGCAAAATCTGTATCAGACAAATTATACTAGGAGGCCAAACTATGATTAAACAGGAAATGGCAGCAGATATTGTAATCATCGGTGGTAGTACTGGTGGATGTGCTGCTGCATTAGCTGCAGCCAAGTCAGGCTGTCGAGTGATCATGACCGAGGAAACGAAATGGATTGGTGGACAGTTAACAAACCAAGCAGTTCCACCAGACGAGCATCGTTGGATAGAGAAGGTGGGCTGTACCCGTAGTTATCGTAAGTTTAGAGACAATGTTAGGAAGTATTATCGAGAGAATTTTCCATTGACAGCCGAAGCTCGAAATGCTCCTTATTTTAATCCAGGTAATGCAATTGTAAGTAGAATTTGTCATGAACCCCGGGCTGCGCTGGCGGTACTGAATGATATGTTAGCTCCTTACGTACATAGTGGCAAGGTTGTCATTATGACAGAAACAAAACTAGTAAATGTAGAAACGAATGGTGATGATGTTCTTGCGGTTGAAGTAGAACAGAAGCATAGTTTGCATCGTTCCGTATTGACCGCACCCTATTTTTTAGATGCTACCGATAGTGGTGATGTTTTGCCATTAGCAGGAGTTGAGTATGTAACAGGAGCAGAATCACAAAAAGAGACAGGTGAACCTCATGCACTAGTAGGTAAGGCTGATCCAATGGATATGCAAGCATTTACTCAATGTTTTGCCATTGATTATATAGAAGGTGGGGATTTTACAATTCCAAAACCAAAAAACTATCAATTTTGGCGTAACTACCAAGCGTCATTTTGGCCAAATAAACAACTAGATTGGACTGGTGTTAATCCGGTTACTTTAGAGCCAATCACCTATGGTTTATTTAATGAAGAAAATAAATTCTCATTATGGGAGTATCGAAGAGTTATAGATAAGTTTAATTTTGAGGAAGGGCTTTATGCAGGAGATCTATCCATAATAAACTGGCCACAAAATGACTACTGGTTAGGACCAATTATTGATGTTAGTGAAGAAGAGAAACAAAAACATTTAGATGAAGCGAAACAACTAAGTCTCTCCTTATTATATTGGATGCAGACAGAGGCACCACGTCCAGATGGCAAAGAGGGTTATCCTGGCTTAAGGCTACGCCCTGATGTTGTTGGAACTGACGATGGTTTAGCGATGTTTCCGTATATTCGTGAATCGAGAAGGGTTAAAGCCGAATTTACAGTTGTTGAGCAACAAATTAGTACGGCAGTTAGAGGAACTCATGGCGCAGAACTGTTTCATGATTCAGTCGGTATTGGTAGTTACCGAATTGATTTACATCCTAGTACAGGTTTACGCACATTTGTAGATATTTCTAGCCTGCCATTTCAAATTCCATTAGGAAGCCTAATTCCAATTAGGGTTAATAATTTGCTTCCTGCCTCGAAAAATTTAGGAGTCACACATATTACAAATGGGTGTTATCGCCTACATCCTGTCGAATGGAATATTGGCGAAGTCAGTGGATACTTAGCTGCCTATTGTTTAAAAAATAATCTAGAGCCACGTCAGGTTCGAAATACACAAACGTTATTAGTAGACTTTCAAACGCACTTAGTAAATGAGGGAGTTGAATTGGCGTGGCTATCTACACACGCCGTTTAAACTTTTAATCATAGAGAGGAAAGGAGGGTCTACCTATGAACGATACACCTCTAGGAATGCAACAGGGTGAACCTAAACTAAAAGTAAAGAAGAGCCCCAAACCAAAAACAAAGAATGTATTGGTAAAATATTGGGACTTATATTTAATTATGGTACCAGGAATATTATTTTTTATTATCTATAAATACGTGCCGATGTGGGGCGTTGTTATCGCGTTTCAAGATTACAGTGTATTCGCTGGAATCCAAGGAAGTGAATGGGTTGGCTTAAAGCATTTTGAACGGATGTTTCAAGCTGAAGAGTTTTACCGGATTTTTAAAAATACCTTACTAATTAGTTTATATAAACTGTTTTGGGGCTTTCCTGCACCAATTATAGTGGCACTCTTATTAAATGAGCTCCGCAACATGATGTATAAACGAACGATTCAAACGGTCATTTATATGCCTCACTTTTTATCATGGGTAATCGTAGGCGGAATTATGATGAATTTGTTACAGCCTTCTACAGGGATTGTTAATCACTTTGTTCAATTTCTCGGTTTTGAACCGATCTATTTTATCGCCGATGAAAACTGGTTCCGTACCGTACTCGTTGTCAGTGATTTATGGAAAAGTGTTGGTTGGGGAACGATTCTTTATTTAGCTGCTCTGTCAGGGATTAATCCTCAGTTGTATGAAGCGGCAACCGTTGATGGCGCAAGTAAATGGCAACAAACATGGCATATTACGTTACCGTGCCTACTACCTACGATTGTCATCTTGTTTATTTTACAAATGAGTAGCATTTTAGAGGTAGGTTTTGAACAAGTGTTTATTTTATTAAATCCGCTTGTTTATAGTGTTGGTGATGTATTTGAAACGTATGTTTACCGAGTCGGGGTTACTCAAGGTCAATTTAGCTATACAACAGCTGTCGGATTATTCAAATCCGTTATCGCACTTTTTATGGTTGTAATGGCAAATAAGATCGCTAAAAAATTAGGCCAAAAT
This sequence comes from Anaerobacillus isosaccharinicus, assembly GCF_001866075.3. Taxonomy (GTDB): domain Bacteria; phylum Bacillota; class Bacilli; order Bacillales; family Anaerobacillaceae; genus Anaerobacillus; species Anaerobacillus isosaccharinicus. The sequence continues at coordinate 1,139,680 of NZ_CP063356.1, read as the reverse complement.
GGTTTATGGTAGGGGGTGTTGCAATTGGCAATCAAGCAGACAAAGGGTGAAAAAGCTTTTTCTGTCATGAACTATATTTTACTGGGTGCATTTGCACTGTTGTGCTTGTTTCCTTTCATTCATGTTATTTCACAATCCCTAAGTAGCCATAGAGCCATTGTCTCTGGTGAAGTTGTTTTTTACCCAATTGAAACAACCTTTTTGGCCTACAAGGAAGTGCTAATGGATCAACACTTTCTTAGAGCGTTTGGTGTGAGTGTTGCGCGTACCGTAATAGGAACGTTTATCAATGTATTTTTTACTTGTTTAATGGCCTATCCGTTATCGAAATCCTACATTAAAGGCCGGGGAGTTATCTTATTTTTAGTCGTTTTTACGATGCTATTTAGCGGTGGGATGATCCCAACCTACTTAGTTGTTCGAGAAACCGGATTGTTAAATACTTTCTGGGCGTATATCATTCCGACGGCAATAAGTGCTTTCAACTTAATCATTGTGAAAAATTTCTTTCAAAGTGTGCCAGCTGAATTAGAAGAGTCGGCAAAAATTGATGGGGCGTCAAACATTGGGATTTTATTTAAAATTGTCATCCCATTATCAATGCCTGTAATAGCAACCATTGGTTTGTTCCATGCAGTATACCATTGGAACTCATTCTTCGATGCAGTGCTCTACATTAATGATCGTAGTCTTTACCCATTACAAGTTTACTTAAGAGAATTAATTCAATTTGATCAATCAGAAATAAACATCAGAAATAACTTTGAACAACAGTTGCTCGCAAATGAGTCATTGAAAGCAGCAGCTTTAATTTCTAGTACATTACCAATCTTAATTGTGTATCCATTCTTGCAAAAATATTTTGTGAAAGGTGTTATGTTAGGTTCTGTTAAAGGGTAAGCTACAAGTTTTCATTAAGGGGGGTGTTGTCAAGATAGCAATACTTAACTACATTTTTTCATTATCGATTTATCCGAACATATTCGAAGGGGGAAATGATTAATGGTAAAGAACAGTTCGTCTTTAAAAAGTCTCTTTTTACTTCTTAGTTTAGTAGCTATCATGATGTTTGCTGTTGCTTGTTCGTCAGAAAAGTCAGCGGTGGATGATGACAAGAAAGAGGATCCAAAAGTTGAAACACCAAAACAAGAGGTAGTTGTTCCGGAAGAACCAATAGACATAGAAATCGTTGTGAATAACTATGGACGTAACTTCCCAAGTGGAATGTCTGAAAATGAAAATCCATATTTAGACTTTATCCAAGAAAATACGAATTTAAATATTACTGTGCAAGTTCCACCGGCTGAAGGGTACATGGAGCGTCTAAATGTTCTTATGGCCGGTAGAGATTTACCTGATATGATTTATAGCCCGGATGCAAACTGGTTTGTAAACTTTGTAAACCAAAAAGCATTAACACCACTATCATCGATCATTGAAGAACATGGTCAAAACTTATTAAAGTATATTCCTGAACAAGCTTGGCAGGCTGTAACGATTGATGGCGAAATTTATGCTGTCCCTCATATTCTTCAAGAAGCTGGAACAGAACTTATTTATGTGCGCCAAGATTGGTTAAATGATCTAGGCTTAGATAAGCCCGTGACATTGGATGAATATGTGGAAGTGTTAAAGGCATTTAAAGAAAACTATAACAACATGGGTTATATTATGACAGATCATTTAGGTCGTATTTCTCCAATGTTAGGTGCTTTTGGAGTACAACGAAATCAATGGGTTGAGAGAGATGGCAAACTTGTTTTCTCTAGTACATTGCCAGAAATGAAAGAAGCGCTTGCTTTCTTAGCGGATCTATATGAACAAGGATTGTTTGATCGAGAATTCCCATCGAACAACTTAGCAGCAGTAAACGAGAAAATTGCTAACGATCGTATTGGTTTATACTCGGCAGCTTGGTGGGATACTCGTGGACCAATCTTAACAAACAAGCAAAACAACGAAAAAGCTGAGTGGGTTTCATTAGATTATCCTGTTGGACCTAATGGGCATTCAGGAGTAGAAGGTAGACCATTAGTTCGTGGTTATAATGCAATCCCTGTGACTAGTGATAATGCAGTGGCAGTTGTTAAAATGCTAGACTTCCTAGTTTCTGATGGATTTAGAGATATTTTCTTAGGATTTGAAGGCGAAGTTTGGGAAATTAAAGACGGTGTAGCTTCAACTGATTTTGAAAAGCATAACGAGCATTTATATCGTCAAATGTACAACACAGTTGAACCATTAGATATGGAAACAACAAAAATTCGTTTAGATTCACTTGGTCTAGAGTTTAACTTATTTGATAACGTTTCGAAAATCGCCGAAAACGTAATGGTATCTGAATTTGTTGGACCACCGACACCTTCAGTAGGTCTATATGGTGCTCAATTAAGAGCAGTTGAGGATGAAATTTTCGCAAATATTATTTCTGGAAGACGTTCAATTGACGAGTTTGATAAATTCGTTGAAAGATGGTACAAAGAAGGCGGCCAACAGTGGACTGATGAAGTCAACGAATGGTATAAAAACAGGTAATGAAAAAATGAGGAAATGGTGTCTGTAAAGATGCCATTTCTTCACATTAACAGAAGAACGAACAAGCAAATTGGCGATTTAATTAAGGTGAAAGGATGTCATTTTCTTGCCTAAATTTGATAAAAGCGCAAAAGTATTATGGGTTGATTTCTTAGCTAATGGACAAAAATTAACGAGTGCCGAGATGAGAAACAGCTATATTGAGAATGCCAAGAAAGCGGGTTTTACTCATGTCGTTGTTGATGCCAAATTACCATATGGATATGTAACATATAAGAGTGAAATTGCTCCACATGTCGGTTTGTGGGAAAGATTTACTGATTGGCGGGGGATAGATTATTTAGAGATAATGTTAGATTCAATTAAAAAAAGTGGCATGAAATCGATCATCAAATTCGATGTTTTTTCTGAAGGGAATATTCATGACCAAAGTGGTTTCATTCGGGATAAGCAAGAATGGCAAGTGACCTATTACCACAACGATCAGTCCACCAACAGACCTATTTTTACAAAAGCAGAAAACTATTTGGAACCAGGAATTTTTGTCAATCCAGCCCACCCAGAGGTAAAGGAATATGAATTATCGATTATTAAAGAGGTTGTAAGTAAATATTCAGCGGATGCCATCGTCCTAGATCGCTGTCGATATCCAAATGTTTATGGTGATTTTAGTGAGTTTAGTAGAGTTGCGTTTGAAGTGGATACAGGTTTAAAAGTTGATAGTTGGCCGGGGGATATTTTAACGCTTGATCAAGATCAAATAGTCCCAGGAAGACTATATAAAAAATGGATCATGTGGAGAGCAAATAATATCAAGAAATTTGTTGTAAATGCTAAGTCTTTAATAAAAGAACAAAACAACGAACTAGATTTTGGAATTTATGTAGGTGCATGGTATCCAGACTTCTACCATGAAGGAGTGAATTGGGGTAGCACTAACTATCAACCTGAATATGACTGGATGGATGGCGATTATGCACAAACAGGCTATGCATCGGAACTAGATTTTCTGATGACAGGTTGTTATTTTCCATCCGTAACAATAGATGAAGCAAGACGAAGAAATAAAAGGGAATGGGAAAGTGTTGAAGGTGCAATTGAGTTAAGTAAAAAGGTAACAACAAATGACGTACCGATTTTAGCGGGACTATACTTACAAGAATACCACCAAAATGAAATAAATTTTACACAGGCAGTGAACATTTGTCTGGAGAAAAGTGATGGCATGATGATCTTTGATGCGATCCATTTAGAAATGTATCAGTGGTGGGAGCATTTAGAGTTGAATAAATAGATTATATGGAAGACAAATAGGAGGATTCGACATGGCAAAGGTTGTGTATGTTCCATTAGATGAACGCCCTTGTAATTTTCAATATCCAAAGGCTTTAGCTGATATGACAGATATGGAAATGGTTTTACCGGATTCTAATATACTAGGTAAAATGAAGCTACCAGCAAATGGGCCGTTACTAATTAAATGGTTAGAAGAAGAGACAAAAACAGCCGATTATTTAATTGTTTCCATTGATATGCTCATTTATGGCGGAATTGTCCCATCGAGGTTACATCAATTAACGGTACAAGAATGTTTAGAAAGATTATCCATCTTGAGGGTTATAAAAAAGCAAAATCCGTCGATTGAAATTTACGCATATAACTTAATTATGCGCGTTCCTAACTATGATAGTAGTGAAGAAGAGCCGAATTATTATGAGCAGCATGGCAGAAAAATTTTTCGCTTAGGCTGGTTAACTGACAAAAAGGAACAAAAGATCTTCAGTAAAGAGGATGAAGAAGAGTTAGCTTCGGTTGAAAGAGAGCTTCCAAAAGAAATAGAAGCAGATTACTTGGGGCGCAGAAAAAAGAATTTCTCTGTTACAGCTGAGGTAGTCAATATGGTTGATAATGGTGAAATTGACTATTTAATCATTCCGCTTGATGACAATTCTAAATACGGCTTTACAGCAAAAGAACAGCGGCAATTCATGTATCAAATTGACCGGCTAAACCTAATGGATAAAATCAACATTTACCCTGGAGCAGATGAAATTGCTTGTACGTTGTTCGCTAGAGTTTTTTGCCAAGCGAACCAATACACTCCTGAGCTAGCAGTTCGCTATTCTTCAACAAATGGTCCATTTATTATTCCAAAATATGAGGACCGTAGTTTATCTGAAAGTATAAAAGCACATATTACTTCTGCTGGTGGAGTGATTGTTAGCGATGAAAAGGATAATGATCTAATTTTAATGGTACACTCTCCAGCTGTTGGCCAACAAGAAATGTCAGAATCAAGCTTCGCCCTTGAAACAAGACACCGATCGTATTTTTCAGAAGTGAATATAAGAGAATTTGTTCAAGCGATGAAGCATTTTATCCGTAAAGGAAGAAATGTTGCTTTAGCAGATGTAGCGATTTGTAACGGTGCAGACCTTTCACTGATGCAATTAGTAAACAAAGAAGGACTGTTAAGTGACTTAATCGCTTATGCAGCTTGGAATACGAATGGAAATACGATGGGCACCGTTGTTTCTCATGCAATTATTGCCTCTTATTATAAAAAACGGGAAGCTGGCGCTGAACACGAAAAAAATAGCCGCAACTTCTTTTATGCTAGACTTGTTGAAGATTGGGGTTATCAGGCTGTTGTTAGGAAGCGCGTTTCGTATGAAATTCTACCAACGATGGATTTAACACCGAGAAATTTAGAAGACCAAGTTTCGGAGGTTACGTATCTTGTTGCCCGATTATTGGGGAACTTTGTTGATACTAACCTATCGGATCTACCAGAAGGGAAAATTGAACTTAAAAATGTTCGATTGCCTTGGAATCGAATGTTTGAAGTTGGTTTTAAACTTGAAGTGAATGAAAAAGTAAGCAATAGCAAACATGGAGGGAAATAAATGGATGCTAGAGGTTGGTCTATAAAAGAAAAAATCGGACAGATGTTTATTATCGCATTTGGCGGAGAAGAGATGTCAACCGATTTAGAAAAAGCAATTGTAGACTTAAATGTGGGTGGAGTCATCCTCTTTCAACGTAACTTAAGAGATGTGAAAAAAGTAGTCCAGCTAATTAAGGACATTCAGCAGACCGCAAAAGATCATGAGCGTCCGCCATTATGGATTTCCATCGATCAAGAAGGCGGAGGAATTGCCTACTTATGGGATGGAATGATTATTTCTCCAGGAAATATGTTGATTGCAGCGTCTGGCAATGAAAAACATGCGTATGATGCTTCTTACATTATGGGGGTACAGTTAAAAAAGATTGGGTTTAACATGAATTTTGCTCCAGTCATTGATATAAATAATAATCCTAAAAACCCTGTGATTGGCGCTCGTTCTTATAGCGAATCAGCTGAAGTAGTTAGCAGGCTTGGGCAGCAAAGTGTTCAGGGCTATCATGATGCCGGTGTCCTTGCTGTCGGTAAACATTTTCCAGGGCACGGTGATACAGCCTTTGATTCTCATTTAAGTCTTCCTAAGGTAGATAAAAAATTAAAAGAGTTAGAACAATTTGAGTTACTTCCGTTTATTGAGAATTTTAAGAGTGGTATGGAAGCAATTATGACAGCACACATTATTTATCCTGCCCTTGACCGCGAGTATCCAGCTACATTAAGTTCGTTCTTTTTAAAGAGCCTCTTAAGAGAGAAATATCTTTTTGACGGACTTATTATTACAGACTCTATGGAAATGCATGCTATCTCAAAGTATTTTGGTCGAGAAGCTGGCTCGGTGAAAGCCGTCCAGGCTGGAGCAGATATCATTCTTGCCTGTGGCAAAGACGTTGCTTCACAACAAGTCATGATTGAAGCAGTAGAAAAAAGTGTGATCTTTGGGGAGATTGACGAAGGAGTCATTGATGCAGCAGTCGATCGAATTTTGAGATTTAAAGATAAGTGGATTGATTCTAGTATTTTTGACACGAAAGAAATAGACTACTCATTTTTAAAACAAGAATCTTTCCATAAAACGATGAACAACATCGCGCTTGATGGAATTACATTGCAATTTGATCGTGACCGGTTAGTACCTCTTCCTAAAAAAGCAAAAATAAAAGTCGTCAGTCAGACAACATATAATGATGAAAATTATATTGGGGATCGGAAATCAATCGTTCATAAAGTTTTTTCTGAAGATAGATATGAGCTTAACTATATTACGAGTGCAAATCCTACACCTAGTGAGGTCGAGCAAATTAGTGAGTCTGTAAAGCTTCAGCAAGATGTTGTGTTACTGATTAATGAGCGACGCGAGTTAGATCGATCTTGGCTAGATTTACACGGAAAAATCAAAGAAAAGACGGATAGAGTGATCGTTGTCTCTTTATGGAATCCACAAATCATTGCTAGTTTCCCAAAGGATTTGAGTACGTATATCACAACATACAGCTATACCGATCATGCAATCAAACAGTTAAAGTGTCTACTAGAAGGGCAGCAAGCTTTTAAAGGGAAATCGCCTGTGAATTTGTTAGAAATAGAGAGTATTTCTCATGAATGACACGATAAAAATTGAAAGTCTACAACAGTTTGAGGGGAATTCTATCGAACTCGTGCAACTATGGAATAAAAATGTAGGTAGTCATTTTCCAATTACGGAACAACTAGTTGAGCGCAACTTATTGAGTAACCGCTGGGTTGATCGAAATAATTCTTATCTTGCTCTAGTCGATGGAACCTTGGTGGGATTTTTGATTACAAAGAAGCCGTTAGAAAATGAACAAAAGCGAGTTTGGATCTCTTCTTTACTAGTGGATAAGGATTGGAGAAAAAAGGGGATTGGTACTCAGCTTCTACATCACTTTGAACAGCGGTTGGTGCCCGAAACCGAAATCTTGATTGGGATGGATCGATATCATTTATTTCCTGGCATTCCTGCTCAACTGTCAGAAGCGATCTATTTTTTTGAAAAAAAGGGCTACACCATTTCTGGCAAAGCGTATGACTTGCGGACGAAAATCTCTAAATACAAAAGTCAATACCCGCTTGAAGAAATGTATTTAGTAAGAAGGTTGAGAGAAGGAGAACAACCAGCTCTTTTTACATTGCTAAAAGAAAACTTTAGCCAACGTTGGTACGATGATACTCTTGAATTAGTAGATAGAGAACGAGAAATAGCTGGGACGATCGGACTTTTCAGAGGAAATACGTTAATTGGCTTTGCTCATGTGCATACGTTCAATGATGGTTATTTTGGACCTAGTGTCTATTGGAAGGCTCGGTTAGAAGCGAATTACGGAGGACTTGGCCCAATTGGGTTAGCAAAGGAGTACCAAGGAAAAGGGTTAGGAACGGCTTTTTTTGATCAAATTGTTTTGCTTCTTCAAAAAGAAGGCATTGAAGATATGGTGGTAGATTGGACGATACTACTAAATTATTATGGCAAATTTGGTTTTGACGTTTGGAATGAGTATCTTCATGGAACGAAGGTAACTAACTAGACGTCAAGTTACATGTGAGTTACTTGTAATTATGGACGAAATTGAAAATAAAGCTTGAAAAATGAGGGGAAATCGATGGAATATAGCATTGGTGTTGATATAGGTGGGACGAAAATATTAGCTGGTATCGTTAGTAGAGGCGGTGAAGTTTTATATAAACAGAAAGTCCCTACTCCGAAAATGGGCAGAAATGATATTTTACAAGAATTAAAAGAACTCATCGAAAATTTAACTCAATGGGCATCACTGAATGATATTACGCTTCAAGGCATAGGAATTGGTACGGCAGGACAAGTAAATCCATTTGAAGGAAAAATATTATCAGGAACGGCTAACATTAACAATTGGGGGGATATTTACTTACAACAAGAAGTAAATTCGTATTCAGACCTTCCCGTTTATGTGGACAATGACGTTAATGTTTTAACTTTAGCAGAAGCAGAACTTGGAGCAGCAAAAGGTTATCATGAAGTTTTGTGTTTGGCACTTGGAACAGGTGTTGGTGGTGGCATTATTTCCAAAGGAGAGCTTCTTCGTGGCGCCTGGGGTGGAGCTGCAGAGTTAGGCCATATGACCATAAATTTCGACGGAGAACAGTGTAATTGTGGTTTTCGTGGTTGTTTAGAAACATATGCTTCTGGTCCTTGGATTGCAAAAAGGATGAATGATTTACGAAATGCTGTTAAAGGAAATAAGGAAGCGGTCGTCTCCTTGACGAGTGAAGAAGTGTTTCGTTTCTATCATTTAGGAGATCCGTTTGCAACGAAAGTCGTTCAGACGATGATTAGAGGCTTAGCCACTGGTGTCGTTAACTTAATTCATATTTTTAACCCGCAAATTGTCGTTTTAGGTGGCGGTGTTATGTATGACGGCCAATGGATCATTGATTTAGTAAAGCAAGAAATTCAATCATTGGGAATAAGAACCCTTGTTGATGATGTAAAAATTGAATTGTCTAACTTGAGTAATGATTCGGGTCTAATAGGAGCAGCATTACAGACATGGGTAAATGGGAGGTGAGCGAGATGCAATTATATATGGTTGAGGATGCAGAAAATTTAGCGAAAAAGGCAGCGGACGTAATTCAAGAAATAATTAAAGAAAAACCTTCCGCTGTTCTAGGATTAGCAACAGGAAGCACCCCAATCGCAACCTATCAGGAACTTATTCGCAGGTTTCAAGCGGGAGAAATAGATTTCTCACAAGTGACAACCTTTAATTTAGATGAATACTTTGGACTTGAGCCCAAGCACCCTCAAAGCTACCATACATTTATGCATAATCATCTATTTAATTACATTAATGTTGCAGAGGAAAATATTCATATCCCTTTAGGTGTCCACAAAGATTTAGGCGATGTTGAGGGATACTGTAAAACCTTTGAGCACTTTATCTCCTATTGTGGTGGGATTGACTTGCAGTTACTAGGGATCGGTAACAATGGCCACATAGGTTTCAACGAACCAGCAGAACAGCTACAGGCAAAAACTCACCTAGTTCGTCTTTCAGAAAAAACTTTAGAAGCCAATGCTCGTTTTTTTTCAAAAAAAGAAGAAGTACCTCAATACGCAATTACAATGGGAATTCAAACGATTTTATCCGCAAAAAAAATTGTCTTATTAGCTCAAGGTGTTGAGAAAGCAGAGATCATCCAAAAGCTATTTCAAACAGGAATAACAACAGATATTCCTGCCTCATTTTTGAAGCTTCATCCTGATGTTATTGTCATTGTCGATCAAGCAGCAGGGTCATTGTTAAATTGTAACAATAAGGAGTGCTGCTAGGGATGGGTAAACGAACCGTTTTTACGAAAGCGAAAATTTATACGCCAGATCGAGTAATCGCTAGTGGCAGTGTCGTTGTGGAGAATGGAAGGATTGAAGCGATCTTAGAGTCAAGAGATGCGATTGATAACGATAACATCGACAGTTTCATTAACCTAAATGGTCGGCATCTCGTCCCCGGATTTGTTGATGTTCACGTCCATGGTGGCGGTGGCTACGATGTAATGAGTGGTCATGTTGAAGATATTGACGGTATGTGTCTTTTTCACGCCAAACATGGAACAACCTCATTTCTTCCAACGACATTGACAGCAGACCACTTGAGTATAGAAAGGGTTATAGGTAGTATCGTTAAGGCTATTGAGAATGGTACAAGTGGAGCAGAAGTGTTAGGTCTTCATTTAGAAGGACCCTTTATAAATGAAAAGCGGAGTGGTGCCCAAAATCCACTATATATTCGAGAACCTAGCATTCATGAGTTAGATAGATATTGTGAGTTATCCAAAGGCAATATTAGACTTATAACACTTGCACCTGAACAGCCTGGGGCTATTGAGTTTATTCGACATACCTATCAAAAAGGCGTAACTATTTCCATTGGGCATTCAAATGCCACTTATCAAATGATGAAGCAGGCCATAGGAGCTGGGGCGACCCATATTACTCATCTTTTTAACGGAATGCGTCCCCTCCATCACCGCGAACCTGGCGTAGCTGGTGCTGCATTAATGCACGATGAACTAACTGTCGAGCTGATTTGTGACGGATTTCATATTCATTCAGATTTAATTAACTATGTTTTTCGCACCAAGCCATTAGAGAACATCATTCTTATCACCGATGCTATTTCAGCCGCAGGTCAACCCGATGGAAACACCTATGAGCTTGGAGGCCTTCCTTGTTACATGAAGGACGGCCAGGTCAGGTTGAAGGAAAGCAATGACTTAGCCGGCAGCTGCTTAACAATGATCGAAGCGTTGCGTAATGCACTAGATTTCACTGGTCGACCATTGCATGAAATATTACCAACACTAACAATAAACCCAGCAAGACAAATTGGAGTCTCCGATCGAAAAGGTTCTATTGAAATCGGCAAAGATGCCGATTTGATCGTACTTGATGACAACTTCGAGTTACAAGCAACCTATGTTAAGGGGAAAGAGGTGTTTTCGAACCTTCATTGGTGTCAGACACCCTAAAAAGACAAAAACACCTTAAATGTACGTGTCGGGTGGACGTTTATTTGGTGTCTACTGTCTCCTTGATGTCCTAGGGGCAGCTGTTTTTTGAGATTGATTTTAAACCTCTTTCCAATGCTATTTTAGAAGAATGGTGTAAATATATTAAGAAATTGCTTCCTCGCTAATTAGTATTTGTTTATAGATTAAAAGACCTGACCATACTAGATAAAAAGTCTAATAAAACGGTCAGGAGTGTGTAAGAATGCAAGATTTCGAAAAAGAATACCGTCTATTTCAAGAGGCATTAGATATCCAAGATCCATGGTATATTGAAGACTACAAATTAGTAAAAAGTTCAGATCAGTTTCATGTCTTTTTAGATTTCAAACGTGGAGCTAAGTTCCCATGTCCACATTGTGGAAATGAACATAATGGTGTTCATGATATCGCAAATGACGACAGGATGTGGCGTCATAAGGATTTCTGGCAATACCAGACATATCTACATGCAAGGTTACCAAGAATAAAATGTGATATTTGCGATAAGGTTCTAACTGTGCAAGTTGATTGGTCTCGACCAAAAGCTGGGTTCACATGGCTATTCGAAGCCCAAGTTATGCAGTTAATGAAAGAAATGCCTGTTGCCGCAGTTGCTCGTGAAGTAAATGAACATGATACGAGATTGTGGAGAGTCTTCCATTATTATGTACAAAAAAATATGGATGAGCTTGATCTCTCAAACATAACTCGTATTGCAGTTGATGAAACTTCAAGCAGACGAGGCCATCGCTATGTGACGTTATTTGTAGATGTTGATTCTAAACGTGTCATTTTCGCCATTGAAGGTAAAGATGCCTCTGTGATCCAATCATTCAAGCAACACCTTGAAAATAAAGGAATAGAAGCGACTTCAATCCTGGAGTGCTGTTGCGATATGTCACCGGCTTTTATTAAAGGTATTGAAGAAGCTTTTCCAAAGGCACACATTACGTTCGATAAATTTCACGTTATGAAATTAGTCAACGAAGCTGTCGATAAGGTTCGCAGACAGGAACAGAATGATGAGCCATTGCTAAAAAAAACACGTTATTTATGGTTGAAGAACTCACAAAACCTATCCCAGTCTCAACATGAAAAACTTATGAAGTTAAAAGATAGCCATTTAAATACAGCTAAGGCTTATCGGTTGAGATTAGCTCTACAAGGACTTTGGTCAACTAGCCAAATGTTTTCAGGTTGGTATTTTGATGATTGGTACAATTGGGCAATACGTTCACGTTTAGAGCCAATAGTTGATGTTGCTCGGACACTCAAAAGACATGAAAAAGGTATATTACGTTGGTTCGCTTCAAGAATGACCAATGGTTTACTTGAAGGAATTAATAGCCTTGTTCAAGCATCAAAGCGGAAAGCAAGAGGCTACCGATCAATTGAAAACTTTATTGCCATGATCTACGCAACGGCTAATAAGTTTACTTTACGAGTGAAGCCTCATGCTTAGATTATCTCCTTCTCAACCTAACTATGCACTTTCATACTTAAAATCGTCGGTCAAGTGGTTTCCTTGACGGTCGATTTTAAGTATGAAAACCTAGTAAAAGTTGAGAAGATTACTAGACTATTATTCTTAATGAAATCTCGTGTACCAATAGAAATTAGCGAAGAGCCAAGAAATTTACATAATTCGTCTTTTTTAATAGATAACTAGTAAAATTTTACAAGAATTTATGATAAAATGATCATGTTGCAAATAAAATTATGGAAATAAAGGGAGGATTTTCTTTTATGAAAAAACGATTATCTTTATTGCTTGTAATTTTAATTAGCTTATCTACTATATTTGCTAGTACACCAATGGCTGAAGCTAATAATAGTTATGAAGTGACTCGTGGCGAATTTATAGCTGAGTTAATTAACACAATTGGAATTGACATTATGCCTTATGTAGAAAGTGATAGTGGTTTTGGTGATGTATCCGCTGAACTTGCACCGTATGTAAAAGTAGCTAGTAATTTAGGTATTACAAATGGGATTAGAGAAGGTTACTTTGGAGCTAATGAAAAGGTAACACGTGAACAAGCTTATGTATTTTTAATAAGAGCGCTAAATCTAGCGAAAAGTTATGACGATAACATACTAAAAAGTTTTCAAGATGCAGACAAAGTTTGGGCGAAACAAGAGCTTACTGCAGCAATTAATCTAGAGCTCCTAAAAGGATTTGAAGACAAAACATTAAGACCGAAGCAAGGTTTGACTACTAGTCAAATGACAACTATTTTACAACGTTATCATAATAATTTCGAACGTTTTTCGATCGTTCATTCTAATGATTTACACGGCCGGATTCTTTACGGTGAACGTAATGGGGAACTGGGCTTTGCCAAGATTGCTACAATTGTAGATCGTGTTAAAGAACAGTATCCTAATACGTTTGTTTTAGATATGGGAGATACATTCCACGGAACAAATTATGTTAATTTCTCTGAGGGGACTTCTGCTGTAGAAGCGATGAATTTAATTGGTTATGATGCAATGGTAGCAGGAAATCATGACTTCAATTTTGGTTATGAAAGATTACTAGAGTTACAAGACCTAACGGATTTTCCGATTTTAAGCGCAAATGTAGTAGTTGATGCTGACGGTGAATTATTACTTTACTCGCATTTAATTGTTGAAGAGTTTGGTAAAAAGTTTGCTTTAGTTGGACTAACAGCAGTTGATACAATAGTAAAAACTCACCCAAAAAATATCGAAGGCCTAGCTTTTATCGATGAAGTAGAGACGATGGAGTTTTATCTTGAAGCATTAAAAGATGAAGTAGATCACATCGTGGTTTTATCACACTCAGGGTACGACGTTGATCTAGATATCTCAAATTCGGTCAAAGGTATTGACCTAATTTTAGGTGGTCACAGTCATACTACTATTGAAAAGCCGGAATTGGTGAATGGCACTTTCATAACACAGGCCTACGAGCATGGAAAGGCACTGGGAATAACTCATATGCTATTTTTTAAAAACGAGTTAGTTGGTGTTCATGGTCACCTTGAAAGAGATCATGCAAATCTAGCAGAAAGAGCCGATGTAAAGAATGTAATAGATCAGTATAAAAATGCTGTAGATGAAGTTCTTAGCGAAGTAATTGGTTCTGTTAATGTTAAGCTTGGTGGTGACCGTGAGTTAGTTCGAACTCAAGAAACAAACTTAGGTAACTTGGTTACGGATGCTATGAGAGAACTAACTGGAGCAGACATTGCACTAACAAATGGCGGAGGAATTCGAGCTGATATTGATTCAGGTGAAGTAACAATGAATCAAGTTGTTGCAGCCTTCCCATTCTTAAACTTTGTCATTGCAATTGAGTTAACTGGTCAAGATATTTTAAATAGTTTAGAGCACTCTGTACGTAGTTATCCTGAGCAAAATGGTGGCTTCCTTCATGTATCAGGTCTAACTTTTGAATTCGATCCAAGCAAAGAAGTAGGCAAGAGGGTAGCGAATGTTCTAGTTAATGGTAAATCAATCGACCCTGCAAAGAAATATTCTGTAGCAACAAATGATTTCCTTGCAAGTGGCGGAGATGGTTATTCATGGTTTACAAATGGCGATCTAATCGTTGATACGGGAGAATTAATAAATGAGGTTGTTATTAACTTCATTCAAAGTGGAAAAACAATCCCTGCAGTTGAAGGGCGTATTGTTAAGAAGTGATCAGGTGTGAGACACCAATGAAAGTTCACTTACACCAACATGGATATAAAATTGGTTAGCGCGAATATACTAATTGAGTGAACTCTCCTGTGGCTACTATTAACAGGGTAGACATCTCAACTCAAAAAGGCTAAAACATTAAATATGTTTGTTTACAGCGTACGTTTTGACCAACAAATGAAAAGTGACAATTACTAGAGATAGTCTGGTAGTTGTCGCTTTTTTTATGGAGTCGAAAGAAATGTAAAAGGTGGTTCGGCTAATAAATTGATATGTTTGGCTAATAAATCATAGCTTTTGCAAATAAAGTCTGTCCAATGGATAATAAACCACTACAGATTGCTAAATGACCACGTCCAATGATCGAAAATGTGTAATTCAAATGCAAAACGCCCTAGTCAATTAATGGTGCTCATTCTTATAAGCTGAAATTACATTTAATTTTTGAAAACGTACTTTAAAAGAAAGTGTTTCCTATTAAAATAAACACTCCTTTATAATTTCCCGACTGTTCTACCTATTTTTTCAAACCGAACTTCAACTTGTCTCCCACCATTTTAAAAATTTTACCAGGAAACTTTTAATAGAAAATCTTATCCCCCCCCTAAAATAAAAAGTCCATTCGTATAGATAAGTGAAAACAAATTGGAGGGATTTTTTTATGTCAAAAAATAAACTGATTTTCAGCAAGAATATTCGTAATGTACTAGCTACTGGTGTGATCACAACTGCTTTAGCTTTTTCATCAGTAACTGGACCAGCTTATGCGGACAAACATGAGGTCGAAATGGACGCACAAGTTGAGGAAACAGTAGAGGTTGAAACTATTACATACGAAGAGGAAGTAGTAGATTCAAATCTAGTGAATGAGGTTACTACTGATGAAGACGTTTTAGAAGAAGCTCCGTCACTTATACCTGGTGACTTCTTATATTTCACAAAAAAAGTAATGGAATTCATACAACTTACTTTGACGTTTGATGATGTAAAAGGAGCTCAATTACTAGTTGTATTTGCACAAGAGCGTATCAAAGAGGCAGAAGCTCTACTTGCTAAAGGAAAAGAGGAATTAGCGAATGAAGTGCTTCAAAAAGCTATTCAACAACAAGAGTTAGCATTTGAAAAATATGAAAAATCAAAGGAAATAACAGAAGATGAAGCAGCAAATGAAGAAGATGCTGCAGATGAAGATGGAACAAATGTTGAGGAAGAAGCCCTTGAAAATGATGAGGATACACAAGAAGTTCAACAAGATACCACTCGTGAAGCACTTGAAGCAAAATTCTCTAAGAACATCCTTGCACTTCAAGCAGCATTAGAAAAAGTGCAAAACCCACAAGCAAAAGCGTCTCTAGAAAAGAATATTGAAAAAGCACAAGAAAAACTTGAAACTAAAATCAATAAAAGATTAGCAAAACTACAAGAAACAACAGAAGTTAACGAAGAAGAATTAGCAACCGATGAAATTCAAGAAGAAGAGTCTACAGAAGCAACTGACGAACTTAACGAAGTGGTAATCGAAGAAAACGAAGAGCTTCTTGGAGAAGAAACTGAAGAAAAGACGGTAAAAGTAGCAAAAGACAATAAAGAAAAAGCAAACAATAACAATGAAAATAACAAAGCTAAAAAAGAAGATGTAAAGCAACATGATGTGAAAAAGCAAGATGTAAAACAACAAGGTGTTAAAAAACAAGATGAGAAGCAAAACGAAGCAGCTCAAAAAGCTCAGGAAAGAAAACCTGAAGACGCTAAAACGAAGCGTGAGGAAGCTGGGAACAAAGGTAAATAAAAATTGCGAACCTTAAAACGAAGCTCTGTAGAGATCAATCTCTGCGGGGCTTTTTTTTGTGTTGATTTGTTAGTTAGCTAATTAACTAAACTTTAAAAATAAAAATATGAATGCTGTTTAATGAAGGTAGTACTCCTTTTAGATTTTTAAAGCTAGAACATCCATGTTGGAATAAAACGTAGTGTTTGTTTGCGGGAAGTTGGGGCAATTTAGGTATATCCTACTGAAGGTTCCATTGTCTCTTTTTTGCGAAGGGAAAGGAATACTATCCCTCTTAGCAAAAGATGGGACAGTGTACCTGTCCCCCCAGTCCCCTCTCCCTTCACACTTTGTTCACCATTTCACAACCGAATGTTCACAGGTAGATCAGTCGTAACTGCGGCTCGCGATATATACTATAAGTGAAGATAGTTAGTGATCACTAAACCACCCGATCGAAGAATTCAATCGATCAACCACACGAAGTACGACTAGACCGATCATTCACTATCAATCAAATACGATGAGGAGATGATCCATTATGGTCATGAATTTCTTAAGAAACAATCAAATTGCAGCAGGTTTATTAGCAGTATTACGTGTATATTTAGGTTGGAGCTGGCTGAAGGCTGGTTGGGGCAAAGTAACAGGTGACCCTTTCAATGCTGGAGGTTACTTGAATGGGGCAGTCAATAACCCAGTCGTAAGTAACGGGGAAGCAGTTTATCCAACTTATCTTGCATTCTTAGAAAAATTTGCCATTCCAAATGCAGAATTATTTAGTTTTATGGTTGCATGGGGAGAAGTGCTAGTAGGTCTTGGACTAATTCTTGGTGTTTTAACAACTTATGCAGCATTCTTCGGTGTCGTTATGAACTTTGCATTTATGTTTGCTGGAACTGTTTCATCAAATCCTTGGATGATTTTACTATCAATCTTTATCTTAGTAGCTGGCTACAATGCGGGGCGTTTCGGTGGTGACCGTTGGGTAATGCCATATCTGAAAAGCTTGATTTTCAAAAATAAAGGCAAAAAGAACATTGCTGCTTAATAGGATCAGGCAAGTACGAGTTGTTTTATCACTATATAAAATGTAAAGAAAGGAGTGCTGTCCATTAAAGGAAGCACTCCTTTTGGAATTTTTGACCAGAACAATCATTTGGATATAAAGCCTTCCGCTGAAATTGTAATTGACCTGTTTTCCCATTTGGAACTATGTAATATGGACTACATAATCATATCAACCGACCATGGAAAAAACTTTTCATAAATATTAGCTTTACAAAAAAGATGAGCACTCCCCTCTTTTTTGTTATTTTGAAACCCAATCTCTAAAAGGTTTTTCTAAATCTTTATATTGACCATACACTTTTCTAAATGCTTCATCAAAAGTTTTTTCTTCACTAAATAAAAGCTGATGCAATTTTTCTTTTCCAAATGTTTCATATAAGAAAGCTACTAGCACCATTCCATCACCATACATTTCATCAACTTTAATCCCTTCATTTGAAAAGGAGATTACATTAACATTCTTTAAAATCCTTTTTTTGTGATACTTTAATGTTTCCATTGATGTTGAGCCATATAAATCACCATAGTAATCGTTTAATCCTTCACCAAACCAGTTTGGTACAGATGTCGCGTTATTCCACCCCACCTTTTTCTCACTAACTAAGTAGATGATCGGTAATGTGAAGTACTCGTGAATAGTAGTTTTTAAGAAGTACTCATTGTCAAATGGCCGATTAGCGTTTGTGCAACATGTATTTGGACCATGAGCTTCTTTCCCTAATAGGTGAATTTCTGCATTAAAATTATCCCAAGTTAAAATCGTCCATGTTCCAATAGATGCATACTGATTTGGGGTATTATGGACATAAACATCAAGTTCAACTTTCTTAAAATATTGATTTAATTTCTCGCTAAATTGACTAAATTCTTTCATGATCGCATCTATAGATAAATCAAGGTATTCCTTCATTTTTTCGCCATCATCTCTAAGAACATTTGGGTAATGTAATACATAATAGTCTGTCTCTAGGCTATTCCAGTCTTTTCCTGGTTTTGACTTTTTCTCATTCCCATTTGTAACAACTGCATCATCACCAGTCATTGAAATCAACTCGAATTTCAACTCTTGATTTCTTTCTTGTGATATTTCTAATTCTTTTTTTAAAGTTGTTACCTCATTCATTAAATCAACTAACTTTTTTATAGTTTCGTTTGGATGTTCCTTGAAGGCTATTTTTATACTATTTGAGTCATTATCCCACTTTGGTGCGACCGTAGAGATTTCACCAATAAATTCAATGGGAACTAGTATCTTCCCATCAATATTTATCCCCTTTGTTTCACTTAAATCACCATTAATATCAACATCTACTACCTCATATTCTAGATCTGTAGTAGTGGAACCACACCCCACAAGAATTATTAATAATATGGCTAATAATTTTTTCATTTTTACTATCCCCTTGACTAATATAAATAAGTTTTTCCAGTTAAATTTTTTAGCCGACCCCTTCAAAAGTGATATTTCTACAAATTATGATAAAATCCCTTTATTTGTTTCAACCTTTTTTGTCCGTCTGAAACTCAAAAACAAGTAACCATAAAAAAATAAAACCCCTGATCTTTTGTATGGGGTTTCATTACAGATGATTTTGCTAACTTTACGTTTTGAGTAAAATAACCTAATTTACAGTATCAATTTTCAGCCTTTTTTCACACTATTAAAGCTTTTAAAAATGTATTTTAATCTTATATAAGCTAATTGCCGTACCGCATAAATGGAGCTATTTCAACTAACCCTTGGATGGTTTTAATATCAATCTTTATCTTAGCAGCTGGGTACAATGCAGGTTGTTTCGGTGATAGGCAGTATGAGGACGTAGCAAAAGCAACAAGGGTTTTCGAGAAAGGCAAAGAAGGCTAAACAGAGGAATAAAAGTAAGTGATGGTGAACTAGACACCGATGGAAGTTAATTTTCTAAATGGAATGTGAAAAGGACAATATATGTAATGAACTTTTTCGAGGTACTAATAGAGGTAAGTTTTTTTGCAAAAATAGTAAAGGAGTGCTGTCCATTAAAGGAAGCACTCCTTTTCATTTACTTTGGACAAAAACAATCAGGTAGGTATTATCGTAGGTTTATGTGTACGGAGATTTGGAGTTGCCTTAACTTAATTGTCTTTTGAGGTTCCCAAGTTCTCTTTCATTGCGGACCGCTTTTTCCCAAATGAAGTCCTGATCATTTTCAAGCGTTTTAAGCTGGGTCATAACTGCCTCGTGTCGTGCTTCACTTTTTGCCTTAAAATCTCGAGCCTCGGCTTTAATTTCTTGAATATCCGCTTTAACACCCTGTACATCAGATTGCAAACCTTGGATATCAGATTTCATACCCCGAATATCAGATTGCATCCCTTGGATATCAGATTGAATATTGCCAACTATTTTTATTAATTGAGTTAACATATCCTCAATTTTTTCATTGTTCACTTCTACTCACCTCCTTCTGAATATAGTATACAAGATGAGAAGTTGCTTGTCATTCGTAAATTAAGTCTATAAGCAAACCCATTGTTGCACTGTTCACCATTTCCCACACCAAAAAAACCAGTCCATCACGAACTAGCTTTCTGCGCCTTCATAGGTGTGCTCTCACTCGGTTGTTGCAGCGATTGGGCCAGACTCTTAATCGAATCGTTCAGTATGTCTAGCTTTACCTCGATATGATGCAGCAAGTAAAGGGTAACCATCACCGGAAAGCCGTATTCGCTAATGAGCGGGATCCATATCTCCATATCCTGCCGACCTCCTTTCGAAAAAACTCAACTAACAAAGGGGGAGGAGTACCCTCCGCCCCCTAACTAACTTAATTTACTGGAATACTAATTGGCTCTACATTGCGTTCAACAATTCGCGCTGCCGCCTTGCCCACCAATAACCCTCCGCCTGAAACGAATGCTTGTTGGGCGATCACTTGATCCATCACTAGCGATACTTTTTCTTTATCGACTGGCTCAATTGGGTCATCTAATGAAATCGTTACATTTCTGCCAATCTCATTTTTAAAAATTAATTCAATTTTCTTCGCCATCATTGTTCACCTCCTATCCTATTAAATTCCAATACTCTTAAAATACGTTGTACATGTTTGTTCTTGTAACGCTTTCCAACGTGTGCTGTTGTAGTGTCACTAATGCTTGGGCCGCAAGCAGGAGTTGTTCTTCTGTCGCTAAATTGTTTACGTTTGAGAAGTTCTTTGTCTTGAAGACCTCCTCACCATCCTGATCAAAGCCCGCATGCACCGTGATTGTTAACCGTGATTTTAAAATGTTCATCTTGTCTCACCCCCTTCACTTTATAAATACAATCTTTTTCGAAAAAGGATGGGGTGATTTTTGAAGTTTTTTTCGTTGCTAGGTTAAGGTGTTGAATCGAAGGTACAAACGCAGGGTTTGATATTCTAATAAGTTAGCTGAGATGCCTTTTCAATTTTTTGATTGCATCAACTCGCCAAGCCTTTACCGTGTTAACAGAGACATTTTGTTCGTTCGCAATTTGCTTCGGGCCTTTACCGTGTTCAAGGTATTCAACTAGCCACAATTTTTCTCTATCAGATAAGTAAGGAAGGATTGGCCTGAGTGGAATGGTCATCACGATGGTCGCTTCATGTGCTGGGATTTGCTCAATAGCTTCTGGCTCTTCGAACATAACCGTTCGCTCGCGAATCTTCATTTCTTTATTTAAAAAATTTAGCATCTTCCCTCGTATATATTTTTTCACGTAACTAGGGAATTGACCTTTTTCCCCCGAGAAGCGTTCCGAAGCCTCCCAGATCGCAATTAAGCCAATTTGGTATAGCTCATCAAAGTGCTTCGTTCCATGCAGCTGTCTAATCTGCTTTTTGACAAGTGGTGCAAAAGCCTCGACTACTTCTTCAAATGACCTATTCATTTCACTAACTCTCCAGCGGAAAGCGCGCTCTCCAAATATTCCGCGGTACCCTTATTATTGCGGCTCGGAGCTTAAGTGTCATATCACCAAACTTCACGTTTCACATGCTCAAACGTTAAGTTTGACTAGGTGAAACTTAACGTATGGATAGGTCAAACATAAAGTTTGGCTATATTTTTGAAATGCCTCACCCCTTTTAAAAAACTTTGAAGGGGGAGTTCAAATGTTAAAAAATGGACAAATCGAAAATTTCAAAAGCTACTCGAGTTTCAATCAGTCGC
The DNA here is from genome assembly GCF_001866075.3 of Anaerobacillus isosaccharinicus. Lineage (GTDB taxonomy): Bacteria > Bacillota > Bacilli > Bacillales > Anaerobacillaceae > Anaerobacillus > Anaerobacillus isosaccharinicus. The sequence goes on along the minus strand of NZ_CP063356.1, from coordinate 1,118,009 downwards.
GGAGTATAATGAGCATTTTGGATTGCGGGTGGGAAAATTTGGACGCGAGTTTACGAGAAGTGAAAAACTTGGTCTTATGCAGCTGACCCAGTATGCGGTGAAGGTTGTTGGTGTCGCTATCTGAAGATCGGTACTGCGCTTAAGGTGTTGCATGAAAAATACAACGGGAACAGTATTTCCCGCTCAACTTGGAAGCGAATGGTCGCTAAAGCAAAAAAGATCGGCCTTGTTGTCCACGAACTAAAGCGTGACACCGGCGGCCAATCTAGTAATTTGTATGTATTAATGCGGTTTGAAAATTTTGGGGTGACTAGGCACTTGTCGAGTTAAAATTTTTGCACGCTGATTAAGCTTTGGCTAATAAACCCCAAGTTTGACTAATAAAGCATACCAAATAGCTAATAAAACCCAGCTTTGGCTAATAAACCCCAACATTTGCTAAATGGCCAAGTAGGAGGACCGAAAAAGAACAATTTCTTTTAAAATTAGGGATAAGTCACAAAGAAACAGGGCGATTTGACAAGCGTAAACGTGTAAATGGCTATAAGAAAAATACAAAACGAGCCATACCCTATTAGTATCGCTCGTCCTCATAACCTACCTGACGTTACTTTTTTGACTTTGTATCATTAAACGCACTATAAAGTGAAAAGAACAGAAACAGGAGTGCAATGACCAATAACTCGATTAAGAAATTGCCTTGTATTAAATAAAACATAAATTGAGCACCAAAAATAATAAAACCGACCATCCCTAACTTCTTTTTATCTCTCAAAGTACTAACCTCCATAGCTTCAGTATCCTACCTACAATAATGACACAAATATGGAGTTATTTTCAATTGGGCATATTGGGGAATAAAAACAAAGCGGTGAATTTAAATAATTCTTTATATTGCTTCTTCTCAGATTAATTGAAATAATATACAATATCCATATTAATTGGAAAAAATAACCTAGAAAGCATAAAGGGTGGTATTGCCGTGGATAGGTATGACAGCGGTCTCGAAAATTTTAAGAATATTTGTGGAGAAAATGCAATTAATTCATTAGAAGAGCTAAAGGCGATCTCCCCTGAGCTAGCGTCTATGGTCATAGAGTTTGCCTATGGTGATTTGCACACTTTAACAAATCTAACACATAGGGAAAAAGAAATTATTAGTATTACCTCGTTAATCACACAAGGAGAAATTAATTCGGCTTTAGAGTTACATTATAAAGCTGCATTAAATATTGGAATTACTAGTAAGGAAATTAAAGATCTAATCGTTCACTCAGTGGCCTATATAGGCTTTCCTAAAGCAATCAAAGCGATGATGTTGTTAAAAGAAGTACTTGTTAAAATCTAGCATTTCATACTCGAGAAGGGTGGGTGAATCCATGAATACCGAACCATTATATATCATTAACTCAAAATATAATTGTAAAAATAAATACAATTTGGACCCAGCCGATATCCCTAGACTTACAGAAGTCCTCCAAGAGCAAGAGATAACTAATGAGAGGAGAAAGTACCAAGAAATAATCAATGTCACTAAGCATTTTATGAGTAAATTGCTATTATACATGGAAGGGGTTCCTAGCCTCTTTATTATTACAAATGATTCGGGAGTAATTATTGAGATATTCGGTGACAATGACTTAAAAAATATATTTGGAGTTATTCCAGGTATTATGTTTGATGAAGAGACTTCAGGAACAAATTCAGTTAGTTTATGCCTTAAGCATAAACATCCAATTCAAACGATAGGAACACAACACTACCATCATTGTTTTCATGATTTTTCTTGTACAAGCTGTTTGTTCCAAAGTATTGATCATAAATATAATCCAGTGGTAGGTACGGTAACCTTAATGACTAAAATTGGTGATAGCAGTGCGTTTCACTTGGGGCTTTTGTCCTCTGCTATTGATTCAATTGAACGGGAAATAACTGTCAATGTTCAAAATAGAAGATTGCAAGAGTTAAACCAAATTATGATTAATACAACATGTAATGGAATTATCATTACCGACCAAGATGGAATAATTACATCCTTTAATGAAAGTGCTGAGAAGATGTTTGACATTAATCAATTACTTTGTGTTGGTAAGTCAATATGCGTTATTGAGGAAATCAGTCATTATTTTATTAACGCCCTAGAAAAAAATCAAGAAATAATTAATGCTGAGATTTGTTATCAAATTGGAAAGGAAAAGAAATATATTATAATTGATGTTTTACCTATATTTGATCAAAAAAAGGATTTAATAGGTTGTTATGGACAATTCCGTGATATTACGGAGCGCTATATTATGGAGCAACAAATTATTGAAAATGAAAAACTCTCAACAATTGGAAGGCTTAGTGCTGGTTTAGCTCATGAAATTAGAAATCCGCTTACACCTATCATGGGTTTTATCCATTTATTAGAGAAACATTATCAAGATGAAACTGCCAAAGATTATTTAACTATTATTTCCGATGAATTGGAGCGTGTGAATCAACTAGTTTCAAACTTTGTTCTTACATCAAGACCTGATGCTCCTTCTAAAAAGAAAATGAACGTAATTGATCTGCTAGAGCGAACAGTAATTTTTATGAAAAGCGAAGCTACTCTCAAAAATATTCAAATAGTCGTCGATGATATGTTAATAGAAAAAGTGGAATTATCTATCGATGCAAACCAAATTAAGCAGGTGCTAATTAATTTAATTCAGAATGCAATGGATGTGACACCTAGCGGCGGAAAGATCAATGTTACAGCTTTGAATGACTCGGAAGGAATTTTTATTAAGGTGATCGATAATGGGGGTGGGATAACGAAAGAGGAAAGTGAACAGTTATTTTCACCATTTTTTAGTACAAAAGAAAATGGGGTTGGGTTAGGCTTGTCAGTTTGTGAACGAATAGTAAAAAACCATCAAGGAAAAATCTTCGTTGAGTCACAGTTGGGAGAAGGATCGACGTTTACTGTTTACCTACCATTAATAAATTAAAAGAGGTGTACCTTTATGGAGGAGTTAAAGACGGTTGGAGCAATACTTGCGGAGCACTTTGAAAAATGGAAGATTAAACATGTGTTTGGCATTCCGGGAAGGCCAATAGCACCGCTGTTGAAGGAAATTGATTTACGTGGGATTCATTATGTATTAGGACGCCATGAAACAGGATCAGGTTATTGTGCTGCGGGCTATGCTTTTAATAGAAATACATTAGGCATTGTGATAGGAACTTCTGGTCCTGGCGGAACAAACCTTTTAACTGCTGCAGCACAAGCAAAAGCTGATAACTTACCTGTCTTGTTTATTACGGGACAACCTCCAATTACACAAATTGGAAAACCATTTAGTCAAGATTCATCGAAGTTTGGAATCGATCTTGTAAAAATGTTTGAGCCTGTGACATTATTTAGTTGTATGGCCACAAGTGGTCAACAGTTAGAGTTAATCCTGAAACATGCATTGGAAAAAGCAACACAAGGTCCTGGTGGCCCGATTCATCTTTCAATCCCGCTCGATGTTTTGTTAGAGGAAATACCGCCTTTTTACGTTGAATTATCCTTTAACTCTTCAAAGTTAATTTCATCTCAGTTAAACACGTGCAAAACATTAATTGAACAAGCGAAACAGCCGGTGTTGTTTTTAGGAAAAGGGGTCCATACTTCTCAATGCTATGAAGAGGTAGCTGTACTAGCCGAGTCCTATCAAATTCCTGTCATTACAACACCAAGTGGAAAAGGAACGTTTGTTACTAACCATCCCCTATATTTAGGTGGTTATGGGTTAGGTGGAACACAAGCAGCACTAGATTATCTAAAATCCGGTATTGATTTGATGATTGTTGTTGGGACGAGGCTAAGTGATATGTCACTTGCAGGTTTTACAAGCAGCATGTATCCAAAGCAAATCCTCCATTTTGATTTAGAACCGACGTTTGTTGGAAAAGCGATCCCAGTTCCTACTACTTATATTGGTGGAAATATGAGAGAGAACTTGAAGGGGATAAATGAAATGTCCACGTTGAAATCGGTGGTTGAGTATTCTGAAATACAAAATCAAGTTGCAGCTACATATTGCGAAGAAGAAACGGATAGCTCTTACATTCTTGCAGAAGATGCGGTCAAAGTAATTAGGAAACACCTCCCTTCAAATACAATCATTTTCGGGGATGCAGGAAGCCATTCTTATTATGCAATCCAACATCTGGAAATATTAGAACCAGGAACTTTTTTCTTTGATGATCAGTTTATCGCTATGGGCCACGCTATTGGTTATGCAATTGGAGCAAAGCTATCGGTGACAGCGACGCCGGTAGCTTGTATAGTTGGTGACGGCTGTGTGTTTATGCATGGCAATGAAATTTCAACCGCTGTAAATGAAAATATTCCTGTTATCTTCTTTGTTTTTAACAATCATTCACTAGATATGGTTGATAAGGGGATGACCCGTTGGCTTAATACTTCAATCGGCTCTAAGTATAGTTTAGGCTTGGATGTAAGTCAGTTCGCCAAATCATTTGGAGCTAAAGCTTATTGTTGTAAAAATAAAGAGGAAATTGAGTTGGCTATTAAAGCTGCATTAATAACTCACAATGAGCCGACTGTCATCGAAATTCTTGTCGATCCAAATGAAATTCCACCTACAGCAAAGAGGGAAGAGTAGGAATTATTACTGACAAAGTATTTGGATTAAAAGCTATGCTTCTTCTGACACCAGTAGCATCTTTTCAATTTCATTAATTAACTCTTTAGAACTCAAACTGTCGTTACTATCACCCAGTTTTCGAACTTCCTTTAGGATATAAACTAATCTATCTTGATTAAGTTGATCGAACATTCACTGTCCTCCTAATAATTAAATAGACTCTCGGCATTTGCCGAGCCTTGTGGCTCAAGGTTTTCTTGAACCAATTTATTTGTATCCCTCCTATTTCTAGGTGGGATTTTTACTTTAGATTTCTTTTTCAATTGGGAATTAATTGTTGAAAAATATCATAAAAAAACTAAAAAAACACTTGACTTTTTAGTGCAACCCCAATAATCGCCGAGGAGGAATTGACTTCCTAACAATACGGTGAAATGGGGGATTTAAATGAAACCTACGCTAATACCACATATCTCATATCAAAACTTCGTTTTAGACCAACTAAATACTCATTACTCAGGCGGTATACTGACTCTCGTACGAAAAGATTGGACTATTATCTCAAAGTTATGGATCACGGATCTTTCTTTTACTACTACTTGGCTTCATGATTTATATTCAGTTAAAGGTCCTGAGCCACGTGATCCTGCTTCCATGCTTCGCTCTTATCTTTTGTGTTTATTGACAAGTCCGACCCTGAGTATTACAGAATGGGTGAACCAACTCCATCGTGTTCCTCTTTACACGATCCTTAGCGGCTTTGAACCTGGGGATGTTCCAGGGGTCGGTACTTTTTATGACTTCTTCAGACGGCTATCAGGTTTTGAGAAGGCTAATGTAAAACCTTTTATTAAGCTCAAACGAAAAAAGAAGCAGAAGAAAAAACCGAAAAAGGGTGAAAAAGCAACTCCTAGAAACCCTGGTATTATTAGAAAATTAGTAGATCGTCATTTACGCCATGGTTCAAAACAAAAACAATTGCCGGGAGATCAATTATACGCGTTTTTTCAATCTCAATTTCTTGAGGTTTCAGCGAGATTGGGTTTGCTTGGAGATCCCCATTCCCTTGGTGTTGTTGGAGATGGGACACCTGTGGAAACAGCGAGTTACCCAAGAAGCAAACCTATTTGTGATTGTAGTGCCCAAGGACTAACGAATTGTACTCATCCTCGTCGATATTCTCAACCTGACATCGACTCAGGTTGGGATAGTTCAAGGGAGAGGTACTTCAACGGATATCATCTCTACATGATATCCACTAGCGATAGCCGATTCGACTTACCGCTATATCCACGGCTACATCCTGCTTCCCGGCATGATTCAGTCAGCCTAGTGGTTAGCTCAATTGAATTTTCGCAACGGTACACCTTGGGCACAATTGATAAAATCCTTCTCGATGCCGCACATGATGCAGAACCGATTTACGAATTACTGGACCATCATAATGTGGAACCATTTATTGATCTTAATGTTCGAACAAAGAAAAACTTCAGTACGCAAAGTGATATTCAGATTTCTCCCCTAGGCGTTCCTATTTGTCCAATTGGAATGGAAATGAAACCCAATGGGTTTGACAAATCTCAAAACCGCCAAAAGTGGCGTTGTCCACTAGCTTGCGGAACAAAAAATACATGTTCCACTCCGTGTTCTAAAGCGAAGTATGGCCGGACATTTCATACGTTTAAGCAAGATAATCTTCGTCTGTTCACTAAAACACCGAGGTCTTCTGAAAAGTGGAAACTGATTTATAAACGAAGAACTTCAGTTGAACGTTCGAACAAAAGAGAAAAAGTCGACTATCACTTAGAATCTGGGCGTCATCGCTCTACAAAAATGTGGTATGTCCGCTTATATTCAATCATGATGTGTCAACACATAGATGCTTGGTACAGTAGTCAGAAAGAGACTTTGAACATCCAAGAAATCATCTTTTCTAAGAGCGCCTAGTCATTTTTAAAAAATAGCAGCCGTAGGCTTATTTGGTATACACTTTTTTGAAAACACTATGAAAACACATCACTTTGCTGTCCTGTTAATGAAATTCCCAGTAAATTTTTTACAAATCTTCGATAAACTCATCATTTATTCCGAGAGTCTATTTAATCTTTACAGCAATTGTTACGAAAATTTATAGAAAAAATAGATATTTAATCTTTAAAATCTTTTTTACTTTTATTAAAATTAAACCTCTGAATACTATGACAATTAGCACAAGCTCTGCCGATAAATTCCATAGTTTCAGGCTCCTTATAATAAGTTTCTTCAAAGCCGCAGATCGAGCATTCGGTTACATGAAATATTCTACGTGGACCTAACGTTATATCTAATAAGTTTTTGAAATTCATTTTTTATTTCCTCCATTCGCCATTTTTTAACTTGGTAAGGAGCGTGTGTGGAACTTAAAATGCTAACTATAAATGATTACTTATCTATACGGTTTCGTTATTTTTTTAGAGGGGGAAGGCTACAAATTTTCGGAATAGATTAAAATTAAAAAACTCGAGGACAAAACCTAAACGATTTTGTCCTCGAGTTTTCCTACATTTACGCGTTATCAAAACTGTTAAAATGCAAATCAGACTTCTAGTTTTATTATTAGAACTGCTTTCGCATGGATATTGCATGATATCTATATGTAAATTTGATTATGCTTCTTCTGAAACTATTAGCATCTTTTCAATTTCTTTAACTAATTCACTAGAACTTAAACTGTTGTTACTATCGCCTAGTTTTCGAACTTCTTTAAGGATAGAAAGTAATCTTTCTTGATTAAGTTGATCCAACATTAACGGCCCTCCTTATAACTAAATAGACTCTCGGCATTTGCCGAGCCTTGTGGCTCAAGGTTTTCTTGAACCAATTTATTTGTATCCCTCCTATTTCTAGGTGGGATTTTTACTTTAGTTTTCTTCTTCAATTGGAAATTAATTGTTGAAAAATATCATAAAAAAACTAAAAAAACACTTGACTTTTTAGTGGAACCCCAATAATCGCCGAGGAGGAATTGACTTCCTAACAATACGGTGAAATGGGGGATTTAAATGAAACCTGCGCTAATACCACATATCTCATATCAAAACTTCGTTTTAGACCAATTAAATACTCATTACTCAGGCGGTATACTGACTCTCGTACAAAAAGATTGGACTATTATCTCGAAGTTATGGATCACGGATCTTTCGTTTACCACTACGTGGCTTCATGATTCATATTCAGTTAAAGGTCCTGAGCCACGTGATCCTGCTTCCATGCTTCGCTCTTATCTTTTGTGTTTATTGACAAGTCCGACCCTGAGTATTACAGAATGGGTGAACCAACTCCATCGTGTTCCTCTTTACACGATCCTTAGCGGCTTTGAACCTGGGGATGTTCCAGGTGTCGGTACTTTTTATGACTTCTTCAGACGGCTATCAGGTTTTGAGAAGGCTAATGTAAAACCTTTTATTAAGCTCAAACGAAAAAAGAAGAAGAAGAAAAAACCGAAAAAGGGTGAAAAAGCAACTCCTAGAAACCCTGGTATTATTAGAAAATTAGTGGATCGTCATTTACGCAATGGCTCAAAACAAAAACAATTGCCGGGAGATCAATTATACGCGTTTTTTCAATCTCAATTTCTTGAAGTTTCAGCGAGATTGGGTTTGCTTGGGGATCCCCATTCCCTTGGTGTTGTTGGAGATGGGACACCCGTGGAAACAGCGAGATACCCAAGGAGCAAACCTATTTGTGATTGTAGTGCCCAAGGACTAACGAATTGTACTCATCCTCGTCGATATTCTCAACCTGACATCGACTCAGGTTGGGATAGTTCAAGGGAGAGGTACTTCAACGGATATCATCTCTACATGATATCCACTAGCGATAGCCAATACGACTTGCCGCTATATCCACGGCTGCATCCTGCTTCCCGGCATGATTCAGTCAGCCTAGTGGTTGGTTCAATTGAATTTTCGCAACGGTACACCTTGGGCACAATTGATAAAATCCTTCTCGATGCCGCACATGATGCAGAACCGATTTACGAATTACTGGACCATCATAATGTGGAACCATTTATTGATCTTAATGTTCGAACAAAGAAAAACTTCAGTACGCAAAGTGATATTCAGATTTCTCCCCTAGGCGTTCCTATTTGTCCAATTGGAATGGAAATGAAACCCAATGGGTTTGACAAATCTCAAAACCGCCAAAAGTGGCGTTGTCCACTAGCTTGCGGAACAAAAAATACATGTTCCACTCCGTGTTCTAAAGCGAAGTATGGCCGGACATTTCATACGTTTAAGCAAGATAATCTTCGTCTGTTCACTAAAACACCGAGGTCTTCTGAAAAGTGGAAACTGATTTATAAACGAAGAACTTCAGTTGAACGTTCGAACAAAAGAGAAAAAGTCGACTATCACTTAGAATCTGGGCGTCATCGCTCTACAAAAATGTGGTATGTCCGCTTATATTCAATCATGATGTGTCAACACATAGATGCTTGGTACAGTAGTCAGAAAGAGACTTTGAACATCCAAGAAATCATCTTTTCTAAGAGCGCCTAGTCATTTTTAAAAAATAGCAGCCGTAGGCTTATTTGGTATACACTTTTTTGAAAACACTATGAAAACACATCACTTTGCTGTCCTGTTAATGAAATTCCCAGTAAATTTTTTACAAATCTTCGATAAACTCATCATTTATTCCGAGAGTCTATTTCATTCTAAGTTGTGATAGCCCTAGTAAATGACTATATTGATAGATTACTACTTACATAAGTATTCGTCTTTATTTTATTAATGGTAGGTATGCTTAAATATGGTATTTAGCGAAAAAATTGTACAAAAAAAGACTTTCTTTAAGTAAGTTGGTTTTTTTTACCGATTACTAAGAAAGTCTTTTGTATTTTATTCTATTTTTATCGGCTCTGGGACAATATCCTTCTTAAATTTATCGTCTAAAGCGCGAGCTAATAACGCTGCAAATTCACCTCTCGTTATTTGCTGGTCAGGCCTAAACGTTCCGCCAGGATAACCTTGTGTAATATTTGCTGCTAGAATTCGCTTCACATGAATATATGAAGACATACTTTCACGAAGGTCTATAAAACTCTGCTCACTTTCTTGCTCAAGCTTAAACGCTCTTGAAAGAAAGATCGCCATTTGTCCTCTAGTAACGGGTTGACTCGGTCTAAACTCACCAGTTGGAAATCCAGTAATAATTCCTAGCGCAGCAGCTGACTCGATAAATCCTGAAGCATTATTACCATCCTTGACATCAGGAAATCGAGTGTTCCTTTGTGTGCCGTCTAACTTCAAGGCTCTACCAATCATAGCTGCAGCTGCAGCTCTCGTTACAATCGCATCAGGTTCATAGTTACCGTTCCCAACTCCTGAGACAACACCCAAATTAGATAAATAGGATATTTCTGCATTAAAACGATGCGTATTTGGTACATCTTTAAATGTTTGATTTGCTGTAATGACCGGTGAAAAAATAAGTCCCGATATAACTAAAATCAAAGCTAATGCAGTAAGATAGTATTTTTTCACACTAACACCTCTTCTTTCACTTGAAGCAGATTACAACTTCTTTTGATTTCCAAAAGCAAAGTTAAATGCTAATGCAGATAACATCCAAAAAATCACATTCATTTGTGGAATGAAGATTAAATTGTTCGAATTATTTTGCATCATAAACGTGATACTACCGACAAATAAACTTGCAATAACAAGCTTACCAATTAGATCTTGATTGAAATAAAAACGTACAGTATAAACGTAGTAAACAATATAGATTAATAAGAAGGAAATAATCCCGATCGTTCCAGTCTCCGCCATGACTTTTAAGAAAGAATTATGAACGGAGTAACGTTCATGACCTAAGTAAAGTTCAGGATACTTTTCTACATAATCACTATAGCGATCAAGATAATTCCCCATTCCTACTCCAAGGATTGGATTGTCACGATACATATATAAACCTGTTTTCCATAAGGTTGTCCTAGATACCATTGCTTTCTCAGTCAATTCATCGATCACTACTTCTTCTGGATCTTCTCCTGGTTCAAGCTCTCCTGGAAGTGGTTCTTCGATCGTTCTACCCGTATTAAAGACCATATTTTCCGCGGCATAAATAGCAGATAACATCCGCCCTTGGAAGTCCGGCATATTGTAGACAATAAGTGATAAAAGAGCAAAGGCAATTAACAGGTGAGGCTTAAAGAAATTCTTAAAGAAATCTCTCCATGTAATAATGGCAATTAACGCTAAAGCCATAAACATAACAAGCCATGCAACACGCGTGTAAGTTAAGATCATATTGACAACAAGTAATCCTACAACTGCAAAAGATAAAAGTTGATAGCCTTTATTCTTTAAGACAATGACTGTCAAAACTAAAAATGCAGGTAAGACCAAATTTATAAATGCAGAATAATAGTTAGGATTAACCATTGTTGATTCTACTCGACCAATCGCTTCTTTAAGAGCGTAAAGCCCGGCGGTATTTAAATTAAAATTAAATACATACTGAAATAAACCATAAACAGCAACAATCGTTGTTGAAACGAAGAACACTTTCACAAATGAAATATATTGCTCTTTTGAAAAACTAACTTTTAGCATGATCACAAACATAATTACGTAGGATAAATAACGTAACATTTCCATTATCCCTGACATTAAGCTGACCGCATTAATTAGAGAAATAATAGATATAAGGAAAAATAGAGCAAAAGCCGTTAAAAAAGGTATCGGGTTAAATGAATTCAGTGATATATTTTTTTTCTGATAATCATAAAGAGCAACAAGTACCAAAATAGGTATAAGTATAATTTCTATTGATATAGGAATTGGTCCTATATAGGCTTTGAAGTAAACTAAAGGAACTAAAAATAGATGTAATAATATGACGTAATAAGTCAAACTGTTTCTTAGAGGCATGGAATATTTTGTCCTTTCTTAAAGAAATAATGAGATAACAGTCCCATTATATACTAAACAACACTATGATTGATATCGTTTTTTGTTAAAATTTCAGACAATACATTTAAAAAATATTGGAAAAAAATAACCCCTCCCCATTTAAATTGAGGCGGGATTATTTTTTTAACAGCCCTCTCATCAAACTTGAGAAAGCAGAAATTTTTAATAAGTAAGCACTTCCTACATATAAGATTATTCCCAGTAATGCAACAATTATGATATAGATTAAATTTGAAAAGTGCCCGATCAATGGCATCACTTGAATAATAACGAACGCCATTACAGAAGTAGCTATAATAACTTTTAGAAAATCTTTTGTAATAAACTTTAAATTAAGTCCTCCCGACATCCTCACTAGGATGAAGAAAGAAATTCCCACATAAAATAACGCCACAACCGAAGATGAAAGTGCCAATCCTTTATAGCCTAGTACCATTGTAAACAACCAGTTAAAGAGGATATTCAACAAAATGGAAAGTATACCAACCACTAAAATAAGATGACCTTTCTTTTTCGAGTAGAACCCTTTCGTTGTCACACCATGGAGACTATAAAACAAAACCGAGCCTAAATAGAAAATAGCTACTTCACTCGTCGCAATTGTTTCGATAGGTCCAAAAGCACCACGCTCGAATAATAACTTTATTAAATTTGGCATCAATAGAAGCATACCAATAACAGATGGTAGTAAAATAAAGAACATTGTTGTTAACCCTTGTTCGATGCCCTTCTTAAATAAATGATCATCTTTTTGAGCTATCGCTTTTGAAAGAATAGGTAGCACAATCGTTGCAATTGTTACTCCGAAGATCGCTTGTGGGAAATGCACAAGGCGATTGGCATAGTTAATATACGTTATTACCCCTTCCTCAAAACGATTGGCAAAAATATTATCAACGAGGACGTTGACTTGTCCAACTGCGATCGTAAGTCCTACCGGAATAAAAACCAAGTAAAACGCATTTACTTCCTGCCAGTCTAACTTCCCTCTTAAAGTAAAAAGCTTTCTAGGAACGATGTTGATAAGTTTTACAAGTAAAGAAACAATTGATCCCGTAATGAAGCCAATTGGCACTGAGTAAATCCCGATGTATGGTGTAAAGAAAATAGCAAAACCAATTGTAAATAACACAACGATGATTTGCGATACTGTGGAAAAAAAGAATTTTTTCTCGGCATCAAAAATTCCCTCGAAGACTGCATTAATACAAACAATTAATAAAGAACTAAAGTATAGAATAGCAACCCAAATAGCAATCGTCATTGCCTCATCGCTGAAATGAGGGTAGAGGAGTGGAATTAACCATGGCGAAATGGCAACTCCAGCCACTGATAATAGAAGGCCAACAAGGGTTGTTCCTTTAAAAACGTCACTTAAATGTTTTTTTTGCTGTGATTGTTCACTTGCTTGAATATAGCTAGGAACTAAAGAATCCTTCATCCCTGTTAACATAAATAAAATGATCATATTTGGTATGACAAACGCAGCTAAATAGGCGTCTGTTATGTAAGAACCTCCGAAATAATAGGCAATAACCATATCCCGGACCATGCTTGAAACTTTTAAAACAAATGTTGCTATGATCAATAGCACGACGGCTATCCGCAAATTTTTCGCCATTTCATTTCTTCCTCATTTCTATATCGTCAACTCATTATACTTTTTTTTAAGCCATTAGTCACTATAGGCTGTAACACTTCAGTATGTAATGACTAGTGACTATAACATTATTCCATGATATAGTTTAATAGATAAATATTGGATTTGCGAGGGTGAAATCTATGAAAAAGAAACATTGGTCGAAAATATCTATTATTCTTATGTTATTTATATTGAGTTTATCAACAGTCTTTCCACCAGTTAAGCTAGTTGGCGCTTCAAACGATGCTAAACTAGTTACATCATATCCAAAACAGAATGCCGAATTTGTTCCAATTTCAACACAAGTAACAATACAATTTGACAATACTGTGTTCTTTGTCAATAAAACTTTAATCAAACTATATAGTCAAAGAAGACAAGCTGCTTTTGTTGAAGAGAAAAACTCGATCAAAGATATTGAAATCATTGAGGATGCACAAGGACGTAAAAATACACTTTTAATCACTTTTAATGAAAATTTAAAAATTGATCATAACTACCGCTTGCAAGTTCCTAAGAATAGTTTAAGCATTTCGCAACGACTGTTTAGAAATGACCTAACGTTGAACTTTTCCACGAGCTCATATAAATTTGAAGAAGTCATGTCAGGTACAGTAACAAAAAAAATGTTAGCAGATTATGCACCAAGACAAATTCAAATTGTAACGCCAAAGAAGTACATTGAAACCATTGATGTGATCCATAAAAAATCTGGCACAATTTCTAAAAATGAAAAAGAAAAAGCTACAAATGCGGTTACGAATATTGATATTACGACAAAAGCGATCGATGTAGAAAGTGCCCGAGTCGTCGTTTGGGTGAACAATAGAGCACACTCAACAACTGATATGATGGTTCTAGAAAAAACAACTACAAAACAAACGTATCATTTAGGGTTAGCAGATCTACCAGAAACATTTGACATCCAAATTATTTTATACAATCAATTTAGTGAAACAATTGAGTCGAAAATGTTTAAAGTCCCTGAGGGTGGAAATCCCGTCTTTAATATTAAGGAAACATTTAAATATAAAACAGATGGCAAAATATACTCTTTGTACGAATTAATGGCAAATCCTAATCTTTTTAATGACGTCTTACTCGAACATGACACTTTCCCATTGAAAGTTCAATTAGAGGAAAAATAATATGAAGACAATTAAGTTTTTTTTCACTTTCCTCATTTTATTTTTACTACTATCGGGTGCAGTTAGTCTAGCTGATGAAAACTATGAAATCTGGACTCCAAAAACAACAAGTGATAACTACAAAATTTGGACAATTACTTTAAGTGAAGGTATCAGTCCTAGCTCAGTTGATAAAACTAGTATCTCTATTGTCAATGAGTTTAACAGAATAATTCCAACAAATGTTAGCATTTTGACTGATGGAAAAACGATTACAGTAACCCCTCTTCAAATGTATCTAACAGATCACACCTATGAACTTGTGATTAAGGGACTTCGCTCTAGTGATAATCAGTTACTAAATCCTTCAGTAAAAATGCCTTTTAAAATTATTAAGGAACAAGTGGTTCACGAAAAGCGTGGTGGCGAAAATATCACTGCTCCTTCAACGCCAGTAACAAATCAACCTTCTCCAAGTGGAAGTAGTAACCAACAACCGGCTTCTCCCCCGAACGTGGAGAAAACAACTGTAATTAAAGAAATAAAAATAGACTTAAATTCACTCGTTGCGATTGTCACCGTTACCACGACAGACGAAGTCGCAATGGTAAAGTTAAATTCTGAAACGATGCACTATGCAGGTAATAATGTTTACAAGTTATCAAAGGCTGGTTTAAGTCCCTCACAAGTGATTGTCGTTGATGCGTTTGCAACACATAGCCAAAATTCTTTACTTGAGAGAAAAAACCATGAGGTGAAGTAATGCTTAAAAAATCATTAATTAGTACAGCTATTGTGTTGACCATTTTCTTTGGCATTACTGTATTACTTGTTTTCCTTACAGATAACCACCCAATAATAGGGAATTCAGTCACAACTTCTAATCGGCAACAAACCGAAGTAACCGAAGGTAAAGAACAACCTAGTTCAGTTCTCCCGCAAAGAGAGGATGTAACTGAAACTGAAAAAAATGAAGAAAACAATGAGCAAACAGAAGGTGGTAAAGCAAACTTTAGAGTTGTAAATATAAATTAATACACTGAACTACCGTAGCCATTACGGTAGTTTTTTATTTTTTCTTATTGGTCAGAATAGGAAAATCCACCTATTACTTACGTTGTGCAGAATTTGACGAAGGATTGTGATTATATTTTACTAGTTTTTGCCATATTACTATATCAAGAGATTCATAGAACTTGATATAGGGGGAACTACTTAGTGAAAAGGTTACTTATCATTGCAATTATTTTTAGCAGCTTATTTATATTTAATGGCACATCCCACGCAAGTCAAAATAATCAGCTGATCATAATAAACAAATCAACGAATGAACTTGCATTTTTCGATCATAATCAGCTAGTGAAAACTTTCCCAATAGCGACAGGAAGAACGGATTCACTGACACCTGAAGGAACATTTAAAATTGTAAACAAAATTAAAAATCGTCCCTACTATAAGGATGGCATTCCTGGTGGTGATCCTCAAAATCCTCTAGGTGATCGTTGGTTAGGTCTTGATGCTCGAGGTACATATGGAACGACATATGCAATTCACGGAAATAACAATCCAAACTCAATCGGTAAATATGTAAGTGCAGGTTGTGTGCGAATGCATAATGAAGATGTTCGATGGTTATTTGAACAAGTTATCCTAGAAGCAAAAGTAATTATTACACACTCCGATCAAGACTTTTCTACACTTGCTCTTTCTTATGGTTATCAATCTATGCACTTTTTTCAAGCCGATCAAGACTTAACTGTCTATGATAACAGGAAAGGTTTCTTAGAAAAGGTCGGCACTTTATACAAAGGGCAGGTCTACCCTTTCGTTTCTACTTCAGGAAATTGGCATAAAATTCAATTTGGAAAAATTGAAGCGTTTGTTTACGCGCCTGCAACTAGCGTAATTACCGATGTCAAAGTTGCCAATTTAAATAATAAAAAACTAAATAGTACTCGAACAATTACACCTATGAACGATGCCGTTGTTTATGATAATACTTCAGGCAGTCTTGTTCCTTTTGCAACTCTTAGTAAAGATATCTCTTACCCAATTGTTGCAGACTATGGCCCTAATTGGTATGAAGTTGTTGTAGCAGGGCGGGTAGGCTATATTTACAAAATAAGTACTGATCGTAGTAAAAAGTACTTTAAAACAAATGAAACTGTTTCCGTTTATGACAATTCTACTGGAACACTGGTTAAGGTGGGGGAACTAGTCGAGGGGCAAGTCTACCAAATATACAGTGATTATGGAAACTGGCACCAGATAGAGTTCGGTAATGGCTATGGCTATGTTTATAAGCTTGCAACTAGTGTCGCTGATAGTAGCAACCTAAAAAACATAAACACGAACTACACAAATAGCGGAAAAACCTTCAAGACAATCAATGATGCAATGATTTATGATAATAGCTCTGGAAGCCTTGTACCTTTTGCTCGTATCACTAATGGCGAAATCTACCCGATCGTAAGCGACTACGCCCCAAACTGGTACCGAGTTCTCGTTGCCGGCAGAGTTGGCTATATTCATAAGAAGGATGTGGAACAGGGGTAGGGACAGAGGAGGGACAGAGGGACAGGTACACTGTCCCCCTGTGAACGTAAAAACGTCCACCACAGGCGGACATTTTTAGTGTTTTTGTCTTTTTATGGTGTCTACCCTGAAAATAAACTATAAAAAATGGCAATACTGAAGAAGAGTCACTAAATTCCTTTTTAAAAAAGGTTTTAGGACTAATTAATATAATGAAAAATAATGAAAAATGCTGTTGTAAACAACTTATGCGGGTGGATCTAGTATTTCAATTTTAAAGCCTAGCTTCTCTAACTTTTTAATGGCACGTGTTTTTTCAATCTCTTTTTTTCGGTTTAACTGGAAATCTTCGCCTAATTCAGTGTAAGGTTTTCTGGTCGTGAGTAAATGAAACATGATCTTAAGAATGTTGGCAGCTACGGCGATAGTGGCTCGGTTCTTACCTCTTCGAGCTGCGATACGGTGGTACTTGGTCCCGAGAAATGTCTTAGTTTTTGCACAAACTTTGGCTGATTCAGCTAAGGAACTACGCAAGTATTTGTTTCCTTTTCTGGTGTTTTCCGTTTTTCGTTTTCCAGCACTTTCATTTTGACCCGGAGCTAACCCTGCCCATGATACGAGGTGTTTCGCATCTTTAAACCGAGTCATGTCCGTTCCTATTTCAGCTAAGACATGTTCGGCGGTACGGCGACCAACACCAGGTATCGAAGCTAATAGCTCCAGGTCTTCTTCAAAAGAATGAAAACGATTGGCAACTTCCGTATCTAGTTGCGTTACTTGGAACTCAAGATACTCAATATGATCTAGTTGTTTTCTTAAAAGAAATCTCTGGTGGGGACCTAGTAATCCCTTAAGCGCTTTTTGTAATTCTGGGATTTTATTTCTGAGCTTCTTTAACGATAAATCCGCAAGCTTAGTTGGGTCTGTTTCGCCATCTACAATAGCTTTTAACATTCTTCGACCAGAAACACCAAGGACATCGGAAGCTACGGATCCTAATTTGATATTAGCTCCTTCCAAGACCTTTTGAACGCGATTGGATTCACGTGTAATTTCTTCTACTAAACTTCTTCTATATCGTACTAATTCACGTAATTCTCGTTGATCGCGGTTAGGAATATAACTTCCACGGACTAATCCGTGACGAAGGAGTTGGGCAATCCATTGAGCATCTCTTACATCTGACTTTCTACCAGGAACATTCTTAATGTGCTGAGCGTTTACAACAAGAGTTTCGATCTCTTCAACTTCAAGTAGATTGTAAATAGGCTTCCAGTAAACACCTGTACTTTCCATTGCGACAATCGTACAGTTTGATGCTTTGATCCAGTCAATTAATTGAAAAAGATCTTCGGTCATCGTGCCAAATGTCCGAATTTCCTTTGTTTTTGTGGCTAGAATACATGCAGTAATCGTCTTTTTATGCACGTCTAGCCCACATACACGTTCATGAATGATTTCCATAAAACTATATCTCCCTTATTAATTATATATGGTCGAGTTTCAAGACTTCTTCATGCAATCTACCCTGCGTGCTCTTGGCAACAATACGTGGTGCACCCAGTCTTTAGGACCTGTCTGACACACGAGTTCGAGACATCACTGACACCCGGCCACATCACTCGACTAGCTCTATAATGGTCTGATTAATAAGGGAATATAACCATTTTCATTCGTTGTGGTGAATTTTTACTTTCATGCTGGTCTGACACCAGATTACATGACCGGCCAAAAAAGCAACAAGGCATCTCCTTGTTGCTCACTCATGTCAATAATAGATCTTTTCGATCCCTATAAATGTTCTTGGTGAATTACCCAACTTTACTTTAGAAAAGATTACAAGAATATCATTTTGGTAAAACATTTTCTCAACATTGCCGTACGTCGTTAATTGGTAAATTGGTCGTAACGTAATATAGTCATAGGCTTGGATCCAATTTTGTTTGTTTGAAGTATAGAATTCACCATATTCAACATCAAAAGCTATAGAGCTATACGTTTGGTCAAGGGTAGCAACGTAACGCATATCTGCACTAGGTGTAACTGTTGATCGGAAGAAATGTCCTCTACTATTAATAATGTATTTTCCGTCCGGAGTTATAGCAATATCTTGATTTAACGAATAATCACCATGGTATGGTGATCTTATTTCCGGTCCTAACTTGCCTTCATTAATAGAGTAAACCCTCATTGTTCTAGGCGATGAATCAGTGTTAATAGAATACAATCTATTTTGGTCTGGGTGCATCGCAAGATAACTTCTATGACGAATACCCTGTGTACTTAGAACCTCACCCGTCACGCTATTAAAGCTTTGAACAGATGTCCATTGTGCGGAACCTGATGAAATATAAACTACTCCATTATCATCAGCTGCGATATCAAATGGATCAAGTTTTATGTTAATTATACGTTCAAGTGTCATAGTTGTAGCATCGATAACCGCAAATGCACCTCGCATATCTTCATCTTTGATAAACGGACTTCTAACTCCCGTTAATTGTGTTGCGTACAACTTTCCATTTGCATAAGCTATTTTTTCCGCAGGAAGTTTTAATTGAATATAATCGGCATCATATGTCTCATGATTGAAAGCAATGATAGCATTCTCTTGTGCATCTAATAAGAAAATAATAGAGTCGGTTGGATGTGCAACATAATCGATGATCTCCATCGCAAACATAGCTTCAAGGAACGAATCCGCCACTTTTGGGTTATATGGTCTTAGATCTGGGTTAACAATTCTGGCCATAAATACAGAAAAATGTTCTCTTGTAATAGGTAACCCTGGTTGAAAACGCCCATCATTAAACCCGACAGTAATATTATTTGCTGCAAGAGCGCTAATATAAGGAAATGTCCAATGCTCAAAAGCTACGTCAGGAAATCCATAAGGGAAAATCCCACCGAGATCATATGTAATAGCTAGTATTTTTGCCATTTCACCTCTAGTTAATGTTCCTTTTGGATCAAAGATATTGCCAGGTTTACCAGAAACAATTTCTAGTTGAACTGCCATCGCAATTTCTGAATAGCCACGATCCCCTGGTTTAAGATCCTTAAAATTTGGGTTTCTAACCTCATTCAATGGAATCTTTAATTCTCTCATTAACATAATAATCGCATCTGCGCGTGTAATATTAGCTTTCGGGCGAAAAGTTCCATCATTAAAGCCAGTAATAACACCACGACTTGTTAATAACTCAATTTCCCCATGAAACTGGGTGACGTCTGGAAATTTAGATTTTTGAGCAGACACCTGTAAAGGTAATAAAAAGACAATTGTCAAAGTTAGAATAATTGCAAAAACCCTATTCAATTTCTTGTTTCCTCCTTTAAATAGCTATTCAGTAATAAACTAAATTTACCATTCTGTTCACTGTATTTATAGTGGTAAAAAGAGGTAGGAATCGATTCAAAAGTTGCTGGACTATTAATTAGAACGCTATGACTGCATCTTTATGTTTTGGAATATTTGATATAATTTAGTTGGTAACTGTCTTATAATAAAATTTGTTAGTAAATTTAGATAGACTCTCGGAATAAATGATGAGTTTATCGAGAGTTTGTAAAAAATTCACTGGAAAATTCATTAACAGGACAGTAAAATGATGTGTTTTCATAGTGTTTTCATAGTGTTTTCAAAAAAGTATGCACCAAATAAGCCTACAGTTATTCTATTTTTTAAAAATTGTCTAGGCGCTTTTAGTAAAGATGATTTCCTGAATGTTCAAAGTCTCTTTCTGACTACTGTACCAAGCATCTATGTGTTGACACATCATGATTGAGTATAGGCGGACATACCACATTTTTGTAGAGCGATGGCGCCCAGCTTCTAAGTGATAATCGACTTTTTCTCTTTTGTTCGAACGTTCAACTGAAGTTCTTCGTTTATAAATGAGTTTCCACTTTTCAGAAGATCTTGGTGTTTTAGTGAACAGACGAAGATTATCTCGCTTAAACGTATGAAATGTGCGGCCATACTTCGCTTTAGAACACGGAGTGGAACATGTATTTTTCGATCCGCAAGCTAGTGGACAACGCCACTTTTGGCGGTTTTGAGATATGTCAAAACCGTTGGGTTTCATTTCCTTACCGATTGGACAAATAGGCACGCCTATGGGAGAAATTTGAATATCACTTTCCGTACTGAAGTTTTTCTTTGTTCGAACATTAAGATCAATAAACGGTTCCACATTATGATGGTCCAGTAATTCGTAAATCGGTTCTGCATCATGTGCGGCATCGAGAAGGATTTTATCAATTGTGCCCAAGGTGTACCGTTGCGAAAATTCAATTGAGCTAACCACTAGGCTGACTGAATCATGCCGGGAAGCAGGATGTAGCCGTGGATATAGCGGTAAGTCGAATCGGCTATCGCTAGTGGATATCATGTAGAGATGATATCCGTTGAAGTACCTCTCCCTTGAACTATCCCAACCTGAGTCGATGTCAGGTTGAGAATATCGACGAGGATGAGTACAATTCGTTAGTCCTTGGGCACTACAATCACAAATAGGTTTGCTTCTTGGGTAACTCGCTGTTTCCACAGGTGTCCCATCTCCAACAACACCAAGGGAATGGGGATCTCCAAGCAAACCCAATCTCGCTGAAACCTCAAGAAATTGAGATTGAAAAAACGCGTATAATTGATCTCCCGGCAATTGTTTTTGTTTTGAACCATGGCGTAAATGACGATCTACTAATTTTCTAATAATACCAGGGTTTCTAGGAGTTGCTTTTTCACCCTTTTTCGGTTTTTTCTTCTGCTTCTTTTTTCGTTTGAGCTTAATAAAAGGTTTTACATTAGCCTTCTCAAAACCTGATAGCCGTCTGAAGAAGTCATAAAAAGTACCGACCCCTGGAACATCCCCAGGTTCAAAGCCGCTAAGGATCGTGTAAAGAGGAACACGATGGAGTTGGTTCACCCATTCTGTAATACTCAGGGTCGGACTTGTCAATAAACACAAAAGATAAGAGCGAAGCATGGAAGCAGGATCACGTGGCTCAGGACCTTTAACTGAATATAAATCATGAAGCCAAGTAGTAGTAAAAGAAAGATCCGTGATCCATAACTTTGAGATAATAGTCCAATCTTTTCGTACGAGAGTCAGTATACCGCCTGAGTAATGAGTATTTAGTTGGTCTAAAACGAAGTTTTGATATGAGATATGTGGTATTAGCGTAGGTTTCATTTAAATCCCCCATTTCACCGTATTGTTAGGAAGTCAATTCCTCCTCGGCGATTATTGGGGTTGCACTAAAAAGTCAAGTGTTTTTTTAGTTTTTTTATGATATTTTTCAACAATTAATTCCCAATTGAAAAAGAAATCTAAAGTAAAAATCCCACCTAGAAATAGGAGGGATACAAATAAATTGGCTCAAGAAAACCTTGAGCCACAAGGCTCGGCAAATGCCGAGAGTCTATTAAAATAGACTCTCGGAATAAATGATGAGTTTATCGAAGATTTGTAAAAAATTTACTGGGAATTTCATTAACAGGACAGCAAAGTGATGTGTTTTCATAGTGTTTTCAAAAAAGTGTATACCAAATAAGCCTACGGCTGCTATTTTTTAAAAATGACTAGGCGCTCTTAGAAAAGATGATTTCTTGGATGTTCAAAGTCTCTTTCTGACTACTGTACCAAGCATCTATGTGTTGACACATCATGATTGAATATAAGCGGACATACCACATTTTTGTAGAGCGATGACGCCCAGATTCTAAGTGATAGTCGACTTTTTCTCTTTTGTTCGAACGTTCAACTGAAGTTCTTCGTTTATAAATCAGTTTCCACTTTTCAGAAGACCTCGGTGTTTTAGTGAACAGACGAAGATTATCTTGCTTAAACGTATGAAATGTCCGGCCATACTTCGCTTTAGAACACGGAGTGGAACATGTATTTTTTGTTCCGCAAGCTAGTGGACAACGCCACTTTTGGCGGTTTTGAGATTTGTCAAACCCATTGGGTTTCATTTCCATTCCAATTGGACAAATAGGAACGCCTAGGGGAGAAATCTGAATATCACTTTGCGTACTGAAGTTTTTCTTTGTTCGAACATTAAGATCAATAAATGGTTCCACATTATGATGGTCCAGTAATTCGTAAATCGGTTCTGCATCATGTGCGGCATCGAGAAGGATTTTATCAATTGTGCCCAAGGTGTACCGTTGCGAAAATTCAATTGAACCAACCACTAGGCTGACTGAATCATGCCGGGAAGCAGGATGCAGCCGTGGATATAGCGGCAAGTCGTATTGGCTATCGCTAGTGGATATCATGTAGAGATGATATCCGTTGAAGTACCTCTCCCTTGAACTATCCCAACCTGAGTCGATGTCAGGTTGAGAATATCGACGAGGATGAGTACAATTCGTTAGTCCTTGGGCACTACAATCACAAATAGGTTTGCTCCTTGGGTATCTCGCTGTTTCCACGGGTGTCCCATCTCCAACAACACCAAGGGAATGGGGATCCCCAAGCAAACCCAATCTCGCTGAAACTTCAAGAAATTGAGATTGAAAAAACGCGTATAATTGATCTCCCGGCAATTGTTTTTGTTTTGAGCCATTGCGTAAATGACGATCCACTAATTTTCTAATAATACCAGGGTTTCTAGGAGTTGCTTTTTCACCCTTTTTCGGTTTTTTCTTCTTCTTCTTTTTTCGTTTGAGCTTAATAAAAGGTTTTACATTAGCCTTCTCAAAACCTGATAGCCGTCTGAAGAAGTCATAAAAAGTACCGACACCTGGAACATCCCCAGGTTCAAAGCCGCTAAGGATCGTGTAAAGAGGAACACGATGGAGTTGGTTCACCCATTCTGTAATACTCAGGGTCGGACTTGTCAATAAACACAAAAGATAAGAGCGAAGCATGGAAGCAGGATCACGTGGCTCAGGACCTTTAACTGAATATGAATCATGAAGCCACGTAGTGGTAAACGAAAGATCCGTGATCCATAACTTCGAGATAATAGTCCAATCTTTTTGTACGAGAGTCAGTATACCGCCTGAGTAATGAGTATTTAATTGGTCTAAAACGAAGTTTTGATATGAGATATGTGGTATTAGCGCAGGTTTCATTTAAATCCCCCATTTCACCGTATTGTTAGGAAGTCAATTCCTCCTCGGCGATTATTGGGGTTCCACTAAAAAGTCAAGTGTTTTTTTAGTTTTTTTATGATATTTTTCAACAATTAATTTCCAATTGAAGAAGAAAACTAAAGTAAAAATCCCACCTAGAAATAGGAGGGATACAAATAAATTGGTTCAAGAAAACCTTGAGCCACAAGGCTCGGCAAATGCCGAGAGTCTATTGAATACTTAGGAGGAAATAAATAATGAATTACAATCCAAAATCATACCGCAAATTTATGGCGGCGTCTGTTGCAGCAACGGTTGCAGCAACTTCTGTAGTAGCTTTAGCTCCTGTAAATGCAGCAGAGGTACAAGAGAATTTCTCTGATGTAGAAAAAGGAAAAACATATTATGAGGCTGTTAAGTTTCTAAAAGATAATAATATTGTCGAAGGTTTCGGAGATGGTACATATCGTCCTGAGCAACATGTATCACGTGGAGAAGCTGCTAAAATGGTAGCTCTAGCTCTTGGTTTAGACACTGAAAATGTAGTGAATCCAGGTTTTACAGATTTAGCTGAAACATCAAGATGGTACAAATATGTTGCAGCTTTAGCAGACGCTGAAATTGTAACTGGTTTTGAAAATAAAACATATAAAGCAGACCAAACAGTTACTCGTTCGGAAATGGCAAAAATGATTGCTCTTGCTTATGATTTAGAAGCAACTGAAGTTACAACACCATTTTTAGATGTAGACCATTCTAAGTGGCATGGAAAGTATATTGCTGCTTTATTCCAAAATAACGTTACTACTAGTAAAACTTTAACTTCTTTCGCTCCTTATGAAAATGTTAATCGTGGTCAAATGGCTTTATTTGTTTACCGTAGTGAGCTTTTATTAGCAGAAGCTATGAAAGAAAGAGTAAATTTTGAATTTGGTGCTGGATTTGATAGCTTCGTAGCCGGAGTCGAAGGTGAATTTACAATCGAAGTTACAACAACAAACGTTTCTCAAGACAGAAATGTTCGTTATCGTGCCGTTTTAGAGCATGAATTATTCTCTGTAGAAGGTCAAGAAATACAGTATGAAATTGCTGACGATGTTTGGGCTTCATTTACAATAGATGAGGATGGAATTGCTTACTTCGGTCCAGAAGCAGGATTTAAAACAGATGATATCGATCTTCAAGATGGTGTTGTTACAAACTTTAAGACAACATTTGAATATGCTGGTGAATATAACTTAGTTATTGAATTAGTTGATGTCGATACAAATGAAGTCATTGGTGAAGCAGGAGAAATTGATTTTGAGGTTGCTTACCCAGCGGTACTTATATTTAGTGGTTTAGAAGAAGACATGGAAATTGATCTTGGTGAAGAGTTCGAGTTCAGTGTGGCAGCTTCTTTACATGAATTATACTCAACTGAAAATAAAAACCTTCGTTTTATGTCGGTAGTAGTTTCTTTTGATGAAGAGGACATTTTACCTGTTGAGGGTTTAGTTATTAATTTTAATGAGGCAGGAGAAGTTGACTTCGAATCTTCATTCACAACAGATGAAGACGGAGTTGCATTTTTTGGTCCACAAGCTGGCTTAAGTGAATTGGCGATTGCAGCTCTTAAGAGTGGCACACCAGTAGAAACTGATTTTAAAGCAACGATTAATGAAGCTGGTCTTTATGGAGTTTTTGTAATGCTAGTAGAAGTTGAAGCTGATGGTGTGACAGTTTTAGACAATGGCTATCTTGGTGCTGAATTTGTTACATTTGAAGTGAAATAATTTTTAATTAGGAAATATTGTGGCTGGCTCAAAAGTAGCTGTCGCTCTGTAAATTAGCGTTTATGGGGTATGGAAGACAGAAACTTGTATTTGAGTCAGCCTTTATTTTGTTTTTTGAAACTTTTTGCCCCTATGAAACGTCATAATAGATACGTATAATAGTTTTATAGATTGACAGTTTTTGATATTTTTTTTACTATGGAGGGCATTATGTTTCGACAACAGCAAAATATAAAAGTCATCAACGTATTTCTTATTTTTTTAGTTTTGTTTTCTTTTCATTTAACATTCATTTTCACAGAGAAAGCAGAAGCGAATGCAGTGAAGATACATAGCCAGTTTCAAGTTTCTCCTGGAGTAAATTATCGAGATGAACGGATGCTGGTAAGTGCAAGGAATCAAGCAACAAGGGTCATGGAACTTAATCTAAATGATCCATTCACTAAAGTTCACTTAGGTGTCCCAAGTCCTTTAACGAACTTACTAACAACAACAGGTTATGCTAGACGTGATAACCAAGTGAATAATCATGTTGTTGGTGCTATTAATGGATCCTTTTTTCATTTAAATAATAGGTTACCAGGTTATTTGCTAGTTTCTAATAATCAAATTCTTAATCTTGGTTCAGTCTCTTCAGACAACAAGGACTATATGCATGTTCCGGCAGCGTTTGGTGTAAAAAAGGATGGTAAAGCCATAGTTGATCGCTATTCGCTTCAACCAGTAGCTTCTACGAATGGAAAAAATGTATCAATTACAGCATTTAATAAGGTAGCGAGGGGGACGAATGAAGTTATTGTCTACACCCCTACTCATCGATACGAGTCATCTCGCGCCAATGAATTCGGTTATGAAATAGTAGTAAAAAGCACGAACAAAAAAATTGATCATGACTTAAAATTTGGTGAAGAGCTTACTGGAAAGGTTCAAGGAATAAGAAATTATGGAGTTGTCCAATCACCAGCGATACCACAAGATGGTTTCGTCATTTCTGGCCATGGGACATCTTTAAATAGCTTTGTAAAAGATCTTAAAGTTGGAGACGAAATAAAGCTTACAATTAATGTTGAAGAAAAATGGCAGGATGCGGACTTTATGTTAGCAAGTGGACCATTACTAGTTCAAAATGGTGCTGTTGATATGACGATTGATGAAAGTAGCAACCGAGCAACTGAAAGACATCCCCGTACAGCTGTAGCGGTTAACAAAGCGGGCGATCGAGTGTTTTTTGTCACCGTCGATGGTAGGCAAACTGGCTATAGTGAAGGAATGACATTGAAAGAGTTTGCCAATTATTTAGTTAGTTTGGGTGCGCATCAGGCAATTAACCTCGATGGTGGTGGATCTACTACGATGGCAGCACGGTTTCATGGACAACAGTTTGCGACGATCGCTAACCGACCATCTGGCGGAAGTGAGCGCCTAGTTTCGGCTGTTCTTCAAGCAATAAGTACTGCACCTATTGGCCAACCGAAATTTATGGTCTTAAATCGTTCAGCTAGTGAAACAACAGTGGTAGGAACATCCTTAGATATTCGACCAAATTATGTTTTGGATCAATACTTTAATGCATTACCTATTGATTTAACACAATTAAAGGTTACAGTTGAAGGAAACATTGGCCGAGTAGAGGGAACTAAGTTTTTTGCTGAGCGAATTGGAACCGGTAGACTTCATATTTCATACGGATCTATTGTTAATACAATTAACGTAACCGTTGATAAAATTGAGAAACTGGTCTTTGAGCCTAACACTAAACTAATTATTGGGCCAAATAAAACCCAACCGATTGTTGTTCATGCGTTAGATAAAGCAGGTAAAAAGATGGCGATAAACCAAGATGTTATTAGGTGGGCTGTTTCAGATGGTGTTGGAACCGTAAATCAGCAATCAATTTTTGCCTCAGGAACAAAGCTTGGCAATGGTACAATAACGGCAACTGTAGGCGACACAAAAGCTTCCCTACAGGTGGAAATCCGTGAAAGACCGCTTGTCATAGAGACATTTGAAAGTACGAGTAATTGGAATGCTCAATCAATTCGTGCTGCTGCAACATTAGCTAAGAGTAAGGGAGATGAACCAGTAAAGGTTGGGGCGTCTTCAGCAAAGCTCAATTACAATATGACTGTAGGCGAAGAAGGAACTGCAGCAGCTTATTTAGTTGCAAATCAATTATTACCTATTCAAGGCTATCCTGATCATCTAGGTGTATGGGTATATGGAAATGCCAAACATAATTGGCTTCGTGGTGTTGTTGTTGACGGGACAGGAAAACAACACACAATCAACTTCACTTCTGAAGGAGGAGTAGATTGGGTAGGTTGGAAATACGTTACAGCAACATTACCAACAAATCTTCCCTTACCACTTCGTTTTGAAAGAATATATGTAGTTGAAGCTGTAAAAGCACGTCAAAACAAAGGAGTTTTATATTTCGACGAGCTTCAAGCTGTTTATAGCCCAGCATATAAACAACCTTACTTTACAGTTAGTCCTAACGTTCAAGTAGCTCAGGTCTCATCTGATAAAACATGGACAATTACTTACAATACAAAACTATTACCGCAATCTGTGAATTCAACAAATTTATATGTGATTGACCAATTTGGTAACAAAGCATCCACTGCAGTGAGTCTTGATGAAACAGGAACAATTGTAAAAATTGTTGCACCACCGCAGGGTTATAAGACAAATAGCAACTATCAACTTGTCTTAACAACTGGGATTTTGTCGGACAAGCGAGTGCCGATGGCTAAAGACGTAACAAAAGTATTTAGTGTTAAGTAATAGGTGGTGACAGTCTTCGGGCTGTCACCATTTTTATGCAATTGAGGAAATACAACACTAATCGACAGTTTTCGACAAAAATGATATATTTAAAGTGCGATAAGATTTTGGTTGCTAAGTCATCCAACCTCCAACAAGTGATTGTTGGAGGTTTTTTTGTTTTGTGAATTGTGTAATTAGTGCTTGGCAAATAAGTTGTGTAGTTCGGATAATAAACCCGTAGTTTTCGATAATTAATGAAATTTTTCGATAGAAAAGATAATATATTCTGAACCAAAACTAATTCTTAGCCGGAAAAATGGTATTCTACGCTTAACTTTTTAATGAAATTTAGCAAACTGGTGATCTTCGCTATTAATTCTGAATAATTTTTGTGAAAAATACAATTTCCTGTAACTTTTGTACCTATTTTGTATTTTTTTAAAAATTTATGAAGGATTTCTGTAGAATGTTGTAGAAGTTTGCTAATTGACATCGTTGTATTTAATTGATGAAAGGAGATGATTAATTGATAAGGAGATTAGTTGCGGTCTTTTTATTCGCAGTGCTGCTAAGTAGCAATATGAATACTAGCTTTGCCGAAGGAAATCGGATTGTATTTTCAGATTTAAATGAGGGTTATTGGGCTGAAAAACAAGTCTACGAATTAACAAGTAAAAAGGTTATTAACGGTTTTCCAGATAACACATTCCGTCCAGATCTAGAAGTGACTAGAGCTCAGTTTGCTGCCATGGTATCAAGGGCACTAAATTTAGCCGATGCTGATTCTAATTTTAAGGATGTACCCAAGTCAAGCTCATTATATAAAGAAGTAAGCCGAGCAGCTGCAGCTGGCATTATCGTTGGTGATGGTAGTGGTTCATTCCATCCAGATCGTCATGTATCTAGAGCGGAGATGGCAATTATGCTAGATCGTGCTATTCAGCTAAAAGGTGAATTTCTAGTTTTCCAGCCACTTTCATTCGCCGATAAAAATGACATTGGAAAGTCTGCACAGGAGAGTGTGAAACGATTAACCAATTACCAGGTCATGGATGCACAAAAGGAAAACAAATTTCTTCCAAACGAAAAAGGTACTCGTGTCGAAACAACAGTTGCAGTCTATCAAATGCTAAAGGCAATTAAAGAGCAACATGAGGTTGTTGGTATTTCTCATATTTACGCTGGGAAAATTGATGCAAACCCTAGTTTGCGAGTTCGACAAGAAGCTTCAACTGAAAGTGCAGTTTTAGGTCGTTTAAACAACGGTACGATTATTCGCATTTTAACAGAAGACGACAATTGGTATAAAATTAAGTTTAATAACGATTATGGTTTTGTTGCAAAGGATTTTGTTAAGATATTAGCGACAGTTGAACAACCGAAAGATGATGTCGATATATCAAATCCTCCTGAAGAAGATGCACCACCAGTAGAGGGAGGGCAACCGGTAGAACCACCTGTAGAAGAACAACCAAGTGAAGACCAGAATAATGAAGAGAAATTAAAGCAGGTGGAGTACTTAAAGGGTGAAGTAACTGCTAGCTTTCTTAATGTTAGAAAAAATGCCAATGCTACTGCTGAAAAAGTTGGACAATTAACGGTAAGTACAGTAGTAAATATTTTGAAAACAGAGGGAGATTGGCACGAAATTCTTTACCAAGGAAATAAGGGTTATATTCACAAAAGCTTTGTTAAATTGTTAGATACACCTTCAATAAATGTTTTGAAAAATAAAGTGATTATGATTGATCCTGGTCATGGTGGTAAAGATCCAGGTGCTGTAGTAGGGGAGTTAAAGGAATCAGATGTTGTGTTAAAAGTTTCACTGTTAATGAAAGATTTATTAGAAGCTGAAGGTGCTACCGTAATTATGACGCGTTCAGACGATACATTTCTCACATTAGCCCAACGCGCTGAGCTTGCTAACTCTATAGAAGCACTAGACTTATTTTTAAGCGTACATGCTAATGCAGCTACCACTGATACGGCTAATGGAGTAGAATCTTATTGGAATAAAACAAACTCAAGTGATTTTAGTCAACTATTAACAAGGAAGCTACAAGACCAGTTGTTAAGTCACATGAAATTAGCTAACCGTGGAGTTAAACATGCCAACTTTCAAGTGATTAGAGATACAAAAGCACCAAGTACATTGGTAGAGCTTGGTTTTATGACCAACAATAAAGACATTAATTACATGAAAACTGACGATTATTATCAAGATGCTGCTAATGGACTATTTCACGGGATCGTGGATTACTTTAGTAGTGTAATAACTGAATAGAAATTAAAAATCTGACTTAAGGAAAATTAAGTCAGATTTTTTTTATTAAATATTCAATTTAATGAAACCTTTCTTATTTTAAAACGTCTATATAGTAGTTTCGAATTATTTTAGTAAAATTATCCTTTTATACTATTAATATCTAGTCTTATGGTGTAGGATAATTTTATTGGTAAAAAAAAACATTTCCAAGGAGGTTGTTTCATGCGTTTGAAAAAAGGTATTTCTATTTTTCTACTAATTGTACTATTATTTAGTAGTTTTACTACCGGTACCGCGTTTGCGGTAGTTGAGAAATCTTCTCCAATCACAAAAGAAGATTTGCTAAAACAACTAAATATTACACCAGAAGAACAACATGAGGCTATAATTAGCCAAATCACTCAGGATTCAAAAATGAAGCCAAGTGAAGACACGTTAGTCATTAAGTACAACCAGCCAATCTCTACAAGAATACATACTCAGGCTGGTGCAGTTGTAAAAAAGAGAGTTGCCGCATTAAATTATGACATTGTTACAATTACAGGAAATAAAAAAATTGAGGATGTCATTAATTATTATCGTAATTTAGGCTCTGTAGATTCAGTAATGCCAAGTGTCCCAGTGCAAACACTTTCTACATCTTTTAATGATCCAAAAGCAAAAGATATGTATCATTTAAATATGGTCAATGCTGCAAAAGCGCTATCTTTAGCTGGAAAACATGAAGTTGTTGTCGCAGTGATTGATACAGGGATGGATCTAAAACATCCTGAGTTAAAAAATCAGGTTCTTACCCCGTATAACGTTGCAGATCCAATGAAGAGACCATTAGCAGATGTTCATGGAACGCATGTTGCAGGAATTATCGCCGCTGAGGCGAACAATGGAATTGGTGGTTATGGAATTAACCCGAATGCAAAAATTCTTCCTATCGATGTATTTAATCGAGGTTGGGGTTCTAGCGATTACATTGTCGCAGAAGGTATTTTATATGCAGTGAACCAAGGCGCCCAAGTTATCAATATGAGTTTAGGTTCATATTATCCATCAAAAATTTTAGAAGATGCTGTTAACATTGCTTTAGATGCTGGGATTACAATCGTTGCCTCAGCTGGGAATGAAGGTAGTTCAACTTCTAGATATCCAGCAGCATTTGAAGGAGTTATTAGTGTTGGAGCACTTAATGATCAAACGAAACTAGCAACATTCTCAAACTATGGACCGAGTGTTGATATCGTTGCTCCAGGAGAGGCTATCTATGCTCCATTTTTTGACGTTGATAAACATTCAACATTTATGGAGTTAAGTGGAACTTCAATGTCTGCCCCTATAGTAGCAGGCGTGGCGTCACTACTTTTATCAAAACACCCTAATTTAACACCTTTACAAGTTAAATATATTCTTCAACAAACAGCTAAAGATATTGGCACACCAGGTTATAACATGGAGTTCGGTTTTGGGTTAGTAGATCCTGTTGCTGCACTTCAATATGATGTGAAAAAGCTTCCGAAGTTTAACACAGCATCTGATGACCTAGTTAAAGGTGCAATTGAGCCTTTTATTGCGAATAACGAAGGCATTGCAGAAGGTCATATCAAGCTTCCTTCTCAAATCAATTGGTACAAAATCCCTGTAGAAGCAGGACAAAAAGTTCAATTAACCCTTGAAGGTGCCAAGCTTTATGACTATGAAATGGTCATTAAACATCTTGGCGAAAATTCAGAAGTCGTCAATAACGTAAAAGTAAATGATGTTCAAGAAGGAAAGATTGAAGCTTATTTATATAATGCTGAGGAAGACGGAACACTTCTTATTGGTGTCAAAGATGCGTTTGGAAAATACAGCAAGGAAGGTGCCTCTCGCTATACACTTCACTTGCAGATTGCTGATGATTGGAAAGATGATGGCATAACTGGTGCTATCCCTTTCCATATTGAGTCAATTCCTTACTCTTCTTTCTGGCAAAAGGATGGTCCATTCTATTTAACTGCTAAACCAATAGAGACGGACGAGGATTTCGATACAGAAGAAGTAGTAGAAGCTGCAAACAAAGCTGAACAAAAAGAAGAAAAAACAGCAGAAAAAAATAATGGTGCTGATT
This sequence comes from Anaerobacillus isosaccharinicus, assembly GCF_001866075.3. Lineage (GTDB taxonomy): Bacteria > Bacillota > Bacilli > Bacillales > Anaerobacillaceae > Anaerobacillus > Anaerobacillus isosaccharinicus. The sequence goes on along the minus strand of NZ_CP063356.1, from coordinate 1,085,123 downwards.
ATGACTATTTCACTTTTTCAGTAGATGAGCAACAAATTTTAGAAATTAATGTTATAGGTGTTCCTGGAGTAAACATCATGTTAAATGTATACCGTGGCGAAGAGTTCAGAATGGTTCCACCTGATATGTTAGGTAAAAGCTACTATGATAATGATTTCATGGGACCTTGGCCAATGGAGAGATCTAATAATAATGGTGTCGGAGAAGGAGAAACACTTGTATTTGAAGCATACCCTGGAGTGGAATATGTTTTAGAAGTAACAAATGCAATGGATTATTACTACTATAGTCCTTTCATGTATTTCGATTATTATGGTTTTCAGGAGCAAGATATGGTTTATCCGAATTCGCACATTCCATATCATATTCGCATTAGAGGTGAGCAATTACCACCTGATGAAGATGGCTTCCCAATGAATATGTATGATATGTACTACTATGAAGAGACGTATGAGGAAGTAATTGAAGAATTTAAGCGAGATAGATTAACTAAAACTCCTAGTGAGTTCCAACAAGATTATTACTACAGTTACTATTTCTATGAAAAGGAAATGGTACAAAAGGTTCTTGAAGCTGCTCCAAGTTATGAATTAGGGACAGAGGCTAAAGGTTATTTCCAAATCTATGGTGATATTGACCTTTTTAAAGTACAGCCTGATTATAATGGTATTTACCAGTTCTCTTTTAACAAAACTGAGACGATGATGCCAATGGCGACTGTTTTAAGATATGACGAAAAAGAAGAAATGCTTTATCATGTTGCCTATAATGACCCATATGATTATTATTACGGTGGCTTTAAATCAAATAATAATTTATTTGTAGGATTAGAAAAAGATCAGACATATATTGTTATGTTACAAAATTTTTATTATGGACCGTCTTTGGATGAGTACAGTGTTAGCTCTAAATTAATCCTTGAAAACCCTCAAGATAAGTATGCTCCTAACCATAAACCAGAAGAAGCAGTAGTGCTTCCTGACAATAAAACGGTTAAAGGGAACTTTGCGATGGGTAACGAAGTAGACTACTTCTACTTTGAATCAGATAAAGATCAATTGTTTGGCTTAACTCTTCAAGCTCCAATCGTCAGTGAGAAGGAACGAAATGGTTTACCTGAAGATTTGTTTAAGCCGATTATGCCAGCTGTGTTAATTATGGAAGATATTGATGGAGATGGCGAGTTAAGTGATGAAGAAATGAGAAACGCAATTTATTTCTATGGTTACCAAGAAGATGTAACAGGATCGTTCAATGCTAAGGCAGGAAAGAAGTATTTCGTTGCGGTCATGAATTACTATTACTACGGTAGTGGTGCTTCATTAACACCTTATGAATTAGCGATTAAACCTGCACCAAAAGCAGGAGCGGTTACTCCACTTAAGGAAGTTACAAAAAATAAACTTTCAACAAAGGGTTACTTTGAAACAAACCATAAAGAAAAAATGTATAATCTTGATGTAGTAAAAACGAGTAAAACTACGATTGAGTTAGCTATTCCTAAGGATATTGATGGTGTTTTAGCAATTTATGATGCCAAAAAGAAGCTAATCAAATCAGTAGATTACTATGGTAAGGGAGATTCAGAATTTATCGAACTTACTTTGGAAAAAGGCAGTTACTATATTGGAGTAAAAGACTTTTTCGGTGGTGGAAGTGTTTCTCCATACGAATTAACAGTTAACTTTAAGTAGTAGTAAAAGCAAACAACATGGCTGATACAATGTCAGTCATGTTGTTTCTTAAAGAAGATGTGAGAATATATAAATTTTTTACTATTTTTAAGAAAAATGTTGGTTGCAGAGGGTAAAGATGGTAAAATAGAAATATAAAAACAAACTACCTTAATTATGTACTGAAATGATAAATTAGTAAGCTTGGTTGATAGCCTTCTAGTTTGTTCCTATCCATTCTATGGATAGGTTTTTTTTGTTTTAAAAATGAAATAGGCCGACAATTAAGTCGACCTTGAGAAACTAATTGGTTTTTGGTGGATAAGCCTTCCATCTACTCAAATCCATATCTTCTTTCAATACTAGAGTGGATGGGAAAATGAATGTCCATGGCTTACTTGTGTTTGCTTTAACCTTAAACTCCTCTAATTTAAATCCGCCTTTAGCAACGACATCGCCATTGGCGTCCTCGATGATTAATGGAAGCTGCTCTAAGTTGATATCTTTTTCACTACCATTTCTAATTAACATCGTTACGTGAAGATCACCAGTTTCCGCGCGTTTTGCTTGGAGTCCTAAAAAGTTAACTTCGCCTTCTTTTGGTGGTGTAAGGTTGTTAACCATTTCCTCTAGCTTCTTCTTATCATCTTCAGCTAACGAATTTTTCCAACTATCTGCTAGTTCTAATTCATGCTTTCGAGAAGAAGGTTTTAATTGAAAAGCAAGTTTCCAACCTTCTGCAGGCTCATCTTGTGAGAAGAGATCCTTACTAGTAAAAAGGAAATGCCATGGGCGACTGCTTTTTGCTGGAATTTCACCAACTTCGCTTAAGTTGAAAGCTTTTCTCCCTAGGACTTGTCCTTGTGAATCTAGTAAAACTAATGTTGTTTCTTCTAGTTTGATTGCTTTGTCTAAACTATTACGGATAAAAGCACTAACGCGGAAACCATCTTCCTTAATAAGACTTATTCCATATAAAGATAGTTGATTTGGTAATAGAGGTGGACATTCTTCATTTAGAAATTGGTATACATAAAGATCTTGTTTTTGTAAGTTCCAAGAAGGATGAAGAGAAAGTTGGGTAGTTACTTCTGTTTCATCGACTTCTGCTCCAGTTTCATTAATAAGGTCGTTTGAAGATACAGCACTTTCTTCACCTTGTAGTTGTGGTGTATCGTCTTTTTTCTTGAAAAAATGCTTCATTATCGTTACTCCTCTCAAACTTACACTTCGTTTTGGTTGTGTTTTATAATTCTAGCAAGTTGAATGCTAGTGTCGCGTTCAATGTTTTGATACATTTTTGTAAATAATTCGAATCCTTCACGCTCGTAGACACGCATCGGGTCTTCTTGTTGATAGCTTCTCAAACCGATACCTTCTTTTAAACGTGTCATCTCTTCAATATGCTGTAACCAATGGAAATCTAACGCCATTAGTAGGAACTGTTTGCACTTGAGTTGAAATTCTTGAATTTCAGAATTCTCCTCGATAAGGGTAATATACGAATTAAGAACATCTGCTACTTCTTTTTCAACTTCTTCTAACTCTGAAATTTTAGTAGAAAATAGGTCTACTTCAGTATAAAGTACATGCTTTAACTGAACTTTCAACTCAGATATATTCCATTCTTCAGTTAGCTGCTCCTCAGGACAATACTTTGCAACGAGGTTTTGAGTAGCTGATTTAACTAAAGGTAGAACAAGGGTAATTGAATTATCATCGTTAATGGCCTTATTTCTTAATCTATAAATCGTATTTCGCTGTTCGTTAACAATATCATCTAACTTTAAAGTATACTCACGTGCTGAATAGTTCCCGCTCTCACATATATGCTGAACTTTATCAATAAACTCGTGGATTTCTTTATTTAATACTAAACCAGTATCATCCGCTTTTAAAACTTTTTTCCACTCATTAACGTCTTCTCTAGCGAAGCGTTGCATCATTTCATCTTCTAAGCAAATAAAGAATTGAGTAGTTCCAGGATCTCCTTGTCTACCTGAACGACCTTTTAGCTGATTGTCAATTCTACGACTTTCATGACGTTCTGTTCCAAGTACGAAAAGTCCACCTAGCTCCTCGGCACCATCACCTAACATAATGTCAGTTCCTCGACCAGCCATATTTGTAGCAATGGTAATTTGTCCTTTTTGACCAGCAAGGGAAATTAATTGAACTTCTTTCTCTACACTTTTTGCATTTAAAAGCTCGTATGGAAGTTGAAGTTCATCAATATAGTTTGCTACAGTTTCTGATTGAATGATCGATGTTGTTCCAACAAGAACTGGTTGTCCTTTTTCATGTAATTCCTTGACTTTTAGAGCAACGGCTTGATATTTTTGTTCCTTCGTTTGATATACTTGATCTTCTAAGTCTACTCTTATTCTTTGTTTATTCGTAGGGATTTGAATAACATCCATGCTATAAAGCATTTGAAATTCTTTTTCCTCTGTTTTTGCTGTACCTGTCATTCCTGATAAAATCGGATACATTCTAAAGTAGTTTTGAATTGTAACAAGGGCTTGAGTCTTATTTTCTTCTGTGATGACTAAGCCTTCTTTCGCTTCAATCGCCTGATGTAAGCCATCACTATAGCTTCTTCCATCCATAATGCGTCCGGTAAACATATCAACAAGCTTAATTTCACCTTCACTTACGATATACTCAACATCCTTTTGGAACATAACACGAGCACGTAGCGCTTGAAGTGTAAAGTGATATAACGTCTGATGGTCAAGGTCATATAAGTTATCGATACCAAAGGCTCGCTCTACTTTTGTAATGCCATCGTCGGTAAAGTTAACGCTTTTTAGCTCAGCATCATAGATGTAGTCAACATCAACTTTGAAGCGTTTTGTTAGTTTTGCACAAATATAATAAAGGTCAGGGCTGACAGTTGTTTTACCAGCAATGATTAATGGTGTCTTTGCTTCGTCAATTAAGACGCTATCAATTTCATCAATAATCGCATAGTGGTATGTGCGCTGGACTTTTTGACGTTCGTCATAAACCATGTTGTCTCTTAAATAATCGAACCCAAATTCAGTCCCAACACCATATGTAATATCGGCATTGTAAGCTTCTTGCTTTTCAGTTGTTCCCAAGCCAGGTAAGTTTAATCCAACCTTCAATCCAAGGAATTCATGGATTTGACCAATGATTTCTCTGTCTCGACGAGCAAGATAGTCATTAACTGTAATAACATGGACACCTTTTCCTTCTAAAGCGCGCAAGTAACTTGGAAGGGAAGCGACTAAAGTTTTTCCTTCACCTGTAGCCATTTCAGATATGTTTCCTTCTAATAAAACTAACCCACCTATTAGCTGAACGTCATAATGTCGCATTCCTAAAACTCGTTTAGATGCTTCACGGACAACAGCAAAGGCTTCTACTTTTATATCTTCTAATGATTTACCATTTGCAAGTTCTTCTTTAAGGTAATTGGTTTTTGAAATGAGTTGCTCATCTGAAAGTTTTTCAAATTCTGGCTCTAGCTTATTAATTTTTTCTACTATTTTTGAATATTTTTTAATTTTACGATCTTGGTCTGTGCCTATGATTTTTTTTATATAGGTAAGCATGCATTTTCTCTCCTTAAAAATAAAAAAGGTAACAATAATTAGCGATTGTTTATAATTTCTCAATATACAGTATAACATGTAATAGGTTAATAGAAAAAAAGTTATTTTATGGAAGGTGTTTTGAAAAATATAGAAAAAGGGCTGACAAAAAGGTTTGTTCCTTTGTCAGCCCATTTACTTTGCTAGTTTATGCCTAAGTGATTTTTTAGAGTAGTTGATATTTCTTTAATAGACTCTTCTTTTAATTTATAGTAATATACACCACTTATGGTGCTATTTTCACCGTCTAACTGCATTGTTTCAATATTATTAATGGATCTACCGTATTTATGCAATGAAACGATATTTTGGAATGTGAAATTCATTGCTAGATGCTTTTCAATGCTGTCTAGTAAGTTATCATATTTAGTAATCGAAGACATTGAAGCAGTCTTTTCAATAATCGCCTTTATAACTTCCTGCTGGCGTTCGCCACGACCAAGATCGCCCCTTGGATCAGCTTTTCTCATTCTCACATACGCAAGTGCTTCTTCACCATTTAAAGTTTGAAGACCTTTGTTAATTTTTATCGCGCCTTTTTTATCGTTACTATCCATCTCTGTAAAAGAAAATTTTACATCTAATTCAACGCCACCAAGCTCATTAATAATTTCCATAAAAGCGTCAAAGTTTAGTTTAACAAAATAGTCCACAGGTATATCAAATAAACTCTCTACTGTTGAAATTGCTGTATCAACACCACCAAATGCGTGGGCGTGATTGATTTTATCCATCTTATTACGACCTGCAATTTCAACTCGAGAGTCACGTGGGATACTGACCATTTTAATTGTGTGATCATCCTTATTAAATGTAGCTAAAATCATTGCATCCGTTCTACCGCGCAGACTTTCGGTCCGATCATCTACCCCTAAAAATAGTACTGATATGCTATCTCTACTAGGGTTGACTGCCATATCTCTTTTTTCTGAACGGTCACCACGCTCTAAGTCCTGTTGCGCACTTGAAGTGACATCAGCAGCCTTTATTACTAGGTATCCGAATGCCGCACCACCTATAACTAATAATGTAATGATAAGTAAACTGATCGTTTTGAAAAATTTATATAAGCCACTTTTTCTGCGCTTTTCTTTCTTTATTTGATTTCTTGTTAGAGCCATTTTAGTAACACCCCTTTAATTTAAAATACTAGTCGACATAATTAGACGATATTCATAGAATAAAAGTTACATTTTTGAACATCTTACCTATTTTATATGGTGGGAGGCGATGTGTAAATGTATTTTTTGATTAATGTAATTGTGGTGGCTAATAATTTAGCTGGTTTGGCTAATAAAGTAGCCGTTTTGGCTAATAAAATTTACATTTGGCTAATAAATGTATTTTTTCGCTAATAAAGTCTCGATTTTGGCTAATATATTAATTTTGTATCAAAAATTAATGCCTCTGGTTACTGTACAAACATTAAAAAAGCGTCACTTTCCAAGTAAATGGACTATAAAAATAAAAAAACGCTGATGTTTCAGCGTTTTTGCAAACTTATATTTGAATTTTTCTCCCTTTATAGTTCAATTAGAGTGGCCATGCCTATACATCTTCCTCCAAATACTCTTGCTCACCCTTGTCAATCTCTGCCTGGCCATTTGTCATGTCGGTCATCCAGGTAATAAACTGATCCACTTCGGCGCTGGCCACGTAGGTTTGAATTTCAACATGATCTAAATAGTTAATTTCCTTTATTAAATAGCGCGAAGAGTGAAGTTCATTTTCTAGCTTTCCAAGCCATGTATAGTCAACTTTAGTATGAAAGATTTGCATTAGCTTTCGCTCGACGATCCCAGTGGCGTTCAAGCCTTCGCTCGTCGAACTTCCGTATGCCCGGATTAGCCCGCCAGCACCAAGCTTAATGCCACCGAAATAACGAGTTACCACAACGACTGTATCTTTTAGGCCTCGTTTTTTTAATACTTCAAGCATCGGTACGCCAGCGGTTCCGCTCGGTTCACCGTCATCGTTGGCTTTTTGGATATGATCTTTTTCGCCGATGAGATAAGCCGAGCAGTTGTGAGCTGCATCCCAATGTTTCTTCTTTATTTTTTCAATGAAGGCTTGAGCATCGGCTTCAGTCGTGACCCGGTCTATGTAAGCAATGAACCGTGACTTCTGAATGACAATCTCATGCTCCCCATATCCTTTAACCGTAAAATATGATGCTAGCATTCATAACACTTCCTTTGGCGTAGTTGGTTGTTTATTCTTCTAGATTGTTTGATCGTCTGATTGGTTGTCGTTGTAATTTGTATTTGTAGTTGTATTTGTATTTGTATTTGTATTTGTATTTGTCGTAGGGGACATCAGTTCCGTTATTTTAAGGTTTTTTGTCATTTTCGAAATTTATCGGACATCATGGACCTATGTCAAGAAAGTAGACACCTTATTAACGAACACCAATAAGAATAATCACCTCTTCTTCACCTTTGGGAGTATAGATGATTGAGCGCATGCATCAAGCCCAAACCACTTGACACATCCACTCAATCATCTAACCTGTAGTTAGGTGAAGAAGGGGACAATTTGCCTAAATGTTAGGCCTTTAATTTAGTTGAAAGTTCTGTAAACTTCTTTGCATATTGAAATGGTGTCATATATCCAATGGAACTATGAATTCTTTTGCGATTATAGAAAAATTCTATATATTCATAGATGGCATTGTAGGCTTGTTCCTTGGTTTGAAACCTTCTCCCTTGGATCAACTCTTTCTTTAAAAGGCTAAAAAAAGACTCTGCACAAGCGTTGTCATAACAGTTTCCAGTTCGACTCATACTGGCTATCATCGTGTATTCTTCTAGTTTCCCTCGATAATCCTTGGATGTATATTGTGCTCCACGATCAGAATGGTGGATTAAGCCTTTTCCTGGTTGTTTCAGTTTGTATGCACTGTCTATTGCTTCTAACACAAGATCATTGTCCATGTAACTTTTTAGTCGCCAACCGACAATTTCTCGAGTACAAAGGTCAAGGATCGCTGCCAAATATAGCTTTCCTTCACGACACGGGATGTAGGTGATATCTGTGACCCAAACCTTGTTCGGTGTTGATACAGTAAAGTCCTGGTTCAATATATTCGGCGCGATTGGATTGGTATGGTTGGAATCTGTTGTCTTTACTTTAAACTTCTTTGAGACACAAGAGCGTAAACCAAGATCTTTCATGTAAATACCAACGGTACGTTCACTAATGGTGAACTTTTCTCGCCATAACAACTGGGTGATTTTAGGGCTACCGTAACGTTCGTAATTATCATAGAAATGATACGTAATACGTTCTTGAATTTCTTTTTTACGAAGTTCCTGCTGACTAGGTCGATGATTTCTCCACTTGAAAAAACCGCTCCGAGATACTTCTAGGACCTCACACATCTTCGTCACTGAGAATTCAGAGCTATGTTTCTCAATGAATATAAACCTCATGGCCTTGGTCTGCTGAAGATGTGCACCGCCTTTTTTACAATAGCCAATTCTTCTTCTGTATCAGCTAGTTTACGATCCTTTACTTTTAGCTGACGCTCTAGATCACGTAGCTCTTGTTCCAACTTTCGAACACGATCTTCACTTGCCACTGGCTCGTTCTCGAATTCGCGAAATTGAGTCATCCATTGGTGGAGACAACTTAGTGGCACATCTAACTCTTGTGCGATGTCTCTCATTGTTTTCTTCTGCTTTTGTTCTTGTGCAAATTTGACCGTTTGACGCTTAAACTCTTCATTATACGTTTGACGATGTTCACCCATTAGGAACCCCTCCTTATTTTTACATCATACCCAGTTATGATGTTCGTTAAAGGAGTGTCCACTTTTTATTCAACATCCATCAGTTCCGCTATCGTTATAGAAAAAGCAGATTTTACCCCGATTTTGGGGATATAGCGGATCTCAGGTCCGTTAACATCTCAAATCATACAATTTTTACCCAAATAACGGATCTGGTGTCCGATCCCAATCTAACACGAAGTAAAATACTGTTTCAAACTAAAAAACTGTCCACCTCAGAAGGAAAATAACGATAAAATGTCCATTTGAGGGGTCTGACCCCCTAACCGACCCCCTAACAACCAGGGTTGACACCCAATGGAAACTCTACAAACCAAAATCGTACTAATAATTGTAACATAATTGTTATAGAACAATCATTTATAAATCCTATTAAATTAACATGAGATAGGTATATGTATGTTAGAATAAAGACTAGAGTAGTAGGAAGCTTCCAAAAATTGAGTCTGGCCGCATACTACTACTAGTCTAAGTATATATTTACCAATTTATACTTCTTGCTTTCTACAAATAAATATCCGAATAATATAAATATAAAATGGTCTTATAGTAAAGTTTACCTATGTAAATATTGGGTAAATAGCTTCTATTTTCTAGGAGTATAGTTCTGTACATTTAAAGTGAGGGACTAATATGTCGAAAAAAACAATGTTAGATGATATTCTAGATAAAATGCTCGAGACTGTTAGTCAAAGCAAAGAGCAGGTTTTTGATATTACGGAACAATCGAGAAACGACTATTCGCAGCTTCAGGTTGAATTGGCTCGAGTCCAAATGAAGGTTGCTACAGTTATTGAGGAATCCGATCGTTTGGAAAGGCAAGCTCGCTTTGCCCGTAATCGCTTATCAGAGGTTAGTAAAAATTTTGATAAATATACTGATGAAGAAGTTCGTAACGCTTATGAGATGGCGAACGATTTTCAAGTGAAGCTAGCCTTGTATCGCCAAGAAGAAACGCAGCTACGAGAGCATCGTGACACACTTGAACGAAGACTGATTGGGCTTCAAGATACGATAAAAAAAGCGGAAAAGTTAGTTGGACAAATTTCTGTTGTCTTAAATTATTTAACAAGTGACCTGCAACAGGTGAGTGAACTAATTAAAGATGCAAAAGAAATGCAGGAGTTTGGACTGAAAATCATTGAGGCACAAGAAGAAGAGAGAAAGCGTGTTTCAAGGGAGATCCACGATGGCCCGGCGCAAATGATGGCAAACGTACTACTCCGTTCAGAGCTTGTCGAGCGAATTTATCGTGAAAATGGCATTGAAGATGCGTTAAAGGAAATACGTGATTTAAGAGTGATGGTAAAAAATTCATTATCGGAAGTAAGACGGATTATTTACGATTTACGTCCAATGGCACTAGATGACTTAGGTGTAATCCCGACATTAGCTAAGTACTTGAAAAATTTTCAAGAGCATACCGGCATAACCGTATCGTTTCGAAATTTAGGTAAAGAAGAGCGACTTCCTGCTATTTTAGAAATTGCCATTTTTCGTTTCGTTCAAGAAGCCGTCCAAAATGCCTATAAGCATGCAAAACCAAAAGAGGTTCAGGTAAAAATGGAAATAAAAGCGACTAAAGTCGTAGTTGTCATTAAAGATGATGGTGCTGGTTTTGATCAAAGTGAGAAAAAAGAAGGTGCCTTCGGATTACTAGGCATGAAAGAACGAGTAAATATGCTAAAAGGTGAATTAACGATTGACTCCAAAGTCAATAAAGGCACACTTATTATGCTAGTCATTCCAATACATAAGTAAAAAATCAGAGGAGGAAATACTATGTACGATCACCAAGAAAAAATTATCAAGATTGTCATTATCGATGATCATCAGCTTTTTCGCGAAGGTGTAAAGCGAATTTTAGCGATGGAAAATAACTTTGAAGTTGTTGCAGAAGGCGATGACGGTTCAGTGGCAATGCAGCTCGTTGAAACCCACAATCCTGATGTTATTTTAATGGATATTAATATGCCAAAAGTGAATGGTGTTGAAGCAACTCGTCAGCTTATTGAAGCTAATCCAGACGTGAAAGTTTTAATTTTATCAATCCACGATGACGAGACCTATGTAACACATGTTTTAAAAACAGGGGCTTCAGGTTATTTATTAAAAGAAATGGATGCTGATTCTTTAATACAAGCCGTACGCGTAGTTGCTGAAGGTGGAGCGTACATTCACCCGAAGGTAACCCATAACTTAATTAATGAATATCGCCGTTTAGCAGCTGATCCATCATCTGATACGGCGATCGGTTTTAGAGAAGTAGAATATCGTCGTCCGTTACATATTTTAACACGTCGCGAATGCGAAGTTCTTCAACTAATGACTGATGGAAAGAGCAATCGCTCAATCGGCGAAGCACTATTCATTAGCGAAAAAACAGTAAAAAATCATGTAAGTAACATTTTACAAAAAATGAATGTAAACGACCGCACTCAAGCAGTTGTCGAAGGAATAAAGAACGGCTGGGTTATGGTTAATTAAATGTAGAGTTTAAAATGTAAAATGTAGAATGGTTGGGAGTATGCTGCGAAGCTTTACAAACAACTACATTCTGAATTTTACATTCTACATTATAAAAGTTGTCGTTTCCTGCCTGTATTTGTATTCTGATAATAATGGACAGGCTTGTCAGGTTATTGGTAATATAAAAGTGAATAATTTAGTATGAATAGCTTGTACAATGATGTACAGGCTTTTGATACGTTTGGACGAAGAATGTTTTTTCAGTAAACAACTAATTTTCAAAATATAGTTTTTAAAAGTGAGGATATAAACATGAGCAAGATTGCGATCGTTACCGATAGTACAGCTTATCTACCAAAACAACTGAGAGATGAACTTGGCATTACGATGGTTCCGTTGAACGTTATTTTTGGCAATGAAACATATAAAGAAGAAACTGAAGTAACTACTTCTGATTTTTACGAAATGATGAAGAAGGAGACTGAATTACCGAAAACATCACAGCCAGCGATCGGTTTATTTGCGACAGAGTTCGAGCGCTTAGCGAAGGATTACGACCAAGTCATCTCAATTCACCTTTCAAGTGGTATTAGTGGCACGTATCAATCGGCCGTAGCTGCGGGCAGCATGGTTGAGGGAATAGAAGTTATTCCCTTTGATACAGAAGTCAGCTGTATGCCACAAGGTTTTTACGTCCTAGAAGCAGCAAAGCTCGCCAACGAAGGTAAGACTTCTGATGAGATCATCAGCCGATTAACCGAAATGAAAGGCAAGATGCGTGCTTATTTCATGGCAGACGACTTAAGTCACCTTCATCGTGGCGGTCGACTAAATGGTGCCCAATTGATTGTAGGAAGCCTTCTGCAGATTAAACCTGTCCTTCACTTTGAAGAAGGAAAAATCGTTCCTTTCGAAAAAGTTCGTACAGCGAAAAAAGCACTTAACCGCATTTACGGTTTACTTGACGAAGACGCGAGTACAGGCGAACCAATTCAAGTTGTAGTGATCCACGGTAACTGCGAAGAAGAAGCTAAAAAAATTAGCGAGCAACTAAGCTCACAATATCCCCATGCCAACATCATGATTAGCTACTTCGGCCCAGTAATCGGGACACATTTAGGCGAAGGAAGTATTGGAATTGGTTGGTATAAAGGGTAATTAAGAATGTAGAATGTAGAATGTGTGGGAGGTGGCTTCGAAGCGCCTTTCTATCATTTTGCATTCTTTTTTATGGTTGCAGTTAGTTGATATTGGTGGTAAAAATGAGATGTAGTATGTTACAGGTTTAACTTCAGAGCGTATCTTTCAACAATTTTACATTCTACATTCTGAATTCTACATTTTAAGAGAGGTGCATCTATCTATGAAATTTGTCTCTTATCTTGCTGGTGAGGCATGTTATGTTGCCCCACAACCCTTGCTGCAATCAGAAACGCCCCCCACAGCCATAAGTAAACTGCCTGACTTCGAAACTCCGCCACTTAATCCCAATTATGAATTTTCTAAACAGCTTCAACAATTCCTCAATGGCCGCAAGCTCCTACTTCAAGAAATCTCGGCCCCGATAGAAGAAATCCATGAGCATTATCAAAACGGTTTTGTTTCCTACCATAAAGGCATTGTTGAAAAAGACGGAACATATTTCTGCAAGCGCTGCGGAAATAATAAAAGACATTTGTTTGCAAGCCACCACTGCTCCAGGTGCGATGAAGAGTGCGTCTATTGTCGTCATTGCATTACGATGGGGAAAGTATCACAATGTTCACCATTACTTTCCTGGACAGGTCCTGCCATTCAATACGAAAAAAGAAGTCGGTGCTTACAGTGGCAAGGAACATTATCGGGTGGTCAACAAGTGGCCTCTGAAAAGATTGTGACAGCGGTACGAGAAAGTGATCAAATTGTATTAACTTCTGGTGGGACCACACTACCTGCCAGTAAAATGGAACAATTATCACTTAAACAACAGTTCCACAATATTTTCACCTCGGTAAAAGAACTCATAACACCTCCTAGTCATTCAGTTTCAGAAGAGTCTCCCCTCTTCTCCAAATCCAAATCAAAGTTATTAATATGGGCCGTCTGAATAGCCGACAATGAATACATAGATTTATAGATTAAAAGTTCCACTCGATTTCAATGTTATCTCCATCTACATATATGTGTTTAATTAGTTTATGAATTATTGAATGTTTTGTTGAAAAGTCACTTGCGAGGAGAGCAACTGCATATTGTTCGAGTTGATCTTTACTTATTTTTAAATTGGAACGTTCATCTTGATGAAGTTTCTGTGCTTGAAGGGATTGTTTCTCCATATTTAGTTTACCCATTTGTTTATTCAGTAATTCTTTATCAAACTGACCATCTACATACAAATTAAGAGTCCGTTCTATTTTTTCGTCTATCTTTTTTATTTGGAGATCATAATTGATTTTATCTACTTCCTTATTTTCCACATCCATTTCCAGAAGAAATGAGTTAAACTCAGAAATAATCACTTGCTCCAATTTAGCATAATTCCATGTCTTATTTGTACACTTGCTGTCATACTCTGATGGAAAACGTCTGGCTCTACACATGTAATAGCGGTAAACAGTTGATTTTCCGTTTTTAAGCTTGTCTTTTGTTTGGTAAGTTACATATGACTCCCCACAAATTGAACACGTTATAAGTCCAGTTAACAAGCTTTCCTTGGCTTTATACGAGTTAGGTCCTTTATGACGAGATAATAGTATTTGGACTCTTTCAAATTGTTCTTTATCTATTATGGGTGTATGACGTCCTTGATAATACTCGCCAGCAAAACTAACTTCTCCTATATAAAGTTTGTTTGCTAATATATCTCTGTACCTTCTGAACCGCCAAACAGAAAAGCCTAGATCCTTTAACCTAGCTTGTACTTTAGTAATAGATTGAGTTTGTTCGTAAAGATCATATGTCATTCTAATATGTTCAGCCTCATCTTCTTTGATCACCAGCTCTCCATCAACACGAGAATAGCCGGCAGGATCATGATTACCTCCCATACCTCTGAAACCTTCTTCAGCGCGCTTAATATGTCCCATGCGCATACGTTCAGCAATTGTTTCACGTTCTAGCTGGGCAAATACTGAAAGAATACCAATCATTGCTTTCCCAAATGGTGTAGATGTGTCTAACGTTTCTGTAATTGATACAAAGTCAACGTTATTCTTCAAGAAGTATTCCTCGATTAGTGTAAGAGTATCTCGTTGAGAACGTGACAGCCTATCTAACTTGTATACCGCAACCGCATCGATATTCTTTAGATCGTTCAACATACTCTGAAGTGCCGGTCTATCTATTGTGGACCCACTAAAACCACCATCTATATAAACGTCGTAAACATCCCAACCTTTTGACTTGCAAAAAGCTTCTAGACGTTCTTTTTGAGTTTCTATACTATAATTTTCAACTTGCTCTTGTGTTGAGACCCGGATGTAAAGAGCTGCTTTCATGGAAATAAATCTCCTTTAAATGGGAATGTTTGTTCTATTTAATGGTAAAAAATTAACGGCCTAAGCTTTTTAATAATGCAAGTTGCTTAGGTACCCCGTATTTATTTATCGCATCTTCAATTGTTATACAATCGTTTTTGGAAAAAATTAATTCTAGAGCAAAGTTATTTGCTTCTGTTTCAATCTTACTAGTGGAGAATAATGTGTGCTTTTTAAGAAAAGGTGTATTTTCATCTGGATGTAAGATAGCATGACCTAACTCGTGACTACAGACAAAAAACTGTTTATGCTCCTCAGTATTTTCGTTTAAATGTATTAGCTGACACCTAAAATTTTTATTATAGTAACCTAAAATTTTCCCCAGATATTCAAATTCCACTTTAATTCCTAATAATTTTGCTAATTTAAAAGGACAATTCGTATCATATTTACTTACTAGAAGTTCGACCTTTCTTTTAATTAACTCCAATCAAAGCACTCCTATTTTCTATATTTTTTAGGGGTGAATTTCTGTTTTGCCATTCGTTTAGCTAATCTTAACGAATTTTCTAAGGATGCTATTAAAATTTCACGATCTTCTTCGTCTAAATCATCCGTTCCATTCCCATCAAATGCAGCGAATCCATCTTTAGAACTTAAACTATTAATCATTTCTTCAAGCTTCTTTTGGATGTCCCGCTCATCCCTTTCGTTCAATGCTGGAAGATCTTCTCCGTAATTACTTTTTTCTTCTTCAACAATATACCCAGCTCTTTTTAACAATTCATTACTGTTACAGTTATAAGCGTTTGCTAATTGTATTAAGGTGTCAGCTGAAGGACGAATAGGTGCTTGAGTTTTTCTATTAATGCCCAATTCTAAATCGCGAATATAAGTGTGACTTAAACTGCTCTTATTGGCAGCTTCCCTTAAACTTAACTTCCCTCTTAATTCTTCTAAAAATTTTCCTAATTCATTCCCCATAATGCTTCCTCTCCCACTTTGTACGCTCTATATAACACATTGTAAAGTATAGCTTACGAAAAAATCATTATTTTTAATGTTGTTTTTACTTGACAGCTTGTAAGATTGATATTACAATGTGAAGTGTAAGGTTGATACAACGACCTAAGGGGGGTGACATAATTGTTAACAAACAGAGTTAAGTACTTGAGACGTAGTGAAGGTTTTGACCTTACACAAGAGCAACTAGCTAACGAACTAGGTGTTTCCAGACAAACTATAGTTGAACTTGAAAAGGGAAGACCACCTTCTGCAGATTTACTTTTAAAAGTTTCAGCATTCTTTAATAAGGACCCAAGAGATATTTTTTTTCAGAGTGATGTTGCATCAAACTTACAAAGAGAAAAGAATAATGCGTCTACTGCATAGCACTTCTTAGTTTATGCAAATTTAGGAAATTTAATTTAAAGAGGTGTCAGATGGAGAAGCAAGTCATTCCTCAAATAACCATAACTCGTATGCAAATAGGTGAATTTGAAGTTCCGGTTCCTCATGGATTAAACGAATTATTAAACGCAGCTGGTGCATGGGGGAAACCACAAAAAGAAAAACCATCATTCTTAAAAGATTACCATCGGAAAGTTGAAATGAGGGATGGAAGGATTTTCACTGTACTTACTAAAAAACGAAAGGGGCTTAACTATGATACCAGTTACTTTTAACCATGTTAAAGGCTTTTCAAAGTTAACACTAGAGCAGAAACAATTATTTCGAAGAGTGTATAACTCTCACCTAAAAATGATGGGTAACGAAGCAAGAATGAAATATCTACCGGAGCAACTAAAAGAGGTTAAGTGGGTTCAACAGGAAAACTGTCTTCATGTTTTCTGGAAAGGTGATACCGATTGGTTTCACTATGACACTAGGGGGTGCTGGTACTAATGTGGACAAAAGAAACTCTTATTGAGGCATTAGAAAAGCATTGTGTATTAACAACTGAAGAGAAACAAAGTTTCCGACTTCTATGGAAAGCAAAATTAAAGTGTATTGAAGTAAAAGGTTGTTATATTACGCCAGTAAACCCTCCCAATATAGATGTTTCATTTAAATATGAACCTGAATTTGAGTGGGAGAAACGAAATCATATTGAATCCATAACTAGCGAATTTCTCATGTTAGCAAACGGCGTAAGTTATTGGAAAGGTTTGTATGAGGAAAAAGGAACTGACCATCAAGAAGATAGATTATTTAATGCGCGTGAAAGGTTATTCACTTTCCTCAAAGGATTAAAATTCGGCGGCATATCTATTTTGGTTGACAACGTTAATGCATCGGATCTGGAGTTATTAAAATGACAAAAACAGCGTCAGACCGAGTATCATATTACGTCAAAAAAGTAGCCCAATTGGGAGTTGTTCATCCAGCGAAGAAAAAACCAAGATCACACACATATCGTCAGCAAAGATTAATGCAGTACAAGGCAGCAATGCACAAACAGATTGATGCGCACCACAATAAAATAAGTTCAGTTCTCAAGGAGAGATAATCTCCTATCTTTTTTACCCTTACGGCGAAATTTGCGGAATAAGCACTGTTGAAATTAGTAGAAATCTAGATAAATAAAACGAAACCGTAGAAAAATGTCAAATCAAGGAGAAACACATTGTCGGAATTACTGTTAAAACAATTATGGCAAGCGTTACGTGAAGCAAAAACACCATATGATTATTCGATTATATATAACTACTTAATTAAAAAAGGAGAATTAACTTGAAGAAAACAATCAAACTAAATTTGAAGCAACAATCCCAGGTAATTGAAGCAATGGAGCACTACAAAAGAGCACTAAAAGGAATGAACCAAAAGCGTTTTCTAGTAATCCTTGAAAAAGTTAAAGCGAAAGAAACGCAGTTTGATAGCGAGGAAATGATCTACATAGTACAAGCTTTACGTTCATACAGTAAGCTTCAGTTTATTTACCAGGAAGATACAACCTCTCTTGATCTTAGGAAACTAGCTGATCGAATTGAGAAAGCAAGAATTGAATTCCAGCAACAAAACAATCCACTAAATAGGTTAATAGCCAATGCACAATAAAAAAGCAGCAACTGTTGGAGCAGTTACTGCCACGGCTTAAATCCTTAAAAAAAATTTCTAAATCAATCATACCATTATCGATTGTGGTGGGCAATAAAAGGTGGTGAAGATTTTGAGCCAAGCAAATCGTTTAAGGCAAGCAGTCGAAGCTAAGAGAAAAGAATTAATTGAGCTTTTCGAAAATATGGGGCACACGCAGATCCCTTGTGGCACTCCTATTAAGTCTCTAACACTAACTGAGTTACAGGAGATTTATAAACATGGGATTAAAAAATAATGCGTTTCAGAGTGGTAGGTGAATAAGTTGATCCAGTTTTACAAAGGAATTAGGTTAGAACTTATTAAACGAAATTATAAAGGATATTTAGCAAAACGTTTCACTCTTAATGGTACTAACCAAAACGTGTGGATCCCTAATAAGCATTTAGAACCAAACGGCGCCTTAAAAGAAGGGGAGAACATTGATTATGTGTTTAGAAAGGCCAAACGTCAATTAGAGATAGCTGGGTATTCACAAGCGATTGTCGGGATAAAAAAACGTTCTGTTGATGCATAGTCGAGATATGATGTTCAACAAAGCTTTCATCTACAAGTGAAAAAAGAAAAACACTTACGCAATGGCAAGTGTTTGGAAATTTTTAGAATAAAAACATATTCTTTGAAGAATGTAGTTTTGATTCATTGTACTTATTTAAAAGTTTATCAAGATCTTGACTACAACGAATAGCTTTAGTGGACGATAAACCATGTTTTTCTATGATTTCTGACATTTCTTTTCTCTTATGCTCAATTTGATTTGTTAGATTACTAGGCATACTGATGCTCCTTAATTAGAGAATATAGGATTATTATCCTATAAATTAGCAACTAAGAGAAAAGGTAAATGTGTATATTTTGTGACTGGATTATTATTAATAGTGCGCTGTTAATCTGTCTTTTGAAGGTGCACATTTCGAGAATGATGTCTAACAAACTTGAAAGGGGGTGAACTAGAATGAACGCAGATAAAGCTAGAGAAATAGCTAGTGAAAATGCACGGGAATTGGCAAAGATGCAATTCGGAGAAGTGAATAGCGAAGTTAAAAAGAGCATAAAAGAAGCAGCTAACAAAGGACTCTATGAAACTAGAATTGAGATTTTTTCAAATAGTCAACTGGTAAAAAGCGGTCTCATCGACGATTTAATTGAGTGTATTTCAAACAAAGGCTTCGGAGTTGAACGAACGAATTTATTAGGAATTGTAAGGTTACGAGTTTACTGGAACAACTAAAAAAGCCACCTTTGCCGAGGTGACTAAAACAAACATATTCAAATGCATTATACCATGAATTTGATTTTAGGAGGAAGATGATGATTAAAATCAACAAGCTTGAAATCGAAAATATAAAACGTGTTAAAGCAGTTAAGATCGAACCGTCCGCAAATGGTCTTACTATCGTCGGAGGGAAAAATAGCCAAGGTAAAACAAGTGTATTGGATGCAATTGCTTGGGGGTTAGGTGGTAATAAATATCGACCTTCCCAGGCGCAACGTGAGGGTTCTGTTATTCCTCCTCACCTTCATATTGTCCTTTCTAATGGTCTAGTTGTAGAACGTAAGGGGAAGAACTCAGATTTAAAAGTAATTGATCCTAATGGACAAAAAGGCGGCCAACTATTACTTGATAGTTTTGTTAACGAGCTTGCTATCGATTTGCCTAAATTCATGGCATCTACTAATAGAGAAAAGGCTAATACATTACTTCAAATAATCGGTGTTGGAGATAAGCTTTTTGAATTAGAACAAAAAGAAACTGAACTTTATAACAGTCGTAGAGCAATCGGACAAATCGCTGACCAAAAGTCAAAGTTCGCAAAAGAACAACCTTATTATACGGATGCCCCAAAAGAACCCATTTCTGCTTCTGACTTAATTAAACAGCAGCAGGAAATTCTAGCACGGAATGGAGAGAACCAACGTAAGCGTCAAAACCTTTCGCAGATTGAGGCTCTTCATACTAGTCAAGGTCAAGAAATTCAAAGGTTAGAAGCACATTTAGCCCAATTGAAGGAAGTTTATATGAAAACGGGTGAAGATTTAGCAATTGCACGAAAGGATGCAGTTGATTTAATTGACGAGACAACCGAAGAATTAGAAGCAAATATCCAACAGATTGATGATATTAACCGCAAGGTCCGAGCAAATTTGGATAAAGACAAAGCGGAAACGGACGCTAATGATTATAGGGCTCAATACGACGAGCTAACTTCTAAAATCGAAAAAATACGTATACAAAAAGATGAACTTTTAACTAATGCAGATCTTCCTTTAGATCAACTAAGCGTGGATGGTGGAGAACTCGTTTATAAAGGGCAAAAGTGGGATAACATGAGTGGTTCTGAACAACTTAAGGTTTCTACTGCTATCGTTCGAAAATTAAAGCCAAATTGTGGTTTTATCCTGTTGGACAAGCTCGAGCAAATGGACTTGGAAACATTAAATGAGTTTGGCAAATGGTTAGAACAAGAAGGCTTACAAGCAATCGCAACACGAGTTAGTACAGGTGAAGAGTGTTCTATCATAATTGAGGATGGTTATGTTGTAGGACAAGAACAGATTGTTAAACCGGTGGCGGTAGAACAAGCACCTAAAGCATGGAAACCTGGTGAATTTTAAATTATGGGCGCGTTCATTAATTTAACAGGTCAACGGTTCGGAAGATTGACTGTGCTTAAACGGGTAGGAACGAAGAGTGGAGCTGCCCTTTGGTTTTGTAAATGCGATTGTAGAAATACATCCGAAGTTACCTCTCGTAGTTTGCGTTCAGGTAACACCAGTTCATGTGGTTGTATTCATTCGGAACAATTATCTAAAAGGAACAAACAAAATAAAATTCATGGAGATGCGGATAGTCGATTGTACGGTGTGTGGCATGGAATGAAACAACGGTGTTACGACACTAATCGCAAAGACTTTCAAACCTACGGTGGAAGAGGTATAACTGTTTGCGATGAATGGAAGGACAATTATTCCGCATTTCAAAAATGGGCATTAGAAAACGGATATGACAAGGATGCATCATATATGAAATGTACTTTAGACAGAATAGATGTGAATGCTCCTTATTCTCCAAATAATTGTCGTTGGGTTGACGCAAAAACTCAAGCGAATAATAGAAGAAAAAATAAGGAGCATTCCTGTTAGAAGTATTTTCGGGGACTTGAACAAAAAAGAGCCTTCTTGGTATGATACGGGGTGTCAAATCGTCTGCCGAGATGACCCCTAACTTAGTTAACCAAGGAGGACTCCATAATGAATTTTAAACAAAACGAAAAAATAAATCAAGTCACTGAAAAGACACTCGTTGTTGGAATGGACATTGCGAAACGAACTCATTTCGCTTGTTTTACCGATGATCGTGGACGCGTGCTCCAAAAATCATTTCCTGTTTCTCAATCACATGATGGCTTTGAACAATTTTATCAGAAAATTTTAGCGGCACTAAGAGAACATGATAAATCGGAAGTCATCGTCGGTATTGAGCCTACAGGGCATTATTGGCTTAATCTAGCCTACTTTCTAGAGGATCTTGGTATTTCTCTTGTCATGACCAATCCGATGCATGTGAAACGATCAAAAGAGTTGGATGACAACCTTCCAACAAAGCATGATCGTAAAGATGCGTTAGTGATTGCCCGCTTGGTCAAAGATGGCCGTTTCAGCTACCCAAGAATATTAAAAGATATGGAAGCTGAGCTTCGTGCAGGTTCGACTTTTAGAAGTAAATTGACAGAGGAGTTGGGTGCTGTCAAAAATATGATGATTCGCTGGTTAGATCGTTATTTTCCTGAGTTTACACAAGTGTTTCCCTCGTTTGGGAAAATGGCGTTAGCAGTACTGGAATGTACACCATTTCCAAGTGATCTTCATGAGAGACAACTTGAAGAGGTAATGACTCTTTATCGAGAGGTTGATGGGATAAAATCTCCTCAGAAACCGAAAGCTATGCGCCTAATTGAAGTCGCTGCAAATTCAATTGGAATAACTGAAGGACGTCAGATGGCCCGTTATGAAATCACCACACTCGTTCAACGTTATCACCAATTAGAAAAAAAAATCGATGACATCACACAACAATTAGTAGAACTCGTACAAACTTCTGTAGAATACGAATCGCTCAAGACGGTTCCGGGTCTTGGAGACTCGACAATCGTTGACCTTCTAGCTGAAATCGGTAGCTTTTCACACTATGAAGATCCACGCCAACTTATCAAACTAGCGGGACTTACATTACGTGAAAATTCATCGGGGCAGCACAAAGGCCAAAAACGTATTTCTAAACGAGGAAGAAGGAAGTTACGAGCACTCCTATTTCGTGTCATGATGCCGATGCTCCGTCACAATGAAGCATTTCGTAAACTACATGAATATTACACGAATCGCTCGATCAATCCGTTACGTAAGAAGCAGTCAATTGTGGTCCTTTGCGGAAAACTACTAAAAGTTTTACATGGAATTAGTACAAAGCACAAAGCATTCGATGCACAGCGAATGATGAGGGATATCCCTAGTCTCGTAGAGGCTGTATAAAACCCTACACCCTTTTAATAGACCTAGATAACAGGATGACACGGAGAAGCTGGCACTATTTTCACCATTCGACCTAGAGTCCCTAAAGGAGCTTCGCTAGCCTCTGCCTTATGACTAGACCGAACGAAGGAATGTAGGCACATAGATGCCCAGAGACATGGGAGGGTACGTCATCATAAGCTACGCAGAGATCCATTGTGCATCATATAATTCTTAGCACTACTTACCATTAAAATCCAGTAGTGACCGCGTAGCGCACCCACCAATTGGTATAGTTTCACATATTATAAAAATAATGTTAGTGGTCGTGTCGAAAAATATTTTTTTGGCACTTCAACGACGGCTCAAACCGTTGATATATCAATATTTATAGAGGGAGGTAATCTAAATGGAAATCATTTCAGGAAAGATTGAAAAAGCTAAAAAATGCGTTTTGTATGGCCCGGAGGGAATTGGAAAGTCATCATTAGCAGCACAATTTCCGAAGCCTATTTTCATAGATACAGAGGGCTCTACGACTGAATTGAATGTTGACCGACTCCCTAAACCTAGTAGTTGGACTATGTTAAACCAGCAAGTAGATTGGGTGAAACAACAAGCTGGTCGCTTTAAAACTTTAGTAATTGACACCATTGATTGGGCAGAAATGCTGTGTATCGAGTCAGTTTGCTCGCAGCATAACAAGAAAGGCATCGAGGACTTTGGATATGGAAATGGCTATGTTTATACCAAAGAAGAGTTTGGACGTTTTCTGAATAAATTAAGTGATGTTATCGATGCTGGTGTTAACGTTGTTCTTTCTGCCCACTCCCAAATAGTTAAGTTCGAGCAACCTGACGAAATGGGAGCCTATGACCGCTATCAGTTAAAGCTAGGTAAAAAGACAAGCTCTCAAACAGCACCACTTGTCAAAGAGTGGGCAGATATGGTCCTATTCATTAATTACAAGACTTATAGTGTTGCGACTGATGACAAAGGCAAAAAGAATAAGGGGCAAGGTGGAGTCCGTACGATTTACACGACACATCATCCTGCTTGGGATGCAAAAAATCGTCATGGGCTACCAGATGAATTGCCTTTAGATTATGCCAGTATCGCTCATATTTTTAATAGCTCAGCATCTGTACCAACTCAAACTCAGTCAGCGCCGCCACCACCGCCAGTCCAGGAGCCGATCAATCAGCCGCCAGTGCAACAAGAGGCAGCTCCACCTAGTAACAATGTAGGTAATACGCAAGGCGCTGAGTCAAATTTAAACCCTGCTATACCTAAGTCATTAAGGGATTTAATGCAGCAATATAGCGTGTCTGAAGAAGAAATTCAAGTAGTTGTTAATGACAAGGGTTATTATCCGATGGGTACTCCAATCGTTAATTATGACCCAGGCTTTATTGAAGGTGTGTTAGTAGCAGCATGGCCGCAAGTTTATGGTATGGTAGAAAACTTTAGAAAAACTCTACCATTCTAATAAATAGAACATAATAGGAGGAATTTATATGAGTCAAGAAGTAGAACGCGAATTAGGTTGGGAAGATGAGATAGAAAAAGAGGGTGGAAATTTTGTCTTGTTACCACCTGGGGATTATAACTTCACAGTAGCAAAATTTGATCGTGGAAGGTTTCCAGGTAGTGAAAAGATGCCTCCTTGTAATCAAGCAAAATTGGAGCTGACTATTCATAGCCCACAACATGGGGACATTACTATTTTTCATAACCTGATGCTCCATACCAAAACAGAAGGTTTCTTATCAAACTTTTTTATGGGAATTGGTCAAAAGAAACCTGGTGAGAAATTACGAATGAATTGGAATGCAGTAGTTCGTGCAAAAGGCAGATGTAAAATCATCCAAAATAAATATATGTCCAAAGGCGAGGAACGAGTTAATAACCAAGTCGAAACATTTTATCCATATGAAGATTACTTAAAGCACGTTGGTAGTAATCAACAGCAATACCAACAACCGCCACAACAACAGACATATCAACAACAAACTCCATTTCCAACTGGTCAACCACAACAAGGCGGATTTACACCAGGACAGTTTTAGGAGGTAGTTAGTCTATGAAACTTAGAGATTACCAACAGGACGCACGAGAAGCTATTCAAACGGAATGGGAAAACGGCACAAAAAAAACCTTACTCGTACTTCCTACTGGTTGCGGTAAGACCATCGTATTTTCAAAGGTGATCGAGGATCGGGTAAAAAAGGGCGAGCGTGTTCTCGTCCTAGCCCATCGAGGCGAATTGCTAGAACAAGCAGCTGATAAGCTAGAAAAGTCAACAGGGCTTAAATGTGCTACTGAAAAGGCAGAACAAACTTCAATAGGTAGCTGGTACCGAGTCGTAGTTGGTAGCGTACAGACGATGATGAGAGAAAAGCGTTTAGAAAAATTTGATAAAGACTTCTTTGACACCATCATTATCGATGAGGCGCATCATTGTATTTCAGACAGTTATCAAAGGGTATTGAATTATTTTGAGTTAGCCAATGTCCTAGGAGTAACAGCTACGCCTGATCGTGGGGATATGCGTAATCTTGGTTCCTATTTTGAAAGTTTAGCATTTGAATATACATTACCCAAGGCTATTAAATCAGGTTATTTAAGTCCCATTAAAGCTTTAACCCTGCCGTTGAAATTAGACCTATCTTCTGTTAGTCAACAAGCTGGAGATTTTAAAGCTAGTGAAGTTAGTACCGCACTGGATCCATACTTAGAGTCAATTGCTGATGAAATGTGGAAGAATGCAAGCGATAGAAAAATCGTTGTTTTCCTTCCATTGGTTAAAACGAGTCAAAAATTCACTGAAATTCTTAATAATAAAGGATTTAAAGCAACAGAAGTTAATGGTGACTCAAAAGACCGCGCTGAGATTTTGGAAGATTTCGATAAAGGTAAATACAATGTCTTGTGTAATTCTATGTTACTTACAGAAGGGTGGGATTGCCCGTCTGTAGATTGCGTAGTTGTTCTTAGACCAACGAAAGTACGAAGCCTTTACAGTCAGATGGTGGGGCGTGGTACCCGACTATTTCCAGGTAAAACTGAACTATTGTTACTTGATTTCCTATGGCATACAGATCGTCATGAATTATGTCATCCGGCCCACTTAATTGCTGAGAATGAAGAAGTAGCCAAAGCTATGACAAAACAGATTGAAGAAGCTGGCATTCCATTAGATTTAGAAATAGTAGAGAAACAAGCAGCTGAGGATGTTATTGCCCAACGTGAAGAAGCTCTTGCTAAACAATTAGCAGAAATGAAAAAACGCAAACGCAAGCTTGTTGATCCGTTGCAGTTTGAAATGAGTATCCAAGCTGAAGATTTAGCGAATTATGTTCCTGCATTCGGTTGGGAAATGGGACCACCAAGTGAAAAACAGATACAGACATTAGAAAAACTTGGGATCTTACCAGAACAAATCGATAATGCAGGAAAAGCTACTAAACTATTGGAGCGGTTGGACAAGCGACGTGTTGAAGGATTGACTACACCAAAGCAAATTCGTTTTTTGGAAGCGAGAGGTTTTGCACACGTTGGGAAATGGTCATTCGATAATGCTAAGAGATTAATTGACCGAATTGCAGCTAATGGTTGGAGAATACCAGCGGGTATTGACCCTAAAGAATATCAAGGGGATTAAAAATAGAAGGGATGTTTAAATTATGCCAAAGATTGTTGACTTAAACAGTTTAGCCAATGGTGCAGTAGCAGAAAGAATTAACATGGAGTTGCAAAAAATTCTCGAAAACATCAATGATCCAAACACTGATCCTAAGAAAGCGAGAAAATTAACAGTCTCTTTAACTATTAAAGGAGACGAAAATCGGGATCTAGCAACTGTTACTGTACAAGCTAAATCCACATTTGCTCCTGCTAAAGACGTTGAAACAATTATTGTCATGGACTATGACAGTAAAGGCCAGGTAACTGGGAAAGAGTTAAAAAGCGGTGTGAAAGGACAGACTTTTTTTGATGAAGAAGGCGTCTATGAAGATACAGGTGAAAAAATAATTGATTTCAGAAAACAAAACCAAAATTAATTAGGGGGAAAATACTATGTTAAAAGAAGCAATGGAATACTTATTAGGTTTAGGAAAAGCGGTAGTTCACTATGAGAATGGGCAAGCTTATTCAGATAAGCGTCTTTACTTAATGACAGAGCCAACAGCAGAGCCTATAACTATTCACAGTTTATCTGGGTTAGTAGAATATTTGAAATCGGAATACGAATGGGACGAAAGGTTAATGGTACATGTGGTAAGCCCAACAGAAGTAAGAGTTTTCGATGCGTTAAATGGTAACAAAGGAAGAAACCAATACATTCAAACAACAGCCTTACTTCCTTCGTTTAATTTTGGTAACTTCCATGATGTTGAGTCGTTCAATATTAAACTGCAGTCATGCTTTGTGAATAATGATGACCGCAGCACAATGTTAAAAGTAGTTGGCAACATCAAAGAAGAAGCTGTGAATACTATCGGTGATGATGGAGTATCTCAATCTGTAGTTGCTAAAACGGGTGTTGCTACAGTAGGAAATGTTGTTGTCCCAAATCCAGTCTTGTTAGCTCCTTATCGTACATTTATTGAAGTGAAGCAGCCTGAGAGTGAATTTATTTTCCGTATGAAAACTGGCCCGACATGCGCCTTGTTCGAAGCTGATGGGGGAGCATGGAAGATTGAGGCAATGAACAATATTAAAATGTATTTGCAATCAGAGTTAGGCAAGGAATTACAAGAAGATAAATTAGTTATTATTGCATAAATTCAAATCCCGACGGCTAATAACCGTCGGGGTTATAACTATACTAAGCTAATCTTCTTTACAGAAAGGGTGTGAAGCAATGTCAATTTTGAATGATTTAACAGGTCAACAATTCGGCAAGTTGATTGTTTTAGAAAGAGCAAGGAATAGCAAAAGCGGAAATGCTAGATGGATTTGCAAATGCATCTGCGAGAAAATTACCACAGTTATAGGGAGCCATTTACGTTCTGGTCATACAACGAGTTGCGGTTGCAATAAAATTAGTGATAAAGCCAATGGTCACGCAAAAGAACGTCTTTACAGAATTTGGACCGGAATGCACAGAAGATGTTATGACCGCAACGCCGATAATTATAAATGGTATGGTGGCAAAGGTATTTTTATCTGCGAAGAATGGCATAATTTCTTAACTTTTAGAGAATGGTCACTAGACAATGGATACAACGACGAGTTAACCATCGATCGCATTGATTCATATAAAAATTATTCGCCTGATAATTGCAGGTGGCAAACACAAAAGAAGCAGATGAATAATGTTAGCAGCAATAATATTCTTTCGTATGAAGGCAGGGAGTATACTCAGTCAGAATTTGCAGAAGAATTTAACTTAAAGTATCACACAGTAGTTAATAGACTACGTTTAGGTTGGAGTTTGAAACGAATAGTTAACACTCCTGAAGCGGTGAATGCAAATGTCAAATCTTAATTTGCTAGAGTTATTAGATTATATAGATCCAACACAGTTAACTTATCAAGAATGGATTGATGTAGGTTTCGCCTTAAAATCAGAAAATTATACCGCTAGTGATTGGGACGATTGGAGTAAACGAGACAACACTCGTTATCGTCCTGGCGAGTGCTTCAAAAAATGGACTTCATTTGAAGGTAGTGGCATCACAGGCGCAACTATCACGAAAATGGCTAAAGATAACGGATGGACCTCTCCTCGCAATACCGAGTCACACGAGCTCGATTGGAACGATGAAATTAGCTTAGATGAGGATTACAAGATCATTGATAAAAACTGGATTGAAGGAAAGGAAATCATCGAACCAGTCAACTGGAACCCAGTACGAGAGATTACCCGTTACTTAGAAACACTCTTTCAATCTACTGAACATGTTGGTTATGTAACGGAAACGTATGAAATTATCGATGACAAAACAGGCGATAAAATTTATAAACCAACTTCTGGAGCTTCTGATCGCACAGCTGGTCAATTAATTGAAGCTTTGAATAAATGTGATGGAGATATTGGAGCGGTTCTTGGCGACTATAAGGAAGAGGCAGGGGCGTGGATCCGTTTTAACCCATTAGATGGTAAAGGCGTTAAAAATGATAATGTGTCTGATTATCGCTATACCTTAGTCGAGTCCGACAACATGGACATTGAAAAACAAAATGCAATCATGCGTGAATTGGAATTGCCTATCGCGATCCTCGTTCATAGTGGAAAAAGAAGTATCCATGCCATTGTAAAAGTTGACGCAGGAAATTATGAAGAGTATCGAAAACGCGTTGATTACTTATATAACGTATGTAAGAAAAATGGGTTAAATGTAGATAACCAAAATAGAAATCCGTCTCGTTTAAGTCGTTTGCCTGGTATTGTCCGCAATGGTAAAAAACAATTTATCATTGATACTCATATCGGAAAAAGTGATTGGGATGAGTGGCATGAATGGATTGAAGATTTAAACGATGACCTTCCAGATATGGAATGTTTAGAAGATTTTTATGATAACCTTCCAGAATTAGCGCCACCCTTAATCGAAGGTCTACTTAGACAAGGACACAAAATGTTAATGGCTGGCCCTTCGAAAGCCGGGAAATCTTTCGCGTTGATTGAATTAGCTATTGCCATTGCGGAAGGTGCAAAATGGCTAAATTGGAAATGTACGCAAGGTCATGTTCTATACGTCAATCTAGAATTAGATAGAGCAAGTGCCCTTCATCGATTTAAGGATGTGTATGCAGGTTTAGGGCTCCAACCAAGAAACATTAGAAATATTGATATTTGGAACTTGAGAGGGAAGTCCGTTCCTATGGATAAATTGGCTCCTAAGTTAATCAGAAGAGCTCATAAAAAAGGTTACATTGCTGTTATTATCGATCCTATTTACAAGGTCCTGACTGGTGACGAAAATAGCGCCGATCAGATGGCTCATTTCACTAACCAATTTGACAAGATTGCCACAGAACTAGGCTCTAGTGTTATCTACTGTCACCACCACTCAAAAGGTACACAAGGCGGTAAAAAGTCAATGGATAGAGCGAGTGGATCGGGAGTGTTTGCTAGGGATCCAGATGCCTTAATCGATTTAGTAGAGCTAGATATAACAGATGATTTAATTAAGCAGCAAGAAGGCTCTGTAGCCACAACTTTATACGCAAATGCTATACAAAAAACTAATTACGATTATTTTGATGAACATGTTGGCCTTGACGATCAACAGAGCGTTTCACAGATGAATACCCATGCAAAAAGGGTGTTAACCGCAAAGCAGTTAGAACAAGTAGAAAATGAGATCACTAATGCAATACAAAGTATTCGAATGCGCTCAGCGTGGCGTGTAGAAGGTACATTACGTGAGTATCCGAAGTTTGAACCAGTTAACATGTGGTTCCAGTATCCCGTGCATAAAGTGGACGAAACAGGCTTCTTAAAAGACATTAAGCCAGAAGGGGACACACCACCTTGGAAGAAAAATTTCGATAAGAAAAAAACGCCTGCCGAGTCAAAGCAAGAACGGAAGGTAGCATTAGAAACAGCTTTCGATGCATGTGGTATCGAAGAGAAAATAACAGTCAAAGCGATGGCAGAATATATGGGTATCGCAGAAAAAACCGTAAGAAACAGAATTAAAGAACACGGAGGATTTTGGGTAGCTGATGGAGAGGTCGGAAGGAAGTAGCGTGGGTTAACCATATAGCGAAGGAGTGTTTTTGTTTGCAACCGATAAAAATATATTCAGACAAAGAATATGAAGAAGCTAAACAACAAGGTTTAGACCTTGATGATTGGGATGATTATGTTAAGTATTTTGGTCTAGGTGAAAATGAAGAATATGAATAGTTGTGACTAAGATTGTAAGACTAAATAATTAGAAGGGATGTTATGGGCGCACGAAGGATGATATTAAAGGAGATCGACAAGATCATTGAAGCGAATTGCAAGAAGTGTTCTACCAGAGCGGAGTTAATTAAAACAGATGACAGGAACTATTCAAAAACAAACGCTTATTGCATAGGAGAGTGTGTGATCGGAAAGGATATTCAAAAGTTTGGTAGAAAACTTCTTGAAAACAGAAAAGCATAAAAAGCGTTAGGAAAAATGGGGTTGATGCTATATGGCTCGTTTATATGATGAAGAAACGACAAGTTGCTGGAAGAGCATATTTTATAATGCTCAAGACGTTGCTGAAAATGGATATCACGCTGATAAAAAAGAAACAGCATGGCATTACGATCAACCTTTAACAGATGAAGTTATCCAAAAGATTGAACAAAAAGCGAAGAGTCTCGAGTGTGATATTTTTGAAATTATTGAGAAGAAAGAGAAGATCAAACGCTATCAAGTAGATTAATAATGAGGGAAATTCTCGAAAGGGAAACACTTTCCCTCAGAGGGAAAAACTCGAAGGGAAACATTTCTCTTACAAGGAAATTCTCGAATGTTTCCCTTTCCCTCAATAGGGAAATTCTCGAACACTTTCCCTACTTTCCCTCATAGGGAAAAACTCGATATTTTTCGAGAATTTCCCGAGGGAAGGAAACCCTTATATATAAATATAAATAATTGCGTTTCCCTCTCCTGAGGTCAAGGGGAAAGTGAGGTGGGCTTAAGCGCTGCCCACCACACCTCTCTTCCCTTACCTTGACGAAAGAAAAATTTTCTAAAAAAAGGAATGTTAAAAAATGGCAAACGCTTTTAAGAAACGAAGTACGAAATTAAATGTTGCTAGAAAGTTACCGCCTTCATACCACACAATACCAGGACAAACATTCGATATTAAAAATAGCGAAGTGATTAACTGGCTAATTAGTCAACCAGATATATTAAATTTCATATGGAATAACATCAAAACAATCTGGTGACGTTGAATATGACGCAGAAACAGGAATATGGACTGGCGTCGATTATGAGGAGGAATGACCGATGATTATGAACGATTTAACGAAGGTTATACAACAATGGGCAATTGATAGAAAGCTAGATACTGCTGATCCGAATAAACAAATGTTGAAGCTGGGTGAAGAATTCGGCGAGTTGTGTTCAGCGATGGCTAGAGGTGACGAATGGAAAACAAGTGACGCTATTGGAGATATGTATGTTGTATTAACGATCTTATCCATGCAGCTAGGGTTAAATATTGAAGCGTGTGTCTTAGCGGCATATGAAGAGATAAAAGACCGTCGAGGCGAAATGGTGAATGGCACATTCATAAAGGATAGTGATTTAAATGGGTGCGATTAGACAATTTATCAAATGGCGAGATGTTTCCGGATATGAAGGGTTTTACCAGATTAATAATATAGGGCAAATCTATAGTTGTCATTCAAATAAAATTCTAACAAACTACGTTTCTTCTGACGGGTATTTACGAGTTAACTTGAGTGTAAGAGGAAAAGTGAAAATAAAAATGGTGCATGTTTTAGTTGCTCAAACATTTATTCCTAATGAAAAAGAGTTACCGGTTGTTAATCATATTGACGGAAATAAATTAAATCCAAATGTTAATAACCTTGAATGGGTTACTCATTCTGAAAATACCAGACATGCATTTGAAATAGGCTTAGCTAAGCCTTCAGAAAAAAGTCGTGAACACGCACGAAAGGTTGCTGCTAAAAACGGAGCTAAAACAACCAGTAAACCCGTTATCCAATACACAGTAGACGGTGATAAAGTTGCTGAATTTCCAAGTATTAAGGCCGCATGTAGAGCAACTGGTGCGAATGATGGTTACATGAGTATGGTATGCAGAAGGAAAAAACAAACAGCAGGCGGATTTGTATGGAGGTATAAAGATGACCCAGAATTCTATTGAATTTTTCATGCCAATGCTTCCACCGAAATCAACCGCCCAAATGAAAAAAGTAACAGTCGTGAACGGTAAACCGGTATTCTACGAACCGGATGATTTAAAAGCAGCACGTTCAAAGTTAATGGCACACCTTGGAAAACATGTTCCTAAGGATAAATACACTTCAGCTGTGAGATTGACATCTTGGTGGTTGTTTCAGGCTACAGGGAATCATAAAAATGGCCAATATAAGACGACAAAACCTGATACAGATAACATGGTCAAACTCTTAAAGGATTGCATGACAGATTTAAATTTTTGGACGGATGATTGTCTGGTAGCTAGTGAGGTCATTGAAAAGTATTGGGCTGATGTGCCAGGTATTTTCGTTCGAATCGAGGCGATTTGATGGACTATAAAGCTTTTTACGCTAAAGTAGCCGATTGGATATATCAAGTTAATCAAAATGCGATTAAGTTCGGAATGGATAGCGATGAATTTTGGAATTGGGTAGCTGACTCCATTGGTGAAATTTGCAATAAATACAACAACAACCCATTAGTGAAAAAACAAATGACAATGCTACATGATTGGCTAGAAGAAATCTACCAAAAGGGTAGAGAAAAAAATGAATGACTGGGATCGGCAAATAACAGAGCTCAAACGTAAGTATGAGAAAAAACAAAATGCCTCAACGATTGATAAAACAGTAGGTCGATGTTCTTGTGGTTGTGGAAGGTTTAGTCACAAAATGAGAAATGGACATTTGATACGGACGTGTCATGACTGCAAAGCGGAAAAGATATTTTAAAGCAGGAATAGAGGTGAAACACACGGTGGTTAAAATAAGCCAAAAACAATTAGAAATTATAACCGAAACTGCTGTACGAACCGCACTTGAGCACCTAGAAAAGCAGAAGCAAGAAGACGAAAAAAAGAAATATGATCGACGTTTACGGAATATTAAACTGTTACTTAGAAACTATCGGTCACTTGTGATACACTGTGAAAAATTACGAGAGGATTTCTTGAAATTTGAGGATACATCAATTCAAGATTTAGACATTGAGACAATAAACGTTGAAACGATCGAAGCAATAAAGAAAAGCAAATCGCAGTCACTGGCAATGATATATTTTGTTAGAGGAAAATTAGAAGCATATAAACACTCTTGTAATAGCGAGGAAAAGAAATATTTAAGAGTCTTAGAGATGATGTATTTAACAGATAAAAAATATACTATCAAAGAAATAGCCGATATAGAACACATCGATAGAACTACAGTAAACAGGTATTTAAATCGTGCAATATCAGAATTACCAGTAATTTTTTTTGGTGTTGACGCGATTAAATTCGAGAGGTAATCCTGCAACAAACCTGCACACAAATACATCATTTTTCGTGATACTATGATATTACGTAAGATTAGGTTGGTAAGTTTTTAAAGCACTCACTATATATTTGGTGGGTGCTTTTTATTTTTATCTGGTGAGGTGGTTTTGTGAAACTGTCTGAACGATTGGATAAAACAACTAAGAATAAACTTAATAGTTTAAAAGATAAACCTGTGAAGCGAAAACGTAAAAAGAAGAAGCGTAATGTTGAGAAGCTTACTGAAAGAGATATTAAAGAATTGATGGGACAGTATAGAGACACCTATGAAAGACGAGGTGGAGCTGTTAGGAGGAAATGATTGTCGTTATTTGACGAACGATTGTTGTAGGAAAAACTTTCCTTTTATCGAATTTTGTTGATAGGAGGATGGTTTAATGAACGAAAAGTTAGGTGCGTTTGAAAGAACACTATCGGTATTAGGAAGTTTAGCATCCATTTTAGGGGTTTCGGCTTTTTCTGTATTTGCGATAATAAATTCATTTAAAGAATTTGCTGCAAATATTGGTATAAGAATTTTATTATCAGGCGTAGCGTTAATGTTTGTCTTTATGTTTTCTTATCCAGTTTCACTATTTGTAAAAATGTTTATTAGCAGTTTATTTTCTCCACAAGTTTATTTAGATAGCGAAAATGAAGATGACATTAAGTATCTTAATAAACTAACTAGAATAACCATAGCAATAATCTTAGCGGTATTAATCATTATTTTAATAGGCTTACTGATAGTAATCTGGAGCTATAATTTTAATACAGTGGAGAATTAAAGCACACCTCAGAAGGGTGCTTTTTCTTTTGGAATTGAAAGGGGATTTGAAAATGAACGTCCAATGTGATGAATGTAAAATAGACTTTGAAGTAAAGCCGAAACTCAATAAACCAGTACCTGGCATTGAAGAGCATTACTTTACTTGTTCTCACTGCGGCAAGAAATATATTTCGTATTACACAAACAAAAACATTCGCAGAAAACAAACAGAGATTAGACATCTCTATTCTAAACTTAGTAAACCGAAAAGCAACGAGCAACAACAAAAGCTACTTGAGAAGATTAACAATTTAAAAGCTGCAATGAAAGTAGAGATGGATCAGTTACGGTCCATTTACCAAGGATGAAAAAACCTTTAAAACCTTGTAGTAAATCACACTGTCCAAATCTTACATACGAAACTTACTGCGACCAACATAAAAGTGTGAAAGCAGAAAACAATCGATACTATGACAAGTACCATCGGAGCGATCGTTCAAAGAAGTTCTACCATTCAAAAGCCTGGAAGAGAGTCCGTGAGTTGATCAAGATACGAGACAATGGTTTATGTCGACACTGCTTAGAGAATAAACGAATAACAGTTGGGACTATCGTAGACCATATTATTCCGCTTGAACAGGATTGGGATAAAAGACTCCATGAGGATAATCTACAGTTGCTTTGTCAGAGTTGTCACAACAAGAAGACGGCTGAGGACACTAGGAAGGGATAGCCCCCCTCCCTTTTTCTTTAATGGACTAAAGTATTCCGCACCGGTTGAGCATCTTCTGCGCAAAGTTTTCCTGAAATGAAATATTTTTCGAACGAATTTAACCATCACTATTCAGTGGTGGTTTTTTAATGCAAAAAATAATCCCTCGATGCGGGAACATCAGGGATTGTGACCAACAACTGAAAAGGAGTCGTTGATACATGGATAATATCACAACTATAGAAAAGTTGGCAAAGAAAAATGAAAAATACAACTGCGAATACTGCGGAAAAGAATTTGAAAGGACAGTAACCAAAGGTAGGAAGAAGCGGTTTTGTGACGATAATTGTAGAGTTTACGCTAAGAATTTGAGGTTTAAAAATAAATATGAACATACCTGTAAACAATGCGGCTCGATTTTTACGAGCCATAGAAAAAATGACATTTATTGTTCAGTTTCGTGCCAAGCTACTTACAGAAGTAATCAAACAGTTGAAATCAAATGCAAGCAATGCGGTCACACATTTGCCGGTAAAAAAGGTTTAAATTACTGTAGTGATGAATGTAAATATGAAACTCGAATATGTCCTCAATGTAGCAAAAAATTCAAGGTTCCTAGAAATTGGGTTTACAAGAAAACGTTTTGCTCAAGGAAATGTCAAGGTCGAAGTGAAGCTAAACATATTTCAACTTGCGAAAATTGCAGTTCTGAATTTACCGGCAGAAATAATCGCATGAATAAATTTTGTAGCCGCAAATGTTTTTATGAGAAATTAGGCTATGAAGAACATAACGTTAAACGTACAAATCACTTATCTGATGCATCAAGTATTAAGCGTGCTATCGAAAATGGCGTTGAATATGAACATATTGATGTGTTAGAAGTATTTGAAAGAGATAAATGGACATGTGGTATTTGTGGTGACGTTGTGGATGATAGTCTGGTTTATCCAGATACGATGTCTGCAAGTTTAGACCATATTATTCCACTTTCTAGGGGTGGATCCCACACTTATGAAAACGTTCAATGTTCCCATTTAAAGTGCAATATTAAAAAATATAATCATTGAAAGCGAGGTGATAGAAATGGCAGGAAGGAATAGAAAGGCATTAGAAGTTATTCAGGGAAATTTGACAAAGGCTCAAATAAAACAACGCCAGAAACAAGAAGAAAAAATGCGCGGTCCGACAGGGAATATTAAACCACCAAGTTATTTAACTGCAGCTCAGAAAAAGGAATTTAGTGAGATTGCAGAGAAGCTTGTTTCCCTTGGTATCTTTAGTGAATTAGACGTTGATAATCTAGCGCGATACTTGGATTCGAAATATCAGTATATTCAAATCACGAAAGATATTAAAAAAATTAAACCAACAATTACTGTAGAAGACGATAACGGAAATAATAAAGTTATTGCAAATGAAGATTATCCAGTTATAGTAAGGGCAAGAACTACATTGTTCAAAGAATGCCGTGCCGCAGCCAGTGATTTGGGCCTTACTATCACCTCTAGGTTAAAGTTAGTAATCCCGGAACCGACTACAAAAGAAGAAAAGAGTGAGGCAGAACGACGCTTCGGTGGTAGGCTGTGAATGTACTTGAACGTGTTTTTGCATACTGCGACGATATTTTAAAAGGCAATATAAAGGCATGTAAAAAGCATAAATGGGCGGTCAAACGTTTTTTAAAGGACTACGACGATTGTATTAATAATCCCGAGAGTCCTTTTTATTTTGACGAGGATGTGGGAGAAGATTTTTACTGGTTCTCTCGTGAGTTCAAACACGTTGAAGGGGTTCTTGCTGGACAAGCGGTAGGGTTGACAGATTTTCAACTACTTATTTCCGTTAATGTTTTTTGTTTTAAAAAGAAAAAGAATGGATCTCGCCGCTTTCGAAAAGTCTACATTCAGTTAGCTAGGAAGAACGCTAAATCACAATTCCTAGCTATAATAGGCGCCTATGTTGCCTTTCTTGGGGATGAAAAACAACGTATTTATATCGCGGGTTGGCAAAAGGACCAATCTGATGAGGTTTATATAGCGGTGCGAGATGGTATTAGCTCTAGCTCCCTATTGGACGGTAAATGGAAAGAAGCATACGGCAAAATCGAAGTATTTAGAAACGGATCTGTAGTAGTGCCGTTGTCCCGTGAAACTAGAAAAACTGGTGATGGTAAAAACCCATCAGTCGGGATTGTGGACGAGTATCATAATCACTTAACATCTGAAATTTATGATGTTTTACAGTCTGGTATGGTTGCTCGTAAAGAACCGCTGATGTTTGTCATTACTACAGCTGGCTTTGATTTAAGTAGACCGTGCTTTATTGAATATGACTATGTGAGCCGCATACTTGATCCCGATGATGACATAGAAAATGATGATTATTTTGCAATCATTTGTGAGCTTGATGAGGGTGACGACATCAAGGATGAGTCAAACTGGATTAAAGCAAATCCGATAGTCGCCACCTATGAAGAAGGTCTCGAGTCTATTCGATCTGATTTGAAAACGGCATTAGATGTACCTGAAAAAATGCGCTCATTTATGACCAAAACAATGAATATATGGGTGGATATGAAGGTTGGCGGATATATACCTGCAAGCAAGTGGAAAGCAGGGGCAATCGATGAATTTGATATGACTGGTCGTGATGTTTATATCGGTGTCGACCTATCGAAAAAGATTGACTTAACTTCCACGGGATATGTTTTTCCTACTGATTATGGGTACCATGTTGGCCAACATTCTTTCATGCCTGAAGAAGCCTTGGTCGAGCGAAGA
Organism: Anaerobacillus isosaccharinicus; assembly: GCF_001866075.3. Taxonomy (GTDB): domain Bacteria; phylum Bacillota; class Bacilli; order Bacillales; family Anaerobacillaceae; genus Anaerobacillus; species Anaerobacillus isosaccharinicus. The sequence goes on along the minus strand of NZ_CP063356.1, from coordinate 1,047,061 downwards.
GCAAAGGATAAAGTGCCATATGACTTGTGGATTGAAGAGGGTTGGATGGATATTACTCCAGGTGCAGTTGTAGATTATAGCTTTGTAGAACAATGGATAATGGATTTTATTAATGATAATGAGCTGAATGTCATTTTATTTTGTTATGATCCATACGGTGCAACGCAGTTCGCCCAAAATATGGCCAATCACGGTTTAACAGTTGTTGAAGTGCGGCAAGGTTTTCCTACACTTTCAGAACCTACAAAAGAGTTTCGTGATTACGTTTACCAGAATAACCAAAACGAAAAGAAAGTAACTCATGTTGGTGATAAAGTACTATCCTGGGCAGTAGGAAATGCAATTGCTGAGATGGCAGCAAACGAGAGTATTAAACTATCAAAATCAAAATCTCGGGAAAGAATTGACCCGATTGCAGCTATAATTACAGCTTATGTACAGGCTCGCTTTGCTACTGTCAACAGTGGAGAAGGAAATATTAAGTTTATATCTATAAATGATTTGTAGAACCAAAATGTGCAGTAAACAAAAAATTCTAGGAGGAATTATGAAGGATAAAAAATACGGAAAAATTGAGTTCACCCTCGGAGGTACCATAGAACAGGCAGTAAACGAATTGCTTAATTACAAAAGACGAGGAAAGTTAGTTTACGGTAAATTTAATGGAGTCACCCTTTATTCTGATACAGTTACAATAGATTCCGCATACCGAGAGATAACAGGTAAAAGTAAAGCAGAGTTTGATGAATATATTAATTAACTAATAAACACTTCGACTATAAAGCATTGAAAGGTGGTGAAACTTTGAAACTATGGCAACGTGCAAAAACGGCGGTAAAAATGGCGATAACAGGTTGGAAAGGGGCGACATATGACTTTTCTAACTGGTTTGGGCGAACATTCTGGGGGATTGATAATAGTAAACTAGCAACAAATGAAACTATTTTCAGTGTTATAAGCAGACTTGCAAATACCTTATCAGCACTTCCTATTAAGCTACATTATAACTATGACGTTATTTCTGATCATCAATCTGCTGACGTTCTTATCAATGAGCCCAATCAAAACATGAGTAGTTTTGATTTTATGAACGATCTTGAAGTAAGTCGTAATGAACATGGAAATGGTTATGCAGTTATCTTACGTGATATTCGAATGCAACCAATTGAAATTTTACCACTGGATCCAGGGTGTGTGACAGAAATAATTAATCGTGAAGATGGCTCGTTGTGGTATGAAGTCCGTGGAGAAAAAAATACAATGTATGTTCATAACACGGACATGATTCATGTAAAACATATTAGAGGTCCAAATCGATGGAAGGGTCTGAATCCACTTAAGGTATTAGCTAATACAATAAAGTATGACAAAGCCGTTCAAGAATTTTCTCTAACGGAAATGGAGAAGAAAGAGTCCTTTATCTTAGGTTACGGTGCAAATGTTGATGCGGAAAAACAAAAAGAAATTATTGGCCATTTTAGGCGGTTTTATCAAGAAAATGGCGGTATTTTGTTTAAAGAACCAGGCGTAGAAATTACTGAAATGAAGAAACAATACTTTGCATCAGATACGTTGGCATCGGAACGAATTACACGTTCAAGGGTGGCCAACGTTTTTAATGTTCCGGTATCTTTCCTTAATGATACAGAGGGTGGCACACTCGGTAGTAATGAGCAAGAAATGATCCGCTTTGTAAACATGACACTGTTGCCGATCGTTAGGCAATATGAACATGAATTTAACCGAAAGTTACTTACCAAAACGGATAGAAAAACAGGCTTATATTTCAAATTTAATCTAGGTGGTCTACTTCGAGGAGATACAGCAGCAAGAACGGCTTTCTATCAGATGATGTTGCGCACTGGTGGTTTTAAACCTAACGAGGTTAGACGACTTGAGGATATGCCACCAGATAAATCACCGAACGCTGATAAGTTATGGATCTCCGGTGACCTTTATCCAATAGATATGGATCCGACTCTAAGAAAATCATCATCGAAAGGAGGTGAGAACGGTGGGAAAGAAGAAGAATAAAGCATTTTTTGAGATGAAAGCATCTGCTGACAATAAAACAGCGGATATTTTTATTTATGGTGAAATAACCAAGTGGGCGTGGGAAGAGTATGGAGAAGTTTCTTCTATCACTTTTAAAAACGAATTAGATGCTTTAGGTGATGAAATAGAAACGATTAATCTCTATATAAACTCACCTGGTGGATCTGTTTTTGAAACAATGGCCATTATCGCTATGTTACAACGTCATCCAGCCAAAATTATATCTTACATTGACGGTGTAGGGGCCTCTTGTGCTTCGGTATTACCTATGATTTCTGACAAAATTATAATGTACGCAAATTCTATGTTGATGATACACAATGCATGGACCTATGCAAGCGGAAATGCTGATCAGTTACGTAAAGCAGCAGATGATATTGAGCGAATTAACCAATCAATGATCCAATTTTACTTAGATCGAGCAGGAGACAAGCTTGACGCAGAGACATTAAAGCAACTTCTTGATGCTGAAACCTGGTTAAGTGCTGAAGATGCAATGAAATATGGTCTATGTGATGAAATCATTGAAACAAATAATGCTGCAGCTTGTGTCGACGAAAAGTGGGCCAAGCAGTACAAAAATGTACCGAAACAGTTAGTTCAAGTTGCTAACAGCTTAAGTCAGGGTATTCCAGATGAGGAAATGGCTATCAGGCAACAAATATTAGAGGATTCAAAAGCAAATTTAACTTATTTAAACACCATTCTAGGGGGAATGTAAAATGACAAAAAGTAAAGAGCTATTAAAAACAGTAACGCAAAAAAATCGTTTTAAATTAAACCTTCAGTTTTTCAGCGGAAAGACTTTGTATGAATTAAAGCAAAACATGGCAACAATTGGTCAGCAACTTCAAAAAGTTGAAGGGGAACTATCTGCAAAAGCAATTGACACAACAGCCAAAATGGAAGATATTCAGGCGCTCCAACAGTCGAAAAAGGATTTACAAATGCGCTTTGACGTAATTAAAGAGCAGCATGATGGATTAGAAGCTGAACAAAAGGCTAAGTTTGCTGAGCAAGCTCATGCAAGAGCAGCAAGCTTAGGTAATATTGACGATCCACAACAAAAAGTAGTTAAAGCTAAAGCTGAATTGATCCGATCAACTATGCGACAAAAGCCGATTGATGTGGATGTCCGTGCTGCATTAGGAGATGACCCAACTACTGGTGGCGGAAAGTTCTTACCTAAGACAGTTTCGAATGACGTTATTATGGAGCCGTTAGCTAAAAATCCATTACGTGGACATTCAGCTTTAACAAATATCACTAACTTAGAAATTCCTAAGTTAAGTTACACACTTGATGACGATGACTTTATTGAGGACAAAGCAACAGCCAAGGAACTTGAGTTAACGGGTGATACTGTTTCTTTCGGACGTCACAAATTCAAAGTTTTTGCAGGTGTTTCTGAAACTGTATTAAACGGCACAGATACCAATTTAGTTCAGCATGTAGAAAATGCACTTAAATCAGGTGTAGCGGCAAAAGAGAAGAAGGTAGCATTTGCTAAGACTCCAAAAGCCGGAGAAGAGCATATGAGCTTCTATCAAACTGGTGATAAGGCTATTAAAAAGGTAAGTGGAGAGAATTTGTATAAGGCTATTAAGGCTGCTATTGCAGATTTACATGAGGATTACCGCGAAAATGCAAAAATCTTTATGACTTATGCAGATTACTCGGAAATCATTGAGACTCTTGCAAATGGAAATGCGACTCTTTACACGGCTCAACCAGAACAGGTACTAGGAAAGCCAGTAATTTTCGCTGATGGTGCTACGGATCCAATTGTTGGTGATTTCGCATACTCACACTTCAACTATGATATTGGAGAACTTTTCGAGCGTGACAAAGACATCAAAACAGGTATCGAGCAATTTGTTGTAACAGCATGGTTTGATCACCAAATCAAATTAAAATCAGCATTCCGTATTGCTGAAGTAGTCGCTACTCCTTAATCTAGGAGTTTAGCGGCTATTTTATTTGCTGAAAGTAGGTGAAAGTATTGTACAAGGTTAAAAATAAATTTAAAGAAAATTATCATGATGGACACATATACAATCCTGGTGAAGTATATCCCGCAAAAGATTATAAGCTTGTTAAATCGCGAGCTGAAGAACTTGCTATGACTCACCCAAAATACGGGGTTACTTTTTTAGAAGCTGTTGAGGAAAAATTACCAAATTCAACAAGTGAAAAAGGTAAAAATACCGTTAGAAAAGGCAAAGAAACACTTGAAAAGAGTGATGTGTAATGCCTTTATTAGAAGAACTAAAAGAATACTTGAGAATTGATGGAGGCGACGAAGATAACACACTTTCGTCGTTTCTTTCATCTTCTCAGATGTACCTGACAAATGCCGGTGTTAAGCAGCCAACTGATTATTACTTGAAAGTTAATGAGAAGGATGTTTTTGCACAACATCGCTTAGCTATCATGATACTGGCTACCCATTTTTATGAAAATCGTATAGCAATCACACCTTCAGCCATTAAAGTTGCTCAAATCACTATCCCTTACGGCTTACAGTCTATTATTTTGCAATTAAAGTGGGTGGATCCGGATGAATTATCAGCACAACAACAATCCAGCGAAATTGAATAAACGTATTACATTTTTCAGTCCACCAGGAACGATTGTAAATGGATGGCCATCAACCGATTGGACAAAAGTTGTTACTGTCTGGGCAGAGATTAAAACTCAAAAAGGGTATCGTGTCTTTAATTCTGATGCAACTCAGTTTCAAGATAAAAAAATTATAGGTATGAGATACCGGAATGATATCGACTCAAATATGAGGGTTGAAATAAGTGAAAAAATGCATGAAATGGACTCTCCGCCGATTAATGATGACGAACGTAACCAATGGCTAACACTGATTGTTAAGGAGGTGCTTTAATTTTGGAAGTGAAAATTGATGGATTAGACTCAATACTGCAGAAGCTGTCAATTTTAAATGTGGACGAAGCACTTGAAAATAAAGCACTTAACAAAGCAGGAAAGTTAACTCAAGAAGCTATCATCGATGAAGCACCTGTTGATCAGGGCGTTCTCAAAAAAAATATTAAGTTAAGCCGTCCAAAAAATGGAGAGGCTGTCATCCACACAGGAGGAGCTTATCATGCTCACTTGATTGAGTTGGGGCGCAGTGGAGGCTCTACCACAACTAAAAAAGGCAAGAAAGTGTCATGGGGTTCAACTGCACCAAATCCATTCTTTAGCCGTGGATTTGAGCAGAGTAAAAATACAGCTAAACAAGCTATGATCGATGAACTCAAGAAGGGGCTAAAGTTATGAGAGACATGGTTGAATTCGTTACATCTTCCCTTTCAAATACTGGTGTCATAGTTTCTTTTCAATCATTACCAACCGGAATGATACCACCTAACCAGTATATTACGTTTCTTGAATATTTTAGCGACGCTGATCTTGAAGCAGCTGACGAGGAAATAACAACTGAACGGCTAATACAAGCGAATGTATGGTCAAAAGGGAACTATTCAACTCTAGTTAACGCTGTAAGGAAAACCCTTGAACAAGCAGGATTCGAACGAATTAGCGAATATGACGCTCCTTATACAGATGGAGATAGTCATTTTAATAAGGTCTTACGTTTTCGATTTATCGATGAATATTAATAATTAGGAGTGATTGCCATGGCAGACATGAAGTCGTGCGAAGGAAAAATAACAACGCTCGAATGTATGGAGTGTGGGTGCAGGGAGACTTTTACCGAACGTCAATTTACATTCACTGATGGATTGAGATGCGGTATTTGTAGTGGTCCTGTTAAACCTGTAGCAACTAAACCAGGTGAAGAAGTAAATAATAGACGATTGAATAAAGGTCCTAAAAAGAAAATAAGTGTTGGGACTATAACGGTAGATATCGATGTTTCAAACGCTATTAAAGGTTTAAAGGCCGTTCAAAGGGAAGCTAAAAAAGCAACCCGAGCATTGAAAGAAGTTGAGGAAATGAAATTAAAGTATAGGGGGAATGAGTAATGCCACCAATTCAAGAAAAAGTACAAAAAATGAGCCTTAAACGGCTTCATTACGCTGTTATGACTGATGAAGAAACCGAAACACACAGTACAGTAAAAACACTAACTATGCCAATAGAACTGACGCTCACACCGAATTTTAGTGAAGCTCAGTTTGATGCAGGTGATCAAGTAGTTGCTAATGAGGTACAGCTTGATACGATCACTATAGCTGGCCAAGTGGCTGATTTACCAACAGAGGTACAAGCTGATTGGTATGGGCATAAATTATCTGATGATAAGGGTTTGATCATGAATGTAAATGACAAACCTAATTATCTAGCAATTGGGTTTGAAAGTGGCTCAAAGCTTGTTTGGTTGTATAAGGCTAAATTCAAGCCGACAGAAGATGCAAATTCTACTAAGAAAAAAGGTGAAATTACCTTTAAGCAACAAGGTTTTAATGGAGAAGCCATTCCTCTTAAAGATGGGACTTTAAAATACACCATCCGCACTGATGATGCGGACATCAATGAAACTGCAACAACATTTTTTGCGACTGTGAAAAAACCAACAATCACACCGGCACCATAAGAGAGGTCTTTCGACTTCTCTTTTTTTATTATCTGAAAGGAGCAATTTAAATGCAAATTACATTGAGAATTAATAACGATGAAGAAAAAACCTATACGAACGGGTTTGTAAAAGCTCGTGTTTTTAGAAATGCGCTGAAGCTAAACAAACAGTTAAAAACCATGACTGATATATCAGTGGAACTCTTTGATAGTTTAGTTGAATTTGTTGTTATAGCTTTTGATAGCCAGTTTACAATTGACGAGGTCTGGGATGGTGTGGAAGCCCATAAGCTTCAGGCTGAGGTCATGCGAGTGTTTAATGAGGTACTTGGGCTTGGTGGTTTAGCAGTTCAAGGTCAAAGTGATGAGGGAAACGGTCAGGGGAAGTAAGCACCTTCGATGGTTATGCCTGGATAAAAGAATGGTACATCAATCGAATGAAAGAAGGATACAAGCTTCCCGAGATTGATGAAATGGATATAAAGTTTTGGTTTGAATTGAACATCGTCGAAATCGAACATGTCACAGCGGACGAAATTACCTGGCTGTGATTTTTTTATGTCTGAAAGTGAAAGTAGGTGAAATAAATGGCTGAAATAGGATCATTGTCCGTTAGTTTAAGCATGGATTCTTCAAACTTTAATGGTAGTATATCTCAGGTCGATCGAAACTTGCGAGCGATGGGGTCGGAACTAAAAGCTGTTAAAGCAAAAGGGACAGAGTATGGAAATTCATTAGAAGGATTAAAATCTAAAAAAGATATTCTATCCCGTTCGCTTGATGCGTCTAAAATTAAACTTGATGAAACCCGAAAAAAGTATGATGAAATGGTTGCTAGCGGAAAAGTGAATGAGATGCAACTAGAACGGCAAGCAAAGAAAGTTAATGACGCTCAAGCGCAATATAACCGTTTGGAAACAGAACTTAAAGAAGTTGATGAGGCGTTAAAAAAGCAAACATCTTCGTGGACTCAGTTGAGTGACAAACTTGGTACTGCCAGCGATAAGTTAAAATCTGCTGGCGATAAGATGCAAACAGTCGGAAAAGATTTGTCTATGAATTTAACGGCACCGATTGTTGCAATGGGTACCGGAGTAGTATTAGCCGGGGCTAACTTTGAAGAGGCGATGTCTAAAGTAAAAGCGATTTCCGGTGCTACGGGCACTGAATTTGAAAAATTGGAGAAGCAAGCGAAAGATCTGGGAGCATCGACTCGATTTAGTGCAAGTGAAGTTGCTAGCGCTCAAGAATATATGGCTTTAGCTGGCTGGAAAACGAATGATATGCTAGCGGCTACTCCTGCATTATTAAATGTTGCAGCAGCCGGTAACCTAAGCTTAGCTCAAGCTTCAGACATTGTTACCGATTCAATGAGTATGTTTCAAATGAAAGCTGAAGAGGCTGGAAAAGCAAGTGATGTGTTTGCTAAAGTGCAATCAAGTGCAAACACGAATGTTCAACAGTTAGGAGAAGCGCTAAAGTATGCAGGTGCTTCTGCAAATGCAGCTGGAATGGATATTGAGCAAACATCTGCAATATTAGGGGTTTTGGCGGATAACGGCCTAAAGGGTTCTATTGCCGGAACAACTCTTAACAGCATGTTGCGAGACATGAAGAGAAACGCTAAGGACGGAAAATTAGACTTTGGAGAATTCGCTGTTACTCTTTATGATACTGAAGGCAATATGAGAGATTTAACCTCTGTTATGGCAGATGTCGAAGCTGGTATGAAGGGTATGACAACAGAGCAGCGAGATGCCGCTTTAGCTAATATTTTTCAAGTGGAAGCCATGAAAGGTGCAAATATCATCTTAGCTGAAGGTGCAGACAAAGTTAAGGGTTTAGAAACCGCTCTTTATAACTCCAATGGCGCAGCAAAAGAAATTGCCCGAACAATGAGCGATAATACAAAAGGTGGCTTTAAAGAGTTTCAAAGTGCTGTGGAAGGCTTGAGCATTCAATTTAGTCAACACCTATTACCATATGTAAATCAAGGTGTATCATATCTCACTGATTTGATTAGAAAGTTTAGTGAATTGAGCCCCGAAACGCAAAAGACAATAGTAGGAATAGCTGCTTTTTCAGCCAGTGTAGGCCCAGCAGTATTAATTACTGGTAAATTTGTTTCATCTGTAGGTTCGATTTTTGGAGTAGCAAAGGCAGCAACAGGGATTATAGCTGGTGCAGGAGGTTTAAGTTCAGCACTAACCGTATTAAGTGGTCCGGTAGGGTGGACTGTAGCAGGATTAGCAGCAGTTACAGCTGGTGGAATTGCACTTTATAAACACATGAAACAAGATGCTATACCTGAAGTTGATAGATTTGGAGACAGTGTTTCGGAGGCTACGCAAAAAGCAGTAGGCTCTTTTTTAGATTTAAACGATGAGGCTACAGTCGCCCTAAAACAAATGTCGTGGTCAACAAAAGTGGTTACTGAAGAAATGGCTGAAAGCATTATTTCTAATTTTGAGCAAATGGGTAATCAGATTATTGAGGGACTTGATACTAAGAAAAACGAAGCCGTGAATGTGATGCAAGAGTTGTTTGCAAATTCAACTGCGATCACAGAAGAAGAACAACAACAAATGCTTGAAAGTGTCCAACAAGGCTATGAAAATCGTATTTCCAAAACAGAAGAGGGTACACAAAAAATTAAAGAGATAATGGATACTGCCAGTCAAGAAAATAGAGCTCTATCACGCTTGGAACAAAAAATGATCAATGAGATACAGCAAGAAATGGTTGAAAAAGGAATTGAAGTCTTATCTGAAAACCAACGTGAGCAAAAAGTAATATTTGAAAGAATGAAACAAAATGCTGGGGACTTAACTGCACTTCAAGCCGCAGAGGTTGTTAAGAATTCTATTAATCAAAAGGAAAATGTTATCCAAGAAGCCGAGGAACAATATAACAAGGCCATAGCTGAAATTATAAAGTTACGAGATGAAGCAGGAGCTATTTCAGAGGAACAAGCTGATAAATTAATAGAAGAGGCAATGCGACAAAAAGATGCAGTAATAAATGAAGCTGAGGTTATGCATCTGAGAGTAGTTTCTGAGGCTCAAAATCAAGCGGATGAACATATTAACCTAGTAGATTGGGAAACGGGTGAAATCCTTTCGAAATGGCAAGTATTTAAACAAAACTTTAGCAGGGATTTAGAAATTATCCGTAGTAACGCATCTGATAACTGGAATCGAATGAAGGATGATACTGTACAGAAATATACTGAAATGCGAGACGGTGCGTCAGAACGTGTTAATCAATTGGTTGAAAATACCAAGAATAAGTTCAATGAAAAAGTACAATCAGTCAGGGATAAAATGGGCGAGACGAAACAATCTGTTATTGATACCTGGAACCAAGCAGAACAATTTCTAAGGGACATTGATTTAACTCAGATAGGAAAAGACATTATTCAAGGTTTAATAAATGGGATTGGATCTATGGCTTCAGCTGTTTGGGATAAAGCTAAAAGCATTGCAAGTGGAATTGGTGACTCAATTAAAAGTACACTGCAAATTAACTCACCTTCTAAAGTGACATTCCAAGATGGTAAATGGGCAGGAGTGGGGCTTGAAAAGGGATTAGAAAGCACTATATCTAATATTGAAGCAGTTGCAAATAGAATGGCAGAGGCAGCCACTCCTGACATGCAACAAAATACAATTTCTAACGATTATTCACGAAGGATGACTAATCATATTACGATTGCAAGTCAAGGTAGCTCTGCGAAAGAAGTTGACCGTGTATTAAGACGCCTTGCTTTCGAATTTGCTTAAGAGGTGATCGAATGATAATTAAGGATATGACTATTACTAACAGTCGTGGCGATTCGATTATTTTCGGTCGCCATTTTAAGTTAAGTAAGGATTTTGATTTGAGTGGGTTGAAAGCTAGAGTCAACTATTCAGAAAGTACAGCTGATGGTTCTAATTATCAAAATACAAAGATTGACAATAGGGACTTTGATATTCCTTTTTATATAGATAAAAGCATAAAAGATGTATGGTGGATTGAGGAACAAAGAAACTTAGCTTTCAAAGTATTTAATCCTAAGTCAAATCCTTTTCGCATTGATATAACTACGAAAAACGGATCAGAATATTACCTTATAGCTAACCTTGAAGGAGCACCATCTTTCCCAACTGGATTTAATAACAACAATAAAAGTTGGCAAAAGGGGATACTGCAATTTAGTTCAAACGATCCTTATTTTTATTCAAAAAACGAAGAGAAAGTGGATATTGCCTTATGGGTAGGTAACTTTGAGTTTCCCCTTGAAATAACAGAAGATGGCATTGAAATGGGGTATCGAGAGCCTTCGCTTATCGTCAATGTCTATAACGACGGGCAGGAAAGTACAGGAATGCTAATTCGTTTTAGAGCTTTAGGGACTCTAATTAATCCATCTTTAGTTAATGTAAACACTTATGACTCTCTTAAAATCAATACAACCATGTTACCAGGAGACATTATTGAGGTCAGCACTTATAAACGACGCAAACGGGTAACGCTTATACGAAGTGGCATATCGAGCAACATTTTTAATCTACTAGACTTACCCAGTAAGTTTTTGCAACTAGAAATCGGAGACAACCTTTTTAGATACGACGCTGAAGAAGGTTTGGACAACCTTGAAGTCTCAATGACATTTACACCAAGGTTGCTGGGGGTATGATATGGAACTCTATGTGTTTGATCGTAATCTTAATCGTCTTGGAATGATTGATGACTTTATCCAGCTAAAAGTTGAACCTCATTATAGAAAAATGGGTCAGCTTAATATGATCGTGGATGGTGAAAAAGATAATCTGGATTTGTTGCAAAAAGGGAGAATTTTAGCCAAGGCAGATGATCTGCAGCATGGTTATTTAATCCTAACAAGAGATTACCTCGATGAAAAAAGTTCGGAATTAGTAATTATTGCACCATCCATTAATACATTACTATCTCGTAGATTGCTGTATGGCCAGCAAAGCTTTTCAGGGCAAATAGAAAATGTCATGAAATCATTTGTTTTAGTTAATGCGGTTAACCCTATTAATCCTAATCGTAAAATTCCGAATCTCTTTATCTCAAACAATACCAATATTTCTATTAATACAGAAGAAGGGGGAACTGGCAAACAACTAGATGAATTTTTATATGGGGTTGCTAATAAACATGATGTTTCCTGGTCTATTCTAATGGACGTCCAAAACAAGAGGTTTATTTTTGATGTGTGGCAAGGAACTGACCGAAGTGCAGAGCAATCTATTAATCCCCGTGTGATATTTTCAAAGGACCGAGAAAATGTATTAAGGCAAAATTATATCGAATCGGACAGCGATTATAAAAACGTTGCACTAGTTGCTGGTGAAGGAGAAGGGGCTGACCGAACTTACATCACCGTTAATGATGAAGTTAGCGGTTGGGATAGGGTTGAGCTCTTTGTTGATGCTAGAGATCTGCAATCAACATACAGGAGTGAGGACGGAGAAGAAATTGCGATGCCAATAGGAGAGTATCAAGAGTTAGTAAAACAGCGTGGGAAAAGTAAGCTCGCTGAACATCCACGTATTGTCACGTTTGAAAGCGACATTGATTTATATGCCAATGGCGTGTATGGTCAAGACTATTTCTTGGGTGACAAAGTAAGTGTTGTCAATGAGGATCTAGGCATTATCATGCACACCAGAATTACATCAGCTATCGAAATTACCGATAGACAAGGCACGTCTTTACAAGTGGGATTTGGAAGTAATATCCCTACATTACTAGATAAGTTAAAAAGGGCGGTGAAATAATGGCAATTACAAGTGGATTGTTTATGTCTGTAAATGGCGACAGAAAATATAAGGCAGATTTTTTCGCATCATATTTTGCTAGTTTTATAGCAAATGGTGTTTTTCCGAATCCGTCCACAGGTTTGCAGGTGATAGCAAACGGAGATATGACCGTAAGCGTGAGAACTGGTAAAGCGTGGATTAAAGGTTATTACATGGCTAATGACAGTGACTATAATTTGCAGTTGGACGTAGCTGATGGAGTTTTAAAACGTATTGATCGCATTGTGTTGAGACTAGACTTTTTAGATAGACAGATAGTGCCACTCGTTAAAAAAGGAGCATTTGCTACCGTTCCAGTTGCACCCGCATTAAAACGTGACGCTGACGCTTACGAGCTGGCTATTGCAGATGTTTTAATCAACAATGGAGCTATTAGTGTATCACAAGCAAACATAACGGATTTAAGGCTAAATAAAAGCTTATGCGGGATTGTACATGGAACTGTTGATCAGATTGACACAACCGGTCTTTTTGCTCAATATGACGATGCTTTTAGGACGTGGTTTGAATCAATCCAGGACATATTGGATGGGGATGTAGCCGCTAATTTGGCATCTAGAATTTCTACAGTAGAAGAAGAAGTGAATAATAATACGACAGCAATACAAACAGTTGGCCAAGCTCTTAGTGTACATCAGGCAGATTATCAGCAACAACTTGGAACAGCGAATTTATTAACAACAGACAAAACATTAAAAGGCGCATTGAATGAGCTTTTTACAAATGTCAGTAGTGGGAAAACTCAAATCGCTACCGCTATTACTGACAAAGGTGTTACAGCGTCAGGTGGCGATACGTTTAGTCAGTTGGCTAGTAAGATAGGACAAATCGCAACAGGAAAGAAGTGGGCGACAGGGTCTACATCTAATATTTCTGGTAATACATTCACTATAAATAATATAAGTTTCCGACCAACAATAGTGATACTATTTAACAATCAATGGCAAGCATCAGGAAGTACTGTTTTGGGTACAGGAATTTTTACTCAAAGTCCTATCTTAAAGAATTTTTACTATAGGATAAATTTCTCCTTAAATAGTAGTACACCATTTGTGGTATCTGATAACGGTTTTACATTTACAGATACATTTGATGTGAATGGGAATAATTTCACTTGGGTAGCATTCGAATAATTACGAGGGGAGTGATAATCGATGAAAAAAATCGGACGAAAGATTTACTTCGATAAAGAAACAGGTAATATTATTTTAGACACCGGCGAACAAATGGGTAGTGTAGTAGAAACGACGTTACAGCAAGACTTTGAAAGCTACAAAGTGTTATCAGAAAGAAACCCAGAAACGATAGACGTTATTTATTTACCTTATGGAGCGTTTTCAGGAGACTTTGCAGAATGCAGTGGTTATCGTGTCAACCTACAAACAATGGAACTAGAGTTTAGTTATCCAGATCCAAATGATCCAGAATCACCACAAGAGTTTATAAAACCACTAAGTCAAGAAGTAGAAGAATTAAAACAACGTCAACAATTTACAGAAGATGCTTTATTAGAAATCATTTTAGGGGGAATGTAGGATGTACGGATTTTTATTAAATATGTGGGTAATGAAAAGAATTACGGAACAAGATTTAGACAAGGCGGTAACATTAGGTAGAATAACACAAGAAGAAAAGCAAATGATTTTAGCTACACCACAGAATTAATGCGCATGTGGATTATTATGTTCATTAGTGTGTATTAGTGTGTATTGATAAATAACAGTATTTGTTGGACAATATTTCCATACTCATATGGAGGTGGAGAGGTTGGCAACAAAACGAGTGAACATGACAATTGATCCAGAAGTTTATGAGGAGTTTTGCAAGTACGCTGGCAAGAAGGGAATTAAAATTTCTACTTGGGTAAACTTGCAAATGAAAAACTTCATCGAAGAAGAAAAACATCTAGAAGAATATCGACTAAAGAAGCGCTCATGATTGGGTGCTTCTTTTAATTTATGAAAATAGGAGTGAATTAAACTATGAAACAAGCAATCGAAAATAACTTCAAGTATCATCCACCTAAAAATCAAGAGGTTGTGTCTAAACATGAAGGAGTTCGTAACGAGTGTAGACATCTAGCAAACACGTTAGACACATTACTACCAGATAGCCGTGAGAAATCATTAGCTATGACTAAATTAGAAGAAGTTATGATGTGGGCAAACGCAAGCATTGCGCGCAACTAATTAATGCGCATTATTAATTGTAAGTCTTTATAAACCTCTATAAATATTGATTTATCAGTGTTTATGGATATGACGAGCAAACGGACAATTATGTTCACTACTCACCAGTAGGAATTAGTAAGAAAAAATTAAGAAACAAATAAAAAAAGTAGGGGTTATTTCGCCCCTACTAATTCTGGATGAATTAAACAATATTCAACATGACCGTCCAGTTCAATTATCATTTCTGGTTGATTAGCATGATCATAATTCCAATCATCATAACTCATTGCTATCTTCATTTTAATAATGTCGTTTTGTAGCCATTCTTCTGCTAATTTGTGTACAACTACCAATTTAGCTAATTCTTTTTCAACATCTTTAATACTAGTCATTTTTGGGCACCTCTTTATCAAGTATCAGTATATCCGTAATTTCACAATCAAGGACATCACAAATTTTAGCTAGGTTATCTAGGGGGATTCTTTGAGTTTCGTTCTTGCACATTTCGTTTATAGATGCAGGGCGAATATTAGTTTTCCGTGCAAGATCACGTTGAGATATATTTTTTTCTCTAAGTACTTCAGCTAATTTAATTGTAATTTTCATGTTTAACCACCTCAATAAGAAGTTTAGCATTTAATCCGTTACGTTTAAAGTAATAGTTAACTTGTAACGTTTAACGTTACATGTTATCATAATAATACACAAACGTATGTTTGTAATTTCTAATAGAGGTGGTTATAAAATGAACAACAAAACTGCTGGAGAACTACTTATTTCAGAAATCACAGGATACATTTCGGAGCTGGTGCCGATCCACGTCCACGAGGTCAAAAGTCGTTTATCTCAAATTGTGGTTAAGTATCATGTTACTAAACCAGAAAGCGACGAAGTACACCCAGATTTACTCGAAAACATCAAACTGTTTTTAGCATCCAAAAGATTAGAAGGTTTTTCTAAGAACAGCTTAGATAGCTATACGCTAGACCTAAGCAAATTTGCTGAGAACATCAAGAAGCCAACTGTAGAAATTAATTCAGCCGACATTAGAGTCTATCTGTCACAATTCCCACATCTGAAGATGAGCTCAGTATCTAAAAAGCTATCAGTCTTAAAATCTTTTTTCGGATGGCTTACTGCAGAGGAAATCTTATTAAGAGATCCTACAGCTAAATTAAAGCCACCTAAACAAGAAAAGCGGATGCCGAAAGCATTATCTATCGAAGAACTTGAAATGCTTAGAGAGGCGTGTAAATCGGTTAGACAACGTGCATTTGTTGAAGTCATGTATGCTACTGGTTGCAGACTATCGGAAGTATCAGCGCTTAATATATCAGACATTAACTTTCAGTCTATGAGTTTCAAGGTGTTTGGCAAAGGTAGCAAAGAAAGAGAAGTATATTTATCTTTCAAGGCTTGCCATCATCTTAAACGCTACTTAGCTAGTCGAACAGATGAAGATCAAGCGCTATTTGTCACAGAAAGAAAGCCTTATCGCCGATTGTCAAATCGTGGAATACAACGAGAAATTAAATTAATCGCACAAAATGCGGGTATAAAAAAGAATGTCAGTCCTCATGTTTTACGTCATACATTTGCAACCCTCACGCTTAACAACGGCGCAGATATCGTTGCTGTACAACACTTATTGGGTCACAGCGATCCTTCCACAACGCAAGGTTACGCGGTGCTTAGCGACGAAAAGAAACGCGAGCAACATAAAAAATATTTAGTAATGTAAGACAATTATATTTACCTTTTATGTAATTTTCTGTATATTCTAATTATATTACATAAAAAGGGAGCAACCTTATGTCATTGTATGAAAAATTACCGAATGATTTGTTAATTGCTTTTTACGTGGAAATCAACAATAACATCAATAAGGGTATTTTATCAGTCGCAATGCGAGAAGAATTAGAATTAATTAAGGTAGTAGCTTTAAAGCGAAATATTTCACTAGAAGAGGCCTCTTGAGGTCTCTTTTTATTTTGAAAGGAGAGAAAATCGTTGAAATATCAAACAAATACTTTCTACACAACCATTACTGGAGGTTCTATTGCTAGCATTGCTTTTCTATTAGGAGGGATTGATAATTTGGTTATTGCCCTTGTACTATTCATGATCGTGGACTTCAGTACTGGTGTTGCAGCAGGATGGGGAGAAAATAAAACAAGTTCAAAACGTGCATTTCAAGGCTTGATTAAAAAGGGAGCTATGCTTTCACTAGTAATTGTCGCGAATCAGCTTGATGTAATCACTGGTGGGGATGCAAGCTTTATGAGGAATGCAATGATCTTCTTTTTACTTGGAACTGAGGGAATATCAATTACAGAAAATATGAATCGTTTAGGTGTGAAATTTCCATCGTTTCTTACTCAGCGTTTTGAACAAATGGTGAATAAAACTGACGAAAAAGGTGAGACCAATGACAAAAATTCAGGACATTCGTAGTCAAACACCTAAACGATCAACTACTAGGCCTGAAACAAACATTAATAAAGTTGTTCGTCATCATTCTGGAACTACGAGTGGTGACTTTTGGATATTTTGGAATGGTCGATGGATGAAACTTGGGTGGATCGTGGGAGGCTATCACGAAATAATTTTAACTGATGGTACAGTACAACTTTGCTATGACCCTAATATGATTACAAATGGAGTTGCGGGGCATAACAGTAGATCTTATCACATCTGTGTAGTTGGCAATGGTGTGTTTACTGCAGCGCAAGAAAAAGCATGGGAAGAACGATGTAAACTCGCCATGAAGCGATTTAACTTAAAAGCATCAGACGTTGTTGGCCATGGAGAATTAACACCTTCAGCGTGCCCAGGCATAAACATGAATACTGTTAGAAGTCGATTAGGTAAAGTTAACCCAATAGAGCCAACATTCTTTAGTAATGCATTTGGCCGTGATTGTTCTCGCTTTGTTTGTAAAGGACCGTCTATTGTTTCCTATCAAAATGATCTTATGGCTGTTGGAGAGAAATTACCTCGCTTTGGAGCTGATGGTGATTTTGGCCAAGAAACTGAAGATGCAACAAAAGCATTCCAATCAAGGCATGGCTTGGTGGTAGATGGTATTGCTGGACCGACAACTTTAAGTAAAATTGAGGAGTTGATCAAATTGAGTAACAAAGGACCTTTTCCAGATGTACCTAAAAATCACTGGGCATCTGAAGCAATTGAAACAGTAAAAGAAGCAGGTATCATGAATGGATTTGCTGATGGTACATTTAAACCTAATGAACCAGTCACTAGAGCGCAGCTGGCAACAGTAGTAGCAAACATTTTTAAAAATAAATTTTAACAAAATGTTCACACAAATTTGTCAAATATTGTTATAAAATAATTTTTGAAGAGAATAAGACCTAAGTGAAGATAGGTCTGAGGTTTTTTTCATACCCCACCATTACCCTGTGGTGGGGATTTTATATTTATATAATATGTTTTATTCTTACAGTTTTAGAAGTGGCCTTTTTTTACTTACTCTTATACTCAAACTGGCTATTCATCACGTGTGACTTCCAGATCGTCCTCATATACGCCTTCAAATCTTCCTCTAGTTGATCACTTTGCAACGCTTCTAGATCAAACCTAATTGTCCTAGCTTCCTGAAAATCCAAAACAGTAATTAACTTTTCTCCCCTAACAATCTCATAATATAAAAATTTATATCTCATAAATTCTCCTAAAATTTTTAATTTTCTTAGGAGGATTTTACCAAATAGACGTAGAAAAATAAATCATTCAAATTTTTTAACCTCGAAAGGAGCCACAAAAATGGATGACCACTCAATTGAACAAATGAAAGAAGCTTATGCCATGTTTTTTGTAATTGAAAGTAAACTTCGTAAAATCATATTAACCAATCTGATAAATACCTACGGTTATAGTCATCTGGTTAAACGTTATTTGGCAGAAAATCAACTTTATCGAAACTTGATCGAATACTTCAAAACTTTACCCCAGGTGTTACCCCACTTTGATAACAAACAATTAACTGCCCTATCAAAATTAACTCCAATTAGAAATAAAATTGCTCATTCTCACATGCTTACTGATAACGAATTAAAACATTTAGAAAAATGCTATTCAATTGTCAAGAAAGCACCTATTACAAAGAGAAAAAAGCTTGTTAAAAGTTCATAAAAAAAGGCCCCTCTTTGTGTGGAGGGGTAATTGGATTACAGTTCTTCTAAAACTTTTTTATATTCGTTGTATTTTTCCTCTGATAAATTACCGTTTAATTGAATTAATATATTTTCCTTAGCCATAGTCCAAGAAAATAACATAGCGCTACCTTTTCCTAACTCATCATAAAATGCTTTCATTTCTTCTAAATCATTTTGGTTAGAATAACTAAATATTCTAGCACCACAATCATCACAAACTGATGGAATTAAAATATATTTTGCTTCGTCCGACTTCATTGGCGCTATTCCAAAGTCATCTTTAGTCATATCTCTAGGACTTTCAGCTTCAAGTCCCGCTTCTTGAAATGCAGTAATCACATCGTCAATATTTAAATCCTTTTTACTTGATGTTGTTTCTCCTCCACACGCTGCTAAAGAAAATAAACTAATTAACAATACAAATACAAATTTCTTCATGGAATCATCTCCCTATAATTTACAATTATCGAATTGATAATATCCTAATGGGACTATAAAATCCATATATTCGACAAAACCTATCAATATTTTACAATTGATTACATATCCCAGAAGTCATCAACTTTAACATTAGGGTCGATTTGGCGTAAAGCCTTTAGTATTTTTTTCATAGTACTTTGATTAGGAGCATGTTCTCCTTTTGATGTTAAATCGCTTATTGTACATTTATTTAAATTTGTTTTTTCACTTAACCAAGAACCTTTTATTCCTCTTTGATCCATCCATTTACCTAATTTTGTTCTAGGTTTTCCAAGTCCAAACATGATACCACTCCTTTTCAACAAGCCTTTCCAATAATACGAAAATATAAAACTTTTTTTCTGAAAAAATCCGTAATATTGGACAAGCGGTACTTAATATCCTTTAGCAAAGGTTTCAAAGTATACCGTACGTATCACCTAAACTATAAATTTAGTTGTATACGTAATACGTACGGAACAACAAAGGAGGAAATGTAGATGAATATTATAGGCGGAGATTTTGGAAGGAAAAATGTAAAGATTTTTACTGGCCAGAAGATGTTTCATTTTTCTTCAGTAGTTGGTGAAGCTAGAGAGCGTAATCTTGACAATGGATATTTTAGAGGTGATCTAGAAGTTGAATTTGAAAGTGAAAAATACTATGTAGGAGATCTTGCTGAGCGAGAAAGTGATTTTAGACGATATATGATGACTAAGCATAAGCACCACGATGATACTAAACTGTTAGCATTAACAGCACTACATCAAGCAGATGTCACTGAGGTAAGATTGATCACAGGTTTACCGGTTACTAGCCACAAAGAAGAAAACAAAAAGAAATTAAAGCAACTGCTGCAGGGCAGACATGAAATCGTAGTTAACGGTGAAAAGAAAACAATCATCATTATGTCTGTGGATGTAACGGTAGAAGGTGGAGCTGCGTTTTGGAGCAAACCCCAGGATGGATTGATCAGGGTTGTTGATGGAGGTAGCAAGACGATTAATTATGTTACTTTAAACAATCGCCGCTACGTCGATCGTGAGTCCGGCACCTTAGACTTTGGTTTTGAAACAAATAAAAGCACTAATGATAAACAGTTAGTCGCTCGGGTTGCTGGGGAGCTAGGCAAGAAGTGGGAAGCTGAAGATGTTATTTGGACGGTTGGAGGTAAAGCTTCAGTATTAGCTGATTATTTACAGCCGTATTTTGAAAATGTAGCTCCGATGCCTAACGCCCTTTATGCTAACGCTATGGGTTACTACAAGATGGGTAGAGTGATCTACAATGTTTAAGCGGCAGCCCATATCATTTAACCTTGATTGTCCACATCAAAAAGAGCTTTATGATTGGTGCAAAAGCAATAGCGCAAATTTTTCAGGCTTTGTAAAGGATGTCTTGTTTCTCTATAAACAATCGCAGAATAGTTTTTCAAATGAGGATGAGTTACCAAGAAAAGTAGTTGAGGTAATAAAGTCACCAGAAGAATTAAATGTAATCTCTGATATGTTTTGACCTCTCCCCTGACTAACCTATTGACCCGTTGACCCAATGACCCAGAGATAATTCGATATTTTTAACCGAGAGAGGGGGAGAAGGGGCCTTGAACCTCAATCCAATGTTTAATGATAAAACTAAGAAAGTCACAAATGAAAAGCCAAAATTCTCTAAACCTAGAAAACAACGATCGGATAAAAAACACGATATTAAGATAGTAGTTTCACAGGTTGATAAACGAAGAGTTTTATATAATTCCAGGTTAAGAGGTTTGTCCGAAAAGAAGTATTGTACTGAGCTGGTTAGAAAAGCATTTGATTTTAATTATGAGTTTTATGAAGTTGATTATCCCGAAAGTAATTTAACGGTCCATATTAACCCTGATGCTGAGTTATACACAGAAATTGTTAGTAAGTCTGTGGATTGGCAATGCAGTATTAGGAGAGCAGCATTCAAAATCTTTACAGAAGCAATCAGACTAGAAGGCGAGGAGATCAAAATTGAAGGCATACAGCAAAAAAAATCTACTGCAAAAATCTTCGGAGATGAAAACAACCTGGTTAAATATTATTAATTACTCAACTGTATTTTTAGACTTAACCATTCCAAAAAGTACCTACTTCAGGATGAAAATCTTATGTGAGGATATAAGTGATTTGAGTGGATCTATCTTTCCGCAGCAAAAAATGCTCGACTTACTTTGGTATGATTTTATTAATCAAATAAAACGGGTACCTAATTTTAATTTGATTTACGATATGCTGCTGGAACGAGAAACGAAAACAATAGTAACGACCAGAGGAGTAATTCAAGAACGCAGAAACACTTTCACTTTTTTTGAGGATGAGCAGTTAGTAGTTAAGAAAACAATTAAAACAAACGAGTCAATGAACTTTACTTATCGCATAAACCGTAAACAAGCTTTAAGAGGAGAAGTGTTCCTTGCTGATATGAGCCAAGTGCAACCTAATCACCATTTTACATTGGAAAGAGTTCTAGAGATCATCTACTGTGATTTTATAGAGAAGTATAAACAAGGGGATGCAGAGAAGATCGTGGGGGAGATAGTAGATAGCCTAAATTAATGAGTATAAAAAATCTATGTATTCATTGTTAGCTGTTTGTGGCGCTGGTAAAACAGAAATCTTATTTGAAGGAATGAACAAAGCGATTGAACTTGGCCAAACTGTACTTATTGCGACGCCAAGAAGTGATGTTGTCCATGAATTAACACCCCGAATTAAAGCGGTCTTTCCAGAGGTGTCAGTTCTTTCTTTGTATGGGGGAAGTGAAGATCGTGGCAAAGAAGGTCAACTCGTTATCGCAACGACGCATCAACTCCTTAGATATAATAACCACTTTGATTTTGTTGTCATTGATGAAGTAGACGCCTTCCCATTTTCATATGATCCAATGCTGAAATATGCTGCTGACAAAGCAACGAAACAAAATGCCACTAAAATTCTTTTAACAGCAACCCCAGATAAAAAACTGCAGAATTCTCCCGATATAGAAATTGTTAAAATCCCAAAGCGTTACCACGGCTTTTTGCTTCCTGTACCGAGACCAGAGTGGTCGGGCAACTGGAGAAAACTCCTAAAGAAAGGTCATATCCCAATCAACATCATCGAATGGCTTAAAAAAAGAGAAGTCACAAACCAACAAGCTTTTCTGTTCGTCCCCTCGGTTACCGTTTTAAACCAACTCGTTCCGATTCTCCAAAAACAGTTCCACTCCTTAGATGGCGTTCATTCTGAAGACCCTATCCGCCGTGAAAAAGTTCAAAAATTCCGTAACAAAGAAATTCAACTATTAGTCACAACAACCATCTTAGAACGAGGTGTTACAGTCCCTAACATTGCAGTAGCAGTATATGGAGCTGATGATGATGTTTTTACTGAAAGTGCCTTAGTGCAAATTTCAGGGCGAGTCGGACGAAGCGCTGAGCACCCAACAGGAGACATTGTCTTTTTTCACTATGGAAAAACAGAGGCAATGCTTGATGCGATCGACCATATTAAATTGATGAATAAGCTAGGAGGTTTTTAAGATGCATTGTTTGTCGTGCCATTCCCCTTTTATCGAAAAAATCAGTTGGCAACATGTTTTTGGGATTTCTGTTCCTAGGCAACTATGTGAAGAATGCACAAAAAAACTAGAAAAGATCACCGGTGATCTTTGTGAAAAATGTGGTCGGCCGTTCCTTAACTTAGATGCCAAGTATCGCAAAGGTGATTTATGTAATGATTGTGTTCGTTGGGGTGAAGGAGCGTTAACAAAAAGTCGTTCTATCTATGTGTACAATGAATTTTTACAAGAAGTAATCGCAAAGTGGAAATACCGTGGTGATGCCGAACTCGTGAAGTTATTTCGGCCAGAATTACAAAATTTAACTGAGCAATTCGAAATTGATGTAGTCGTACCGATTCCCTTAAGTAAAGGTCGGCTTTATGAGCGTAGTTTTAATCAATCTAAAGCTCTAGCAGAAGGCCTGCCATATCCGATAATTGAAGCGTTAATGAGACCTGATGAAGCAGAAAAACAAAGTAAAAAAAGTCGTAAAGAACGCTTACATCGAGAAGAAAGGTTTCAAATGGTGCCATCCTTTCTTTACGACTTGCAAGGAAAAACAGTGTTACTTGTTGATGATATCTACACAACAGGGGCAACGCTTTATTCAGCTGCAAACACGCTAAAAGAGCAGGGTGGAGCTGGACCGATTTTCTCTATAACAGTTGCCCGTGGTTAGTTAAGAAGATTAACGATATTTTTTAGATCGTTCTTTGTAACACATTGTTCAATAGCTTCGCTGTTACGAACAACTTGATCATGAACCATTGTGACTTTTGCGTCTAACTTATCGACTTTGGCTTCGAGTAGATCAAATCTTACTTCAAATTTATCGAATCTTCCTTCGAGTAGATCAAATCTTACTTCAAATTTATCGAATCTTCCTTCGAGTAGATCAAATCTTGCTTCAAGTTTATCGAATCTTCCTTCAAGCAGATCAAATCTTGCTTCAAGTTTATCAAATCTTCCTTCAAGCCGATCGAATCTTCCTTCAAGCTGTTCAAACTTTTCAGTAAACCGCTTGTCCATTTCACTTAACAATTGTAAAACTAACTGCATTTCGCTCATCACAATCCCTCCTTTCTCGAAATTAGTATACCACAAATGAAAACTAAATAAAAGAACAAACGTTCCTATTTTCGCAAAAATATTAGGCTATTCCAAGGAATGTACACAAACCCCTTATCAAAATGCAAAAAATGCCGATATAATAGATATAAAGGAATTCGAATGGGGGATCTACTTATGCCAGATTTACTAAATTGTCCGCGTTGCAACAAAATATTTGTTAAGAACTTCCGTGATGTTTGCCCAGATTGTTATAAGCAAGAGGAAGAAGATTTTCAGGCTGTTTATCAATTCGTAAGGAAAAAGGAAAATCGAATGGCCTCTATCTTAGAAGTTGAAGAAGCAACGGAAGTAGAACAAGCTCTAATTTATAAATTTATCAAACAAGGCCGGATTTCGCTCCATAGCTTTCCAAACCTATCATACCCATGCGAAGCTTGCGATACAATGATTCGCGAAGGCCGAATTTGTAGCGTGTGCAAAGGGAATATTACAGGTGGCTTAGATCGACTAGAAAGTGAAAAAAGGTTTGAAAAACGTAAGATACAAGAAGAGAATAGAAAAATTACAACCTATCACTCGCTAAAAAATAGACTTGATAAGTAAAAATTAGCCGTTAGCGCACATGCTAACGGTCTTTTCTTGCAAGATTTTTCTTGTTTTAACTAAACTAATCTTTTTTTTTGACGATACTAATAACAAAGAATAATTTGTGAAAACAAATGAGGTGACGAGATGAAAATTAATCCGTACGGAAACATTCAAAATATTTATAAAAAATCAATCGAAAAACAACAACCAAAAGCAGACGTTTCTAAAAAGGCCGATAAATTAGAAATATCAACAGAAGCAAAGTTGATGCAACAGGAAACAAGGATTTCTACTGAAAGAAAAGAAAAGGTTGAACAGTTAAAAGCACAAGTACAGTCTGGGGAATATAAAGTAAATCCACAAGAAGTAGCAAAGAAGTTTTACGAATTTTGGAACGAATAGACTTGAGGTGAAGAAAGGTGTCTGCCCAATTAATTATCGTTTGCATGAAAAAATTAGTGCAAGTTCATCGTACATTTAATGATCTTGCTGAGGAAAAAACAGTGTCGTTAACAAAGGGAGACATCTCTCACTTACGGTCTTTATTACAAAAAGAGTCTGCAATTCTGAAGCAGCTTCAACAGCTTGAGCAAGAACGAGCTAGACTAGTACGTTTTTTTATCAATGGTAAGGGATTAGTGACAGAAGGCGGAACACTAAACGAACTAATTCCTCATGTAACAAACGAGGAAAAAGAAGAATTAGTAAGCTTGCAAAAAGATTTAATTGAACAAATCGAAATATTAAAGAAAAAAAACGAATTAAATCAGCAACTTATTCAAGATTCGTTACGTTTTGTGAACTTATCCCTTGACGTATTACAACCAGAATTAGATACAGGAAATTATGGAAGACCGAATACAGACGATGATGAGCCGATGGGGAGATCGCTTTTTGATTCAAAGGCGTAATCAATGATACAGATTTATTAGGAGATGGAGGAACACCAATGCGATCCACTTTTCATGGATTAGAAACAGGTCGCCGCGCACTTTTTACACACCAAACGGCGTTACATACAACAGGGCATAACATTGCTAATGCCAATACTCCTGGCTATTCCAGACAGCGAGTCAATTTCATGCAAACAGAACCATTCCCAACACCAGGACTTAACCAACCGGCAATTCCTGGTCAGCTTGGAACTGGGGTTAAAGCTGGAGCGATCCAACGTATTCGTGAAGGGTTTCTGGATATGCAGTACCGAGCAGAAACTAGTAAATTTGGATATTGGGATTCACGACACGTAGCTTTAAGTAAGATGGAAGACATTATGAATGAGCCGACTGAAGATGGATTAGCTAAGACCCTTGACCGTTTTTGGACATCACTACAAGATTTGTCAGTTCATCCTGAAGATTCAGGTGCGCGTTCGGTCGTTCGTCAACGTGGTATTGCTGTAGCAGAAACGTTTAATTATACAGCGGATTCACTTAAAGCAGTGCAACGTGATATGAAAAGTCAAATTAATGTCACGGTAAACGAAGTAAATTCTTTAGCAAGACAAATAAATAACTTAAACAAACAGATTGCTTCTGTTGAACCACATGGATTTTTGCCAAATGATTTATATGACCAGCGTGACGCATTAGTCGATCGCTTATCTCAAATTGTAAACGTCAAAGTCGAACAAGTAGGTAGCGGTGGTCAAGCATTAGAAATTGCTGAAGGTAAATATACAATTAAGTTAATTGATGAAAATGGACGTGACTTAGGCGTAACCTTAGTAGATGGGAAACGCTTGGAAGCAAATGAAATGAGAGTTTCCTTCCACGAAGATACTGGTTTAGTAGAGCATGTATACGTAGCTTCCGCAAATGCGCTAAAAGATCCAAACTTTGATTATAAAAAATCAGGTGGCGTTAATATTTTTAATGTAGAATCATTCCGCGCAGTTGGGAATTTGAAGGCCGATCTTGAAGCTTTTGGATATATGACAAAGAATGGCGAAGAAAAAGGCTTGTATCCTGAGATGTTGCGTAATCTAGACCAAATGGTGCACACTTTTGTTCAAGAGTTTAATGCTGTTCATCGCGCTGGTTGGAATTTAAACGAGATTGCTACTGGAAAGAAAACCGACCCACCGGTTGATTTCTTTGACTTTGGTAGTTTTGTTCCTGGAGCAGGCAATTTCCAAGGAGCAGCGTCTAGTTTAAGAGTTTCCGATAAAATCATGTCGCATTTAGATAATATTGCAGCTTCGGCAAAAGGTGATTCTTCTATTAATGTAAGGATGGAAGAGAATGGACCGCTTTTAAGTGGAATTTATACTGGTACTGGAAATGTTACATTAGCAGTTCGTTATGTTATGGAGGACGAAATAGGTCAATGGCAGTATTCGACTGATACTTCTGATGACGATAATTGGACTAGCTTTACTGCAAATACAATAACAATTTCCGGAATTACAATTGATGTAAATGGCCTCACACCTGAAGATGGAGATAATTGGAGTCGTGATCTTTTTGTAGGCTCTCGGGCAATCGGATTCTCCGGTGACGGTTCAAATGCCTTAGCTTTAGCTAACGTAAAAGATGCCAACCTAAGTTTTGGTGGCACAACAACAAACGTCCAAAGTTTTTACCAAGGGGTTATCGGTGATATGGCTGTTAACACAAACGAAGCAGAACGAATGACTCGAAATGCCGATACATTACGTCTATCTGTGGACCAACGCCGTGAGAGTGTTAGTGGCGTTTCCCTTGATGAAGAAATGACAAACTTAATCCAATTCCAACACGCATACAACGCAGCCGCAAGAACAATCACAATGGTCGACGAAATGCTCGACAAAATCATTAACGGCATGGGCTTAGTTGGTAGGTAAATTCAAAATGTAGAATGCAGAATTTAGAATAGTTGAAAAAGGCTTCGAAGCTTCTCTCACACTAATTCTACATTTTACATTCTACATTCTACATTAATGAAGTAGGTGAACATAGATGAGAATTACGCAAACGATGCTAGCAAATAACTCATTACGTCATATGAGTAATAGTTATAAAAGTTTAAGCAATATTCAAGATCAACTTGCCACAGGTAAGAAAATATCCCGTGCTTCTCAAGATCCGGTAGTTGCCATGAACGGAATGCGTTACCGTACTCAAGTAACAGAAGTTGAGCAGTTCAAAAGAAATCTAGGTGAAGTATATAACTGGATGGATACGGCAGATGCAACACTTGATAAAGTCACACAATCGTTACATCGTATTCGTGAGTTAACTGTACAAGCTTCGAATGATACGTATGAAAGCACGCAACGAGCGAATATGTCAAAAGAGGTAGAGCAGCTAAGGGAGCACCTTATTGCATTAGCTAATACAAAATCGAATAATAAATTTATTTTTAATGGGACGAATACGACGAATGCGCCGGTCGATGCTACGAAAATGAACTTAAGTGTAGATGTGCTAAAACCAGGCAGCCCCGATTTAAAGTCATTAGAACTTACTTATAACGGCGAATTATACACGTTCGATAAAGATGATACTTTTATTAGCGCGACTGGGAAAACGCTTAGTATTGCAGATGTTGATGGTGCAATCAACATCAGTCATAAGTATTTGGAAAAAGATAACAATGAAATTACTCAGTCATTAAAAATTAATGATATCGTTATTTCTGACAGAACAGCCGTTTCAACAAACGGTCAAAAAGTTGAAATTGAAGTGTTAAAAGGAGTTAATATTGCTGTTAACATTAACCCTGCGAATGTGTTCTCGAATGATTTTTTCGGTGAGCTTATTCGTCTAGAAAAAGCCCTTCAAGATCCAACTTCAAAATCAGAAGACTTGACTAAGTTTTTAAACACTTTAAGCACGCAAATGGATAAAGTCGTTAACGAAAGAGCAGAACTTGGTGCGCGTGTGAACCGTGTCGAAATGATTGAAGATCGCGTCATGGAGCAAGAGGTTATCGCAAAGAGAATTCTATCGAATAATGAAGATGCTGATATGGAAAAGGTTATTATTGACTTAAAAACCCAAGAAAGTGTTCACCGTGCAGCGCTAGCAGCTGGAGCAAGAATTATTCAACCGACGTTAATGGACTTTTTGAGGTAGTTGGCTAGTCTTTAGTTGGTTAGTCTCTATTTGGTTAGGTGGTAGTTAGAAACAACCAACCAACCAACCAACCAACCAACCAACCAACCAACCAACCAACCAACAAAAAAGGGGGATGACGAATGCAAGTACCACATTTACAAATAAGCTCTGTTCGCGGGCAAATCGGCTTGCAGCAAAATCGTCCCTCTATGAACATTCAGCAACCAAATGCGGACCTTTCGATTCAGCAAAACCATTCAACTTTAAAAATTAGCCAAACAGCATCACAACTATTTATTGACCAAACAGAAGCTTTTGCAGATGCCCATTTAAAAGGACCGTTACGAAGCTCAAATGAATTTATTTCAAAGTCAAAAGCCAAGTTAGCCCAATTTATTGCAAAAACAGCTCAACAAGGCGATCAAATGATGCGTATTGAAAACGGCTTTGGGGCAATTCCGAGACTCGCTGAAGTCAATTCAGAACTTTATCCTGAACGAGAGTTAAATGTAGGCTCTATGCCTCGAAGTACTACTCAAGTGAAGTTCGATTATCGACCTAGTGAAATTCGCATAGACGTTGCTAGTGGCATGCCAGAGATTAATGTAAGAAAAAATGCACCTAGAATTTCAATCCCAAAATGGCAAACCAATGCCTATATACAACAAAAAAATAACCTTTCAATACAAGTCGTCGGTCTAAATATAAACCGCAACCTCTAGCTTCGATTACCCATCGAAGCTTTTTTCATAGCAACTAGTCAACAAAAATTCATGATCAACGTTTAATTCCAAAGCTAACTGCATTACAATAGAAGTAATAAATTTAGTAAAGTGGTGGTTAATATATGAAGATCAATACAAAGTACTTAGGTGAAGTAGAAATAAATGAAGAAAAAATAATTGAATTTGAAAACGGTATCCCAAGCTTTTTAGAAGAGAAAAAATTTATTCTTTTACCCTTTGACGAGAGTACACCTTTTTATATATTGCAATCAATTACAACCTCAGAGCTAGGTTTCGTGGTAGTCTCACCGTTTCATTTTTTCCCTGACTACCAAGTAAAACTATCTGATGCAACAATTGAAGCATTAACGATTGAAAACGAAGAGGACGTTGCAGTATTTGTCATCCTTACTGTCCAAGAACCGTTTACAAACACAACAGCTAACTTACAAGGACCTGTTGTGATCAACAGCAAAGTTCAAAAAGGAAAACAAATATCGCTAAATGATCCTAACTATCAAACAAAACACTTACTCATGCCACAAGCTGTTGGTAAGGAGGGGTAACGATGCTCGTATTATCAAGGAAGAAAGATCAGTCGATCATGATTGGTGACGATATTGAGATTACAGTCCTAGCCATTGAAGGCGATCAAATCAAGCTAGGGATTAATGCTCCCCGCTCAGTTGAAATTCAACGAAAAGAAATTTTCCTAGCTATTAAAGAGGAAAATGCAAGTGCAGCAAGTACATCTGTGGATTTACTGAAACAATTAACAGGTACATTTCTAAGCCAAGAGGATAAAAAATAACAAATATTTCAAGCCTTGATCAAGCTCTTATTGATTAGGGCTTTTTATTTAAAATTTTTTTAAAAATTTATCGAAAAAACACTAAACAATCTATTAATCTATCCGATATAACTTATGTAAAACAAAAATGAGAAAAAAGGCGGCCGACTTTTCGCTCATTTCTGTTAACCTAATGCCAACCACAAGGATGTGGGCGGACAAACCAAACTCAAGGAGGAAATTATAATGATTATCAATCACAATTTAAATGCAATGAACTCTCACCGTCAAATGGGTATGAACGTTAATGCTACAGGAAAAGCTATGGAGAAATTATCTTCAGGTCTTCGTATTAACCGTGCTGGTGATGACGCTGCTGGTTTAGCAATCTCTGAAAAAATGCGTGGACAAATCCGTGGATTAGACCAAGCGTCACGTAACTCTCAAGACGGTATCTCATTAATCCAAACAGCTGAGGGTGCTTTAAACGAAACACATGCAATCCTTCAACGTATGCGTGAATTAGCTGTTCAATCTGCGAATGATACAAATACTGACTCAGACCGTGGCGAATTACAAAAAGAGTTTGACGAACTTGCTAAAGAAATTACTCGTATTGCTGATAATACAGAGTTTAACACTAAGCCATTAGTAGATGGCACTGGAAGTTTTACTTTCCATATTGGTGCTAATGAAGGCCAAAACATCACTTTAGCTATAGATGCAATGGATGCTACTACTTTAGCTGTTGGAACTGGTGCAGGTGAAGCTACTGTAGGTATTGATATCTCAACTCAAGGGGGAGCGGATGCTGCAATTACTTTAGTTAATAGTGCTATTGAAACAGTTTCTGCACAACGTTCTAACCTTGGAGCTGTTCAAAATCGTTTAGAGCATACAATCAAAAACCTTGACAATGCTGCTGAAAATTTACAAGCTGCTGAATCTCGTGTTCGTGACGTAGACATGGCTAAGGAAATGATGGAGTTCACACGTGCAAATATTCTTAACCAAGCTTCTCAAGCTATGCTTGCTCAAGCTAACCAACAACCACAATCAGTTCTTCAATTACTTCGTTAATTCTAAGTAATAAAATCAGAGACCTTAGTTTACTAGGGTCTCTTTTCTATGTCCTCAATCAATAGAATTTATAAAAATTTATTGTCGATATTTAAGTTAAAAAGATTTATTATGAAATTTCCCTTAATAATTATCGAAAATAACCCGATATAATAAAAAAGTATATCTGAGAGGGGATTATAGTATGGAGATTAGCCGTACACAAATTTCGAATTTTACTCCTATACATTCAAATACAACTCAGCCCAAGCACCATGATAATGTAGTACAACCAGACGTGAAAAATATAAAAAAAGAAGATGTTTCTGATGTACAAAAGAAAATAGACAGTGTTAATCAATTTTTAAAATCTGCAAATACAAATATTAAGTTTAGCTTGCATGAAGACCTAAATGAATACTATATAACGATTATTGATGAGGAAACAAAGGAAGTTATTAAAGAAGTTCCCCCAAAAAAATTACTAGATATTTATGCAGCAATGATAAATACGGTAGGATTATTTATAGATAAAAAGATATAAGGTGGTGCATGATTATGAGAATTGGTGGTATAGCAAGTGGGTTGGATACTGAAACGATCATTAGAGATTTAATGAAAATAGAACGTTTGCCACTCGATCGTTTTTTTCAACGAAAACAAACACTTGAATGGCAGCGTGATGCTTATCGTGATATGAATTTACAATTAAAAAATCTCCATGATGCTGCTTCTAATATTAGGCTTCGTTCATCATTAAATACTAGGGTAGCAACAGTTACCGACACACAAATTCTTACAGCAACAGCAAATGCTTCTGTTAAAACGGGAACTTATGAGATTAATGTAATTAGTGTAGCAAAAACAGAAAAATACATGAGTGATAGTCAAATTGTTACTGATACTGCAGAAAAAATTAACGTGAGCACAGCTTTCAATAGTCAAATATCAGTTACTGATAATGAATTTTCAATTAATGGTCAAAATTTTACGATTGATGACAAATCGTTAAATGATATTTTGAAAGAGATTAATAAGAGAGAGGGCTTAGGAGTTCGTGCTTCCTATGATTCGGTTTTTGATAGAGTGGTTATCGAAACAATTAATACTGGTATTAATAAAACTGATGGTTCTCCTGAAATTGTGCTAGGGGGGGGATTTTTCTCTAAAGTAAATATTGATGTGAATAACCCATTTCAACAAGCCGCTAATGCTGAATTTACTTATAAAGATATGGCAACTGGACTTACTACAGAACCAATCGTATCGAAAGAAAATCGAAACACAGTTGGTGGAATAACTGTAAATCTACAAGCTGTAGGAACATCAACAATAACGGTTACTAGTAATACAGACGATGCTTTTAATAAAATAAAGAGTTTTGTAGATAAGTATAATGAAATCATTGGGTTAGTCCAAACAAAAGTAAGTGAAAAAGTTAATCGTGGCTTTCGCCCCTTAACTGATGAACAAAGACGTGAATTGTCTGAAAGGGAAGCTGAGTTATGGGACGAAAAGGCAAAGAGTGGATTACTTAGCCGCGATCAAACGTTAACAAGTGCGTTAAATAGGATGAGACTGGATCTTTATTCGCCGGTTTCTAACTCAGGGCAATTTAATCAACTTGCTCAAATTGGGATTACTACAACAAGTAACTTCCGAGAAGGTGGAAAACTAGAAATAGACGAAACAAAACTCCGTGCAGCATTAGCGGATGATCCAGATGCAGTTCATCAACTTTTCAATGGTACTGCCGTGACTGGGGCAACTGAAACAGAAACTTATAATCAAACCGGTCTTATTGGTCGCTTGAGAACTACCATAGATGATACAATTAAAAAAATTGAAAGTCGTGCTGGTAATCAGTTCCGTACAAATCAACAATTCACCCTTGGTAGAGAACTAACAAATATTGACCAGCAAATCGACCGCTTTCAAAGGCGACTGAGTGATATTGAAAATCGTCATTGGGCTAAGTTCACGGCAATGGAAAAGGCGATGAATCAAGCGAATGCTCAAGGGATGGCCTTTATGAATCAAATCATGGGTGCAGGAAATTTCTAAAGAATTGAAAGGATGTTTTTCTATTGATACAAACTGCTAATCAAGCATATCAAAAAAGTAAATTTGAAACAGCGTCACCTGGGGAACTAACATTAATGCTGTATAATGGTTGTTTAAAATTTATGAAGCTATCAAAGGAAGCTATTAGCAACAATCAGATCGAATTGAGAAATCTGAATTTAACAAAGGCTCAAAATATCATTCGTGAATTGATGGTTACGCTAAAAACGGATGGTGAAGTAGGGAAGAATATGTTGAAAATGTATGATTATATTCTTCATCAGTTAACTCAAGCAAACATAAATAATGATATTAAGGCAATAGAAGAAGCAGAACAATATGTTACTCAGTTCCGTGACACATGGAAAGAAGTTATTATGATTAATCGAAAGAGGCAACATGGTGGAGGGCAGGCATAGTGCTTGAACTACTGAATAAGATTGATCAGATTAATAGTGATATTCTAACGCATTTAAAAAAAGGCCTCCCAAAAGAAGAAGCTGACAAAGATGATTATATTGAAGCGTTAAATAGGTTTTTAGGGATCAGGGAAGAACTTATTAAAGTAGTTAAGAAAGCTCAAACAGATCATGAAAAACAGCTTGGAGAAAAAATTATCAAAGATAATGAGCTCATTAACGAATTATTATCTCAAAAGTCCCAACAACTGAAGCGTGAAATTAATCAGTTTAACATCAAGAAGAAAAACAATCAGCAATATGATAATCCATATCAAGATACAACAACGGACGGCATTTTTATTGATAAAAAAAATTAATAGTAAGGACTGCTCCATATGCATTAGTGCATAAATAAGCAGTCCTTATTTTTTTAGAACTTAAGTTAACTGTTCTGGGTCGAATACGGAAAATTATACTCTACTATGGCAGATTAATAGGTCTAATTAACAATCGCAGCTGATTTAACATAATAAAACGAATCAATTAAATCATAATACCCACAACTTCCTTGGTTATTTTAGGTAATTTAAATCAAACGTACTATTCACGGGCTTCTTTATTCCTAGTATTATAGTATTGTAATGTAAAACCCAAGTGAAAAAGGCAAACCATAGGAAACTATGAGACGCAAAGCCAAGGGCCTGGACCGCGGGAATTTCCGTGGATGGCAGCCGGTTACCACAAGGAACATAGTACCCTTACCTATGAACCTTGTTTAGGTTCTTTTTTCTTTGGAATAAATTAGAAAAGGTGGGACTATTGTATGAAAAAACGTTTTTTTAGAAATTTAACATTTCTAACTTTGTTTACAATTTTATCGCAGTTTTTATTTCCGATTGGTCACGTGTTTGCTAGCAACGAGAGTAGTTTATTGCCGCCAAGTGATGTTTCGGTTCAAATGCTGTCTCCTGATGATGTGAGATTGACATGGAGTTCAGTTTTTGGAGCAACTGGTTACAATATTTATGAGATCACGGATGGCCAGTTACTTTTGCATGGTAAGGTGACCTCAAGTAGCTATACCATTAACAATCTGGCTGAAGGAACTTACATGTATGTCGTATCAACCTTGAGTGCTAGTGGGGAGTCAGGACCAAGCGCTCCGGTAACTGCCAATGTTACCTACCCTGAGATGACAGCACCAAGTACTTTTACTCATGTCATAAGAAATGGGAATGATATTGTTTTAAGTTGGGCAGCGTCTCAGTATGCTGAGAAGTACAATATCTATGAAGTTTCTGATGACAATCAAGATAGATTACTAACTTCAGTTACTACAAGAACCTATACAATTAGCAACGCACCTGAAGGTTTATATACATACAGGGTTTCGGCTGAAAACTCATTGTATGGTGAGTCATCACATACTTCAATAGATGTTGAGGTGATCCATCCAATCATCCAAGCACCTAGTAATTTTAGATATACTCTCGCAAATGGTAGTGATATCACTTTAAGATGGGATTCGGCTTCTTTTGCAACAAATTATAATATTTACGAAATCAAGGATGGCGAAAGAGTACTAAAAAGTACAGTAACTGGTACAACAATTAAATATACAAATCTTCCAGCTGGTGACTATCTTTATGAGGTAACCACTAATAGCCAACGTTTTGGTGAATCAGCTGAAGCAAGTCAGTTGACTGCAACAGTGAGTGATATAACGATGGTAGCACCTAGTAACTTTAAGTATACGCTACAAAACGTTAACGATATCGTTTTATCATGGGACAGCGTTCCTCATGCTACTAATTATAAAGTCTATCAATTAGTTGATGGTGAAAAAATATTAACAAGCACCGTGACAAGTACAAATGTTAAATATACAAATATGCCTAGTGGTGACTATATTTACGAAGTGCATTCAAATAGCGATCGCTTTGGTGAATCAGAACAAAGTAGTCAAGTTGGCTTAATCGTTGAAGGTCAAACGGTGGAAGCACCTACTAACCTTAGCTATAAAATTCTTAATGGAAATGATATTAACCTTAGCTGGGGAAGTGTGGCAAACGCAAATAGCTATAAAATATATCAATTGGTAAATGGTGAAAAGGTATTGAGGAGTACAGTAACTGGAACTAGTGTTACATACACGAATCGACCAGAAGGAAGTTATGAATATGAAGTTCATTCCTTCTCTACACGTTTTGGAGAGTCTGAAGTGGGCAACCGAATTTCTTTTTCACTTATTCATCCAACAATGGAAGCTCCAACAAACCTAATTCAAACGGTTACTAGTGCAACTCAGTTTTCTTTAAGCTGGGATACAGTACCGTTTGCTACGAGTTATAGGGTCTATCAATTAGTTGATGGTCAAAAAGTGCTAAGAAGTACTGTATCAGGAAAAACGGTTACCTATAGCAATGTTACACCCGGTGAGTATCATTATATCGTTCATGCTGTCTCAAGTAGATTTGGAGAGTCAGTTGACGGAGCCCAAATTAATGTAACTATGAACGGTCAAATGATGGAAACGCCAACGAATTTCACTTATAGTATTTTAAATGGTAATGATATTTCATTAAAATGGTCAAGCGTTCAATACGCTACTAATTATAGAGTTTATCAAATCATTGAAAGTGAAAAAATACTAGTAAGAACCTTAACTGGTACATCAGTGACCTTCTCTAATGTTCCTGAAGGAGAGTATTACTATGTTGTTCATTCAGTATCTTCAGTGTTAGGTGAGTCACCTGAAGGTGCAGAGGCAACGTTTTCTTTAGTTCACCCTAGTATGGAAGCGCCAAGTAACCTAACTTCTAGAGTCCAAAACGGCAATGATGTAGTGTTGGCCTGGGCATCAGTTCCCTTTGCAACTAGTTATAAAGTTTACGAAGTTATAAATGGACAAAAAGAGTTAAAAAGAACGGTTTCCTCACTTTCAACAACTCTAACTAACGAATCTGATGGTGAGCATACTTATGTCGTTCATTCTGTGAGTAGTCGTTTTGGTGAGTCTTTAGAAGGAAGTAAAATAACTCAAATTGTGGAATTTCCTATTATGGAAAAACCCGAAAACTTAACTGCTACAGTTAATAATGGTAATGACATCCAATTACGTTGGAACGCAGTTAATTTTGCTAATAACTATAACGTCTACCGACAAGTTGGCGGAGAACTAGTTTTTCAAAGAACTGTGACAAGTACAACTACAACCTTTACTAATTTGCCTGAAGGCGACTATAATTATGTCGTTTATTCAAATAGTACTCGTTATGGTGAATCAATGGAGGGAAGTGAAGTTTCTTTATCACTTATTCACCCTATTATGGATAAACCTGAAAACTTCCGATATAGTCTTACAAATGGAAATGATATTGTACTAAGATGGGACACTGCTTCATTTGCTACTGGATATAAAGTATATCAAGTGATTAATGGTGAACCTATTTTACAAAGAACTGTAACAGGTACATCAGCTACATTTGTTAATATGCCTGAGGAGAACTTTACATTTATCGTCCATTCGATTAGTAGCCGTTTTGGTGAATCACCGGACGGTAGTTCGTTAAACTTTACTCTAACTTGGCCGATAGTGCTTGCACCAAATGTGACGAGTAGTGTTTTTAATGCTAACAATATAACGTTGAGTTGGCCAGTTGTTACGTGGGCAAATGAATATCGAGTTTATCGCGTTACAAACAATAGTCGACAATTGCTATACAAAGGAACAGCGCGAAATTACTCTATTTATAACCTAACTGAAGAAACACACTCTTTTGAAGTTACAGCTTTTAGTACACGTTTTGGAGAGTCTGAAGCTTCAAAAATAACAGAAACGATTGTGTATCCTATTATGCAGCCGCCGGTAGCAAGCTTGACATTGTTAAGTGAATCTAGTGCTAGAATTTCTTGGGGCTTCATCACTTATGCTAATGGGTATAATATCTACCAATTAATAGACGGCGAACCTGTACTAATTGCTGAGAAGGTTAATAACTTATCTTACACAATTACAAACATGCCTTATGCAAATCACGAATATTTTGTTACGTCATACAGTAATTCCTTTGGTGAATCCGATTGGTCTAATATCGTTTTAGCCAAATTAGTGAATGATACTGAAGCTCCACGAACTTCAGTTAATACACCAAATGACTGGACAAATCAAAGCGTGGTTGTTACGTTGTCAGCAACAGACAATGAGTCAGGAGTTGCAAACACTTATTACTCTTTAAATAATAATCCATTTGTTGAAGGTACCACTTTTACAATTGCTGAAGAGGGTATTCATAAAATTTCTTTCTACTCAGTTGACAAAGTAGGTAACACTGAGACAATTCAAACTGTAGAAGTTAAAATTGATAAAACAGCACCAGTAACAGAAGTAGATGCACCAACGACTTGGAGTAAGGAAGATGTAATTGTACACTTAACTACCCAAGATCAAAAAAGTGGTGTTGATAAAACCTTCTATTCTATTAATGGATCACAGTTCCAAGAAGGAACTAGTTTTACAGTAACAGAAGAAGGAATTAACCAAGTTGCATTTTATAGTGTCGATAAAGCAGGTAATAAAGAAGAGTTACAAACCGTTGAAGTAAAAATTGATAAAACAGCACCAATAACAGAAGTAGATGCGCCAACAACTTGGAGTCAGAAAGATGTAATTGTGGAGTTAACTGCCCAAGACCAAAAAAGTGATGTTGATAAAACCTTCTATTCTATTAATGGTTCACAGTTCAAAGAAGGAACTAGCTTTACGGTGTCAGAAGAAGGCATTAACCAAGTTGCATTTTATAGTGTCGATAAAGCAGGTAATAAAGAAGCGCTACAAACAATTGAAGTAAAAATTGATAAAACAGCACCAGTCGTTTCTTGGGAATTAGGTGATAAATTTGAATTAGAAGCAACTTTACCGCTTACCTATTTAGCACTTGACGTTATTTCAGGTATTGAAAATGAAATTCTATCAGTTAATGGAATTCAATACGAAAAAGGTGAAGAAGTCCTGTTTGATAAACCAGGGAAATATGAAATTCAATTAACAGTAACAGATCATGCTGGTTGGACAACAACCTTTGAAAAGGTCATTAATGTTTATATTCCAATTGAAATAAAAGTTGTTCCTGGAGTTATTAATCCAAACACTGGTAAATTCACAGTACAAGTTAAATTTTCAAAAGAGTACCAAAAAGAATTTGGAAAAAAACATATTAAAGAACTACTAAAAACATTCGAGTTAGAAAGTGCTTCCTTAGATGGAGTGAAAGCCATTGACGAAAGAAATGGCGACCAGAAAAAAGCAGAAAATGGCTTGTTCAAATTCAACCGCCCAGATTTTAACTGGGTTGAAGGTGAAATCACTCTAGAATTCCAAGGTAAACTTGGTGATTATGAAGTTGTAGGTTATGACACAGTAAGAGTGTTGGGTAATAACAAAAAATAATAAAATAATTTTGGTGTCACCCCTGTAAATAGTAACTACAGGAAAGTTCACTTTCTTCGATTAGATAA
This sequence comes from Anaerobacillus isosaccharinicus, assembly GCF_001866075.3. Lineage (GTDB taxonomy): Bacteria > Bacillota > Bacilli > Bacillales > Anaerobacillaceae > Anaerobacillus > Anaerobacillus isosaccharinicus. The sequence goes on along the minus strand of NZ_CP063356.1, from coordinate 1,007,988 downwards.
TTCGTGCCGATCGTATTTACATCCAGGTTGGTGAAAGTGAACTTTCATCGGTGTCAGACACCGCAAAAAGACAAAAGCTAGAAAAAGTCCACTGGATGTGGACTTTTTCTAGCTTTTATGTAGAGGTAAATGGCTGTGTCCACGCACGGTGGAATTTTCAAGCAAAATGTCCACGAAGGGTGTCAGACACCACTACCTAAAAAACGAACTCTATGGTATTGTAATTAAATTAGGAGGAGATAAATATGGGATTAACTACATATATGAAATTAGCAATGGTCACTCTACTTTTGCCTTTGTTAACTTGGACAAACCCGACAGCGACTTCTGCACAAGCTAAATTCACTGATTATAAACCTGGTGATTTTGGCTATGCAAATGTTATCACACTTGCTGAACAAGATATCATTAAAGGTTATCCTGATGGATCTTTTCGTCCGAACCACAGGTTAAATCGTGCGGATTCGGCTGTTCTATTTCAACGTGCGTTAAAGCTGAAGGCACCAACACATACGACAAGCTTTAAAGATGTTCCCCAGGGTCTTTATTACACAAGTGCAGCTGCTGCTACGAAAGAAGCTGGTATCTTTAAAGGATCATCAAATGGGACGTTTGGTCCTATGGATTTACTAACTAGAGAGCAAATGGCTTCGGTATTAGTCCGTGCTTTTCAATTAAAACCAGTATCAACGAATACTGTAGTAATTAATGACCAAAAATCAATATCAGCAAGCCATCTGATTGATGTCATTACCCTTTACCAAAACGATGTGACAAAAGGGAAATCGGGTAATGTATTTGATCCAAAAGGTGTCGTTACTCGTGCGGAGTTTTCTGTCTTCTTATTTCGTGCCATGGAGCTGAAAAAAGACGGTGTTGATATTGGAGATCCAATCCAACCAGGCCCTGGTGCTCCAGGGGGGACGCCAGTTACAGGTGTGCCAAGTGTTTCAAGTGCTCATTTAACAACATCAACAGGGAAACAAATTACAGGTGTAGTAAATGACACAGAGACTGCAACGACGATTTCTTTCGACTTAAGCGCCGAACCGAATAAAGCAACCCTTCGAGACGGGAAAATTACGGTTACTGAAAGTGGAACAATGACACTTTCTAACCCGCTAGGTGGGACTGAAACTGAGACACTCAGCGGTGTGGGGTCAGACCCCGCAAAAAGACAAAAACGAGAAAAAGTCCACACCATGTGGACTTTTTCTCGTTTTTGTTTACAAGTATTTGGTTGTGTCCACGCACGGTGAACTTTTAAAGGGAAATGTCCACGGAGGGGGTCAGACCCCATGCACCAGACCCCATGCACCCCCACATCAATTCCCCGACACTAACGATATCAACTCTTTTAACTTGTCTTGCTTCGACGTTTCAAATTGCTCTTTAAACTTTAACGCCTTATCCGGAGAATAACCGTATTGAACGAGTTCCTCTTCAAGTTGGGTATACTTTTCAGCAAACTCAGCATCTATGTAGCTCTCTAGTTGTTTTAACTGTGGATAGTATGTCTGGTAAAAGGAGAGATACGAAATAGGTTCGCCGTTAGCTTTTTTATCAGTATAATCTTCAATAACAACCTGAACTAACTGGGATAACTCTTGTAAAGCTTGATTTTGTAGCGACTCAAATTGAGCGATATAATGCTCTTTAATGTGGTTGCTAGTGACAGGAGTAGCTTCCCCATAGAAGGTTTCGTGGATTGCTTGATCTGCAATATACTCATGACTATCCTGGGTAAACTCATATGGAACACCGTGTGAGTGGTACTCATAAATTGTCGTTTCTTGTTGTTGAATAGGTGCTTCGTAATTTTTCGTTTTTGCCATTTCTACATTTAAATGCTTTTCTGCAGCGGCAATGACAAACCCTAATAATAAGATAAATACCGCACTATATACATATTTCATAACTCAATACCCCCAGATAGAAAGAAGTATTAAGCAGTATGGACAAAATGTCGATGTTTGACACATGATGATTTGACAGTAATTGAAGTGTTAAGAAGTTAAAAGCATGAGGTATATGCTCAATTTTTAAGAAGTCCACGCTGTGTTATACTATTCTTAGACTCGAGGATAACAATGAATTTATGGGGGAGTCAGTTCAATCCCTTATTTGTATAAAAATCGTCTATTTTTCATCTAAAAAAGGCAAATAACGTACCTGATGTCCGATATAGTTAAATACCGCGATGTTCTTCAATATATTGGATCTAATGTCCACCAATTGGAATGCGAGCTGTTTATAGTTGATTTATTTTCAGGATAGACATCCAAAAAAGACAAAAAAGCAGAAAGTCCACATCAGGTCAGGTGGACTTTTCTACTTTTCGCAAATTATGATAACAATAAATATTTTTATTATGCTAATTTAATTCCCTTACTTTCTTTAGTATATAAAAGTATTTCCTGCCAAATAGAGTCCTCGGTAATTCTAGCTTTTCTCGGCTCAGTTAAATAACGCATAGTTAGTTTAATAAATCCATCTTTTACAGTAACGTACACGATCGGGGAGAGGTCTTGATAATGAAGCAAATATTTCTTTGAAGCTTCGAGTACTTTTTCTTGTGCTTCGACAGTTATGTGCTGCGCATGTTTGTTTAAAATAGTTTCAAATTGAGCTTTGGCATCTTCCCACTCACTATCGAGTGTTAGTCTGATTTCAATCTCATTCCAAATGTAGGCAAATCCTTTGTTTGCATTGGCAATTGGATGTAAAAATATATAATTGTTAGGAATGTGGATGATTTTACCCGTACTTTGCGCTCCTTCAGTTTTTGTTGTAACCTCCATTACAACAAAATGAAATATTTTCTGATCAATAACATCCCCCGCACGATCATTGACAATGACACGATCTCCAACTTCAAAAGGATTTTGAATGACAATTATTAGTAATGCTACGATATTGGTGAATATCTCTCTAAGTGCAATCGCAATTCCTGCAGAAATAAAACCAACATAAATTGTCAAGTCTAGCCTTGATTCCGACCAAATTAGAACGAGGATAACCAATATAATGATAGAATGCAAGTAATATAATCTTTTTCGAGTAGTATAATAAAGGCTATTGTCTTTAATTGTTTTGAACAGCAGTTTATTGCTGATCCTAATGAGATAGATATATGTTAGTAAAATGATAAAAGACAAAACTAACTTATAAATGATTGGATTTTCACTAAAGTATGGAATAATTTCTTGCAAAATAGAGTTCCTTTCTGCTTCAAAGAGTTAAAATATAGGGTTTCCAGTTTGACGGAAGTTTTATCTCCTTTTAGTTTAAAGTTGTTTAATCTTATTGTAAACTGAGTAACGGTGTGTCAGACATCTCAAAATACAAAACCGAGAAAAAGCCCAGATCTGGTAGAGCTTTTCTCGGTTTTTAAGGTTAGGGTTATTTTGGGATTTTGTCCACGGTAGGTGGAAAAATTGTTAAAAATGTCCACGAATGGTGTCAGACACCGCAAAAAGACAAAAACGAGAAAAAGTCTATATAGGGTGGACTTTTTCTCGTTTTTGTGAACAGATATAGGTTTGTGTCCGTGCATGGTGGTTAAACTTAAAATAGTAACTACAGGAAATTTCCCTTTCTCCATTAAGAAAACTCTTGTCATTTAAATTTACCTCCGTGTTGGTGAAAGTGAACTTTCATTGGTGTCATACAACATCCGTATAAATATGATAAAATAGAGGCTATAAGGAGATTAAATCTATTGGATAGGTTTATCTTTAGGCGGATCGGTGGAAAATAGTAGTATGAGGCGGAACCATAAAGAAATGTGGTGAAAATTCCAGATGGCTGAAAAACTAATAAATGGTTTAAGTAAAAATGATTTTTACAAAATTATTAATGTGTTTAAGAGTTATGGAGAAATTATTGAGAAAGTGCTCCTATTTGGATCGAGAGCAAGAGGAGATTTTAAGGCAACTTCTGATATAGATTTAGCAATCATTTTTAGAAGTAATTGCGAAAAAATATATGATATTAAAGATCAACTTTCAGAACAAAACATCATTTACACAATAGATGTGCTTGATTATGACAAAATTAGTAATCTTAAGTTAAAAAAATATATTGATATAGAAGGTAAGATTATATTTTTAACGAGCCCTGAAGGAGAGGTGATTGACAATATGAATAAGGTGAAGGATAAGCTAGAAGACTTAGAAAAAGCAATTAAAAAACTTAACGAAAGTCTTTCAAGAGATCCTAGCTTAGATGATATTGTTATCGATGCGACCATACAGCGATTTGAGTTTACCTATGAATTATCATGGAAACTAATGAAAGTCTACTTAACATATAACGGTAGTTTGGAGGTGACAAGTCCTAGAAGAGCAATTAAAGAAGCCTTTAAAGACGGAATAATTCATCAAGGTGAAAAATGGCTTAAAATGCTAGAAGACCGCAACAGAACGTCACATACTTATGATGAAGAAATTGCTTTAGAAATTTATCAAAATATCAAAAACGAGTATATAAATCTATTCAATAGTTTATTGGCCGAAATGAAGGCGAGAGTTGAATAAAATCAATGGTACCTAGTGTCTGGTGCCTGGTGTCAGACACCAATGAAAGTTCACTTTCACCAACATGGATATAAATATGATTGGCACGAATTTTCTAATCAAAGAAAGTTAACTTTCCTGTAGTTACTATTTACAAGGTAGACACCGCAATAAGACAAAGACGAGAAAGAGTCCACAACGGGGTGGACTTTTTCTTGTTTTTCTGGACAGATATATGGTTGTGTCCACGCAGATAGGGCTCTTTAATTTGATAGCTAGTGACAGGAGTGGCTTCCCCATAATAACTGTCATCAATTGCTTGATTGGTTGCAATATATTCATGACTATCCTGCGTGAATTCATATGGAACGCCATGAGGTTCGAGCTCATAAATTGTTGTTTCTTGTTGAATAAGTGTATCGTAATTTTTTGTTTTGGCCATCTCTACATTTAAATGCTTCTCTACAGCAGCTACGACAAACCCCAGTAATAATATGAAGATCGCACTGTATACATATTTCATTACTTAATACCCCCAGAAGAAAGAAGTATTAAGCAGTATAGGCAAAATATCGAGATTTGACACATGATTAGTTTAATGTGATTAGAGTGTTACGAAATTAATAATCATGAGGGGTTTGCTTAATTTTTAAGAAGTTTATACTGTGTTATAATTGTATTAGAAATCTAGGAACGACATATTAATGGAGGTGGTCAGTTCATGTCAATGTTAAGTCCCGATAGTTCAAAGCGTTATACGTATGCAGATTACTTATCCTGGGAAAGTGAAGATAAATGGGAACTTATCGAAGGTGTGCCTTATTGTATGACTCCTCCGCCTTCAACTAGGCATCAACAGTTAGTTAGAGAGCTCCTCATCGAGTTCGGCAGCTTTCTAAGAAATAAAAAGTGCCAAGTTTTTATAGCTCCTTTTGATGTTTGCTTACCGGATCAAAAAAATGAGAAACAAGATGAGGTTACTACCGTGGTTCAACCTGATTTAGTTGTAATTTGCGATCCAAACAAAATAAATCAAAAAGGCTGTTTTGGTACTCCTGATCTAATCGTAGAGGTAATCTCTCCTTCAACAGCCTCTCAGGATTACATTAGAAAAATGGAACTCTATGAAAAACACGGGGTTAAAGAATACTGGATTGTTCAGCCTACCGACGAAATCGTCATGGTATTCAAACTTATGAGTGGCTCATTTGGTAAACCAGACATTTATGATAAACAAAGTATAATAAAAGTAAGCATGATCGACAATTTAGAAATTAACTTGGAAAATGTATTCATAGATAATGTCTAGGTACGGTTACTCGGGTGTCTAACCTGTAAATAGTAACTACAGGAAAGTTCACTTTCATCGGTGTCTGACATCTAAAAAAGACAAAAAAGTAGAAAAGTCCACAATAAGTGGACTTTTCTACTTTTTGCAAGTTAATATAACAATAAACAATTAAGCTAGTTTGATACCCTTTCCTTCTTTAGTATATATAAGTATTTCCTGCCAAATACAGTCCTCGGTAATTCTAGCATTTCTCGGCTCAGTTAAATAACGCATTGTTAGTTTAATAAATCCATCTTTTACAGTAATGTACACGATCGGGGAGAGGTTTTGATAATGAAGTAAATATTTTTTTGAAGCTTCGTGTACTTTTTCTTGTGCTTCGATAGTAATGTGCTGTGTATGTTTGTTTAATATGGTTTCAAATTGTGCTTTGGCATCTTCCCACTCGCTATCGAGTGTTAGTCTGATTTCAATTTCATTCCAAATGTAGGCAAACCCTTTGTTTGCATTGGCGATTGGGTGTAAGAAAATATAGTTGTTAGGAATGTGGACGATTTTACCCGTACTTTGCGCTCCTTCAGTTTTGGTTGTTACCTCCATGACAACAAAATGAAATATTTTCTGATCAATAACATCCCCCGCACGGTCATTGACAATGACACGATCGCCAACTTCAAAAGGCTTTTGAATAACAATTATAAGTAATGCTACGATGTTGGTGAATATCTCTCTAAGTGCAATCGCGATCCCAGCAGAAATAAAACCAACATAAATTGTTAAGTCTAGCCTTGATTCTGACCAAATTAGAATGAAGATAACTAATAAAATGATAGAATGCAAGTAATATAGTCTTTTTCTAGTAGTATAATAAATACCATTGTCTTTAATTGTTTTGAACAGCAATTTATTGCTGATTCTAATGAGATAGATATATGTTACTAAAATGATAAAAGACAAAACTAACTTATAAATGATTGGATTTTCACTAAAATAAGGAATAATTCCTTGCATAATAGAGTTCCTTTCTGCGTAAAAGAGTTAAAAAATAGGATGTACAGTTTGACTGGAATTTTATCTCCTTTTAGTTTAAAGTTGTTTGATCATATTGTAAACTGACTAATGGTGTCAGCCATTGCAAAAAGACATAAACAAGAAAAAGTCCGCAGTGATTGGACTTTTTCTCGTTTATAAGGATTTAGGTTGTTTTAGGGTTTTGTCCACGCAGGGTGGAAAAATGAAGAAAAATGTCCACGAAGGGTGTCTGACCCCAAAACGTGTGACCCCAAAACGTGTGACACCCCTACCGACAGCTAATCGTTGTGCCTCTTATCTTCAATATGTTATGCATCTCTAATTGGAGGATGGTGGGGGTTAGTTCTAGTTCAGGAACTTTTAAATGGTGACTTAGTTCGGAAAAGGAACAGTTACCAACTTTCCGAAGATGGGTAACTATGTTTTCTTCAAATTGTGTTAGCGAGTAGATGGGAGCACCTGCGTGAACATTTGGGTTATTCTTAATCCCTAGATGTGCCAACGACTCTGGTCCTGTATAAATTCGTGCACCACTTGCTAGTAGTTGATTTGACCCTTTGGCTTCAGGTAGGTTAATAGAGTGGGGAACAGCGTATAAATTCCGATTTTGCTCTAAAGCAAATCGGGCGGTCGTAAGTGAACCGCTTTTTTCAGAGGCTTGAACGACAATGACGTCTGTTGACCAGGCGGAAATGTGGGCGTTGCGCTCGACGAAGTATTTAGGATGGGGTTTTACACCAGGAGGGTATGAGGAAAGAACAGCACCGCCGTCAGCAATGATTTGTTCATACAATCGTTTATGTTCCTTCGGGTAACAAATATCAACCCCATTCGCGAGGACTGCCATCGTGTAACCACCAACCTTTAGGCAAGTCGTGTGGGCATAGCTATCAATTCCTTTTGCCAGGCCGCTAATCACAGCAACTCCGTTTCCGGCTAGTAATGAGGCGATTTCCTCGGTGGCACGTTTCGCATCGTGTGTACACCGCCTTGCTCCGACGATGGCGACTCCGCGTTTCTCGGGCAGCTTTCCTATGTAATAAAATAAAACCGGGGATCGTTTACATGAGAAAACCTCTGAATATATCCTATTTTCATAAGGGCGGACGTTGATTCTTAGACGTTCAACTTGCTTAATTATTCCAGCCACATGATCTATCCGAAACTCAATAATTTTTTTTGCTGTCTGCTCACCGATCCCGTCGACTTCTAATAAGTCTGGTAGAGAAGATAGGTAGATTTCTAGTGGCCCTCCGAAAAATGCCAGAAGTTTTTTCTGTGAAATTGGTCCTATCCCAGGTAATTGGCTAAGCCATATCCAATACTCCATAGTTACGTCCTCCTTACAAAGTCCCTAAGCTAATTTTTTCACGATCTAAATCTCTAGAATGAAGAGCGGCTTGTATATCTTTTTTGCGAATCATTGGGAAGCCATCGAGATCGGCAAATGTTCTGGCAATTTTCAAAAACTTGTGGATCGTCCGACCACTGTATTGATAGTGCTCATACGCTTTTTTCAATAGATCCTCAGTTTCAGAGTCAAGCAAGCAATGTTTTTTTATTAAAGCAGGTGTTAGTTCGGCGTTGCAGTTAATTGTTGTATCCATGTACCGTTTCTGCTGCATAAATCTGGCTGCCGTAACGCGTTCGAGGATTACTTCTGAGGAAGTCACTGCTTGGCTATCATCAAATAAGTTGACGTACGAGACATGTTTTTGAATATCAATTCGATCTAAAATCGGACCGGATAGTTTGTTACGATACTTCAAAATTTCATAGTCAGTACACCGACATTTTTCCTGACCGAAGTAGCCACAAGGACAAGGATTCATCGCCGCAACTAACATGAAGTTGGAAGGGTAGGTATTTGTCGTATGAACGCGGCTAATCGTTACTTTTCGATCCTCCATAGGTTGCCGTAGAGCATCTAGCGTTTTTTTCGAGAACTCGGCAATTTCGTCTAAAAAGAGAATGCCGTTGTGGGCGAGTGAGATTTCTCCAGGCATAGAGCGGGTGCCACCACCGATCAGTGAATTCGTGGAAGCATTGTGATGTGGGGCTCGAAAAGGGCGTTTTTGAATTAGTCTACCTTCTTGAAGGAGGTTTGCGACGCTATAAATCTTTGTAACCTCCAGAGCTTCAGTTTCAGTCATTGGTGTGAGGATCGAGGGAATCCTTTTGGCGATCATCGATTTTCCGCAACCAGGTGGACCGATCATTAAGAAGTTATGACCACCAGCGGATGCAATTGTTAAATATTCGATGAGCATTTGTTGACCTTTGACGTCAGAAAAATCAAGTTGGGGTTGCCGACCAATTTTTTCATAAAAAACGGCTGTGGGCTTTGGGATGATGCCTTTTTGTAAAAAGAGGATGACTTGATGTAATGTTTCGCAGCCGATTACTTGGAGGCCTTTCACTAAGGCAGCTTCTGTGGCGTTAGAGTGAGGGACGATTAGATGGGTGATCTGGTTTTCTTTTGCAGCGATGGCCATGGGGAGAACACCAGTAACAGGACGTATTTCTCCATTTAGTGAAAGTTCTCCTATTAATCCGACAGATTGTTGATTGATTTTTATTTGGTTTGTTCGAGCGAGTAGGGCTATTGCCATCGGAAGGTCAAAGTGAGTACCACTTTTTTTAATGTGAGAGGGGGCTAAATTCATAATTAGTCTGTGATCGGGGAATTGGAACCCGCAGAATGATAGGGCAGCTTCAATTCTTTCTTTTGCTTCTTTCACAGAGGTGTCGCCAAGCCCAACGATTGAAACAGAAGGGTTGCCACAAATCGTATCCGCCTCGACATTGATCAATTGACCATCAACACCGTTGATCGTAAATGAATGTACAATTGATGCCATAGTTAAGTTCCTTTCAGGTGTATTTTCTGGGGGTCTGACCCCAGAGGTGGACTTTTTTACCCTGTTTTCCATCTCAGGTGGACAAAATCAAAGGAAGTATCATTGTAATTTAGTAGTTATTTATCTGAATGTATTTTGTACGAAAGGTTTAATGATTTCCGGTGGTTCTTTAAGTTTATCGCGTTGTTCAGTGAACTGTTGGTAGTGATAGGAGGATGGTTTTGGGAATTGAGATAAAATTCTTTCGGTACAGACATGTGGATTGTATTCACGGTAGATATAAGCTCTGTAGCTACTCCAGCGGTAGTCTTCAGCTTTTTTAACCATATGGGCACTAGCGGGGTTAAGGTGGATATACTTGCTTACATCAAGCTCATATTGTAACGAGTCAATTAATTCTGAGCCGTATCTACTTTGAAAGATATGTCCGACGAGATCATGCCTCCTGTTAAAATAATAGACTCTCGGCATTTGCCGAGCCTTGTGGCTCAAGGTTTTCTTGAACCAATTTATTTGTATCCCTCCTATTTCTAGGTGGGATTTTTACTTTAGTTTTCTTCTTCAATTGGAAATTAATTGTTGAAAAATATCATAAAAAAACTAAAAAAACACTTGACTTTTTAGTGGAACCCCAATAATCGCCGAGGAGGAATTGACTTCCTAACAATACGGTGAAATGGGGGATTTAAATGAAACCTGCGCTAATACCACATATCTCATATCAAAACTTCGTTTTAGACCAATTAAATACTCATTACTCAGGCGGTATACTGACTCTCGTACAAAAAGATTGGACTATTATCTCGAAGTTATGGATCACGGATCTTTCGTTTACCACTACGTGGCTTCATGATTCATATTCAGTTAAAGGTCCTGAGCCACGTGATCCTGCTTCCATGCTTCGCTCTTATCTTTTGTGTTTATTGACAAGTCCGACCCTGAGTATTACAGAATGGGTGAACCAACTCCATCGTGTTCCTCTTTACACGATCCTTAGCGGCTTTGAACCTGGGGATGTTCCAGGTGTCGGTACTTTTTATGACTTCTTCAGACGGCTATCAGGTTTTGAGAAGGCTAATGTAAAACCTTTTATTAAGCTCAAACGAAAAAAGAAGAAGAAGAAAAAACCGAAAAAGGGTGAAAAAGCAACTCCTAGAAACCCTGGTATTATTAGAAAATTAGTGGATCGTCATTTACGCAATGGCTCAAAACAAAAACAATTGCCGGGAGATCAATTATACGCGTTTTTTCAATCTCAATTTCTTGAAGTTTCAGCGAGATTGGGTTTGCTTGGGGATCCCCATTCCCTTGGTGTTGTTGGAGATGGGACACCCGTGGAAACAGCGAGATACCCAAGGAGCAAACCTATTTGTGATTGTAGTGCCCAAGGACTAACGAATTGTACTCATCCTCGTCGATATTCTCAACCTGACATCGACTCAGGTTGGGATAGTTCAAGGGAGAGGTACTTCAACGGATATCATCTCTACATGATATCCACTAGCGATAGCCAATACGACTTGCCGCTATATCCACGGCTGCATCCTGCTTCCCGGCATGATTCAGTCAGCCTAGTGGTTGGTTCAATTGAATTTTCGCAACGGTACACCTTGGGCACAATTGATAAAATCCTTCTCGATGCCGCACATGATGCAGAACCGATTTACGAATTACTGGACCATCATAATGTGGAACCATTTATTGATCTTAATGTTCGAACAAAGAAAAACTTCAGTACGCAAAGTGATATTCAGATTTCTCCCCTAGGCGTTCCTATTTGTCCAATTGGAATGGAAATGAAACCCAATGGGTTTGACAAATCTCAAAACCGCCAAAAGTGGCGTTGTCCACTAGCTTGCGGAACAAAAAATACATGTTCCACTCCGTGTTCTAAAGCGAAGTATGGCCGGACATTTCATACGTTTAAGCAAGATAATCTTCGTCTGTTCACTAAAACACCGAGGTCTTCTGAAAAGTGGAAACTGATTTATAAACGAAGAACTTCAGTTGAACGTTCGAACAAAAGAGAAAAAGTCGACTATCACTTAGAATCTGGGCGTCATCGCTCTACAAAAATGTGGTATGTCCGCTTATATTCAATCATGATGTGTCAACACATAGATGCTTGGTACAGTAGTCAGAAAGAGACTTTGAACATCCAAGAAATCATCTTTTCTAAGAGCGCCTAGTCATTTTTAAAAAATAGCAGCCGTAGGCTTATTTGGTATACACTTTTTTGAAAACACTATGAAAACACATCACTTTGCTGTCCTGTTAATGAAATTCCCAGTAAATTTTTTACAAATCTTCGATAAACTCATCATTTATTCCGAGAGTCTATAATATATTGCGTAAGATGTATTTATTTTTTTCATAATTTTTGAGATGGGATCATTTATGGTTTGTAGTTGGAGGTGTATGTGGTTTGTCATCAAACAATAGGAATGTAAGAGAAATGGGTAACATTCTCTTGTTTCTTCAAGCAATTCTAGGTATTTTAAATAATCGAATTCATCATAAAATATGATCATTTTTCTAACACCGCGATTTGTAATATGATACATTGCATTTGGAAACCAAACTCTTAGCTTTCTTGCCATTAAAGAAACTCCTCTCTTGGATTAGAAAATGATGGTTTAAATTCTCCCCTCTGAGTAATAACTAAAAGAAGTTCACTTTGTTCGATTTGGTGTCTTATGTCGGTAATATTGGTGTGCTGTCGAAGCAGTGTACCTCCTTTTGAGTCGACCGTTATACGTAAATTTATGGTGGGATGTGTAAGAGGACAAAGAGCGACTAAAACTATTAAGTGTGCGTAACTCACGTCCGTCGACAGAATAGAGGGGAGACAAGAGGGGAATTAAAGATAAATCCATAAATAAATTACCATATTCTTATAAAAAAGGGAATAAAAATTTGTAAATAATTGTAGAAATTATAAAAAAAATTTATTTTTACGAAGATTAAGCTTTAGTTGTCCATGTGATGTGAAAAATTATAAAGAAATGTCTTTTTGTGGGGTCTGACCCCCTCCATGGACATTTTCCTTTAATTTTCCGCCAGGTGTGGACACCACCTTATACCTGCACATAAAAACGGAAAAAGTCCACCCGATGTGGACTTTTTCCGTTTTTTGTCTTTTTATGGGGTCTGACCCCATATTTGTGACCCCATATTCCGACTATTTCCCCTTCAACACCACATACTCCAGTGCACCAACGGATACTTTCTCACCATCAATTGTTCCGTTGCCAGTGACAACATCAAAAGACCCTGGCATTTGTACTTCGACGGCTTCTGTTCCGCCATTCATGACGACGACGAAGCGGTTGCCGTCTGCTTCACGTTCGAAGACGATATGCTTTGAGCCTTTCGCAGCTTCAATAAATCGAAATGAACCATCGCGTAGGGCGCGGTTTTCTTTACGGAGCTTGATCATTTCTTTGTAATAGTCGAAAAGCTCATGATCCTGCTTTTCTTTGTTCCAAACCATTGGTTTCCGGCAGTCTGGATCGTTTCCGCCTGTCATACCGAATTCGTCTCCGTAATAAATACAAGGAGCGCCCATATAAGTTAATTGGAATGTAGCTGCAAGCTTCATTCGTTTCTTGTCTTCGTTACAAATCGTTAACAAGCGAGCCGTATCATGTGAATCCAACAGATTGAACGCTGTTTCATTCACTTGCTGCGGATAAGCTAACATCATGGCATCAAGGCGACCCATAAATTCTTCAGCATCGATCTGGTCCTTACAGAAAAATTCTAAAATTGAGTTTGTTACTGGGTAATTCATCACTGCGTCAAATTGATCGCCTTGTAACCAAGGAAGTGAGTTATGCCAAATTTCACCTAAAATATAAGCATCAGGATTTGCTCCCTTCACAACTTGACGGAATTCACGCCAGAATTGGTGGTCAACCTCATTGGCAACGTCTAGTCTCCAGCCGTCACAGCCGATATCAGCAATCCAGTAGCGGGCAACTTCTAGTAAGTAGGCCTTAACTTCTGGATGTTCCGTATTTAGTTTTGGCATTTGTCCAGTAAATGCAAACGTATCGTAGTTTGGTTTTGGCTCAGCGACAATCGGAAACTCGCGAATGTAGAACCAATCTTTATACTTTGATGCTTCGCCGTTTTTCACGACATCTTGGAATGGCCCGAAGAAGTAGCCAGAGTGGTTAAATACCGCATCAAGCATGACTTTAATACCTTTTTCATGACACTTAGCAACTAGTGTTTTAGCAAGTTCATTATCGCCAAAATGTGGATCAACCTTCATATAATCGACGGTGTCATATTTATGATTTGTCGTCGCTTCAAAAATCGGTGTAAAGTAGATGCAATTAATTCCGAGTTCAACTAAGTGATCAAGATGGTCAATGACACCTTGCAAATCGCCACCAAAGAAGTTATCACGCTCAGGCTTAGCCGTTTCCCAATCCTCAATTTTTTCAGGATTAAGTGATGGGTCGCCATTTCCAAATCGCTCTGGGAAGATTTGATAAAAAATCGCATCCTTCACCCATTGCGGTGGTTTATTTACATCAATGGCATTTAAAAATGGATATTCGAATAAGCCTGTGGCAAATAAGACAGTAGCATCATCGAACTCTTTATCTGTCACAAAACCTACTTCGTTCATCGCAACCGTTTCTTCACCAGAGATAAATTGGAAAAGGTAGGCGAAACGACGAAATTCAGGTTGTGCTTCAGCATGATAGTAGTCAAAAAGAGAGTCGCTTGCGATCTTTTTCATTTCAACTTTCGTAAAACCAGTTTCATTTAAATTGTACTTGTCACAATGAAGTAAAAAAACTTGATCCATGTCGTCGCGCTTCGTACGAACACGAATATGTATTGTTTTTTCATCATAAGCGTACGCATAATTTGATTTTGGACGATGGTAAATAGCTTCTAATAACATAAATGAAAGAACCTCCTTAAGATAATGTCCGCTTTATAGTATTAGCAATTGGTAAAAATATGTTACATCTGACATTGCGCAAACGATTTCACAACCACTTAATAAAAAAACAACCGTAGTTTCTTAGTTGAAACGAGGTTGTACCTTGTGGTAGCAGTGCCTTCAAACTTTTGCACTTAAATTATATCAAGTTGATGATTTTTTGTACATTAAAATTGTGTAAATTTTTTCATTGTCGGAAGAAGAACAAAATGTAGTTTATATGGGTTCCCACCTCCGGAGTTGTCGTCCCTTAGTTTTATCTTTAAGTTCGGAGATGGGAAGAGAAAGGAGAACTTAAAAAACTAAGGGACGAGAAAGGCAATTTTAGAGAAACATTAGAGACACTTTAGAAATTAACTAAAATTTACTTCATCTAAATGCTGCTTCGATCTACTTTGATAAGTCCTCGTATTTAATTTATTTACAATATTATTTTATTTTCTATTTCCAAAATTTTCAACACATTTTTTTACAAAAAAGTAAGAATTTTATAATTAATTACGATAAAAGACACAATTAATGTCGAAATCTAAATGAAATACCATACTTTGGACCATGCTTCCTCGACAAAATCCTAGGTATTATACCTTATACATAGGAGTGGCTAGTGATCAACCACCTCTACGAAAATACTTTAGTAAAAGCTCGTCACTATTAATATTTTCGAGGTGTTGTTCTTCCATTTTCCGTTTAAGTTCATCATATTTTTTGTTTAAAGCTGCGATTTGTGAATCGATTTTATATTGATAAAAGTTTGTCGGTTGCTTTTTTCTAGATTTTTTTGCAACAATAGCTGTTTTCACATTCATTCACTCCTAAGCTAGGACTTTTTCTTTTTGAGCTTCAGACCGTTTTCTATTTTGTAAAAATTCAATGCTATCGACGATGACTTCTGTGACATAAACTTTAATCTTGTCCTTGTTTTCGTAGCTTCTAGTTTGTAGGCGGCCGGACAAAGCGACTAAAGATCCTTTGTCACAAAAGCTCGCAATATTTTCGGCGGTTTTTCTAAATGAAACACAAGGAACGAAGTCAGCTTCGTATGAGCCGTCGGAACTTCTGTAATTACGTTTCACGGCAAGTTGGAATGACGTAACGCCAATCCCATCTTTTGAATAGTGGAGCTCGGGTTCTTTTGCTAATCTACCAGTAAGAATAACTTGATTCACTGAATGGCCTCCTTTTAGGGGTCTCCCCATAAATTAGTTGCTTCCATTACCTCGGCTTCAACAAAACGACAGTACTGGTCCATTTTTGGTTGGTTAAAATACGTGAGAACTTGTGAGGTGACGACGTGATCATTTGGGGTGTAGCTACTAAATGCCTGGTAGCTGCTCCAGCGGTACTCTTTTAGGGGAAAATTCTGTTTACGTGGTGCTAAGTGTATCTTTTTGCTAGCTATTAAAAAATTGTCTACGGAATCAATGAGGTTAGCTTGTACTTGAGGTAGAAAATTTACTTGCTTAGTTTGAAGGTAACACAAAAATTCATAATTAAGAGTTTCGACAACGTCTTTCATCGGGATATGAGTTGTTTCGAGTAAGAGATGAATATGGTTTCTGGTGAGGCAATATGAATGAAGGTAAAAAGGATATTGGTACCGAACACTTTCGATTAAAGATAAATAGGTAATAAAATCAGCATCTTCATCAAAAATAGTCTCATTCCATCTACAACAACACGTAACATGGTAGATGGCACCTGGAAACCAAACAGGCATTTTTTGAACCATTGAAAAACTCCATTCATTGGTATTAAATTTTCAGATTTTTTCACCCTAAATGAGTTTGTTTTTGATAAAATATGAGTAGATTGTCGAGGAAGAGGTTTAATTGTTGAAGGCGATCGAAGCTAACATTATTTTACAAGAAAAATTATCCAGTTTCAATAACAATATTGAAAAAATTAAGGAGTTATTTATGGAGACTATGATTGCCGGAATCGTTGCGATTTTTATTGTCATTACGATAGCTTTGTTTGCCATCGCTAAAGTATTAAATGCACAAAAATTATTTGTGAAGGGATTTTTTTCTTTCATTATAATAGTTGCAGCATTTGGAGGCCTCACTTATACATTTTTAGGATTCGACTTCAAAAAACAGTTGCATGCTGAAGGAAATGTAGCGGAGGAAGGTGATTTTCCTAATGAAACACCATTCGCCGTCGTAGGTCATGACGCTGTTGTATCGTACTTCAAATCGTATCCAGAAGCTATTGACTTTGCCAAGCACCAAGGTGGTCAGCTGCCAGTCTATTTTCGTGATCATGAAACCATCGTCTGGGAAAAAACGAGTGGCATTCCTGCACGTATATTACAAGTCCCCCTCATTCTTCAATTGCCAGAGCTAGAAAGAGGAGCAGAAATTACTAGTTTGGCGATGATGCTAAATTTTTCTGGGGAAAATGTTCATAAACTCGAATTAGCTGAGAGAGTAACGAAAGACCATACCCCCTTTGCTGTTGAGGCGGAGACGATTTTTTTTGGAAATCCTAACGATGGATTTGTTGGCAATGTTTATTCAGCAAGTAGTCCTGGATTAGGTGTCCACCATCAGCCGATTCGAAAGCTTGCCGAAATCTATTTACCTGAAAAAATTGTTGATATGACTGGGGCAAGTTTTGAAGACATTCTCTATCCAATTCATCAAGGGCAGCCAGTCTGGACGATTATTCATACTCAATTTAAAACTTTACCAGGCAACGCGTTTCAAACGTGGGTCACCCCCACTGGTGAAATCGAGGTTACTCAATACCAGCATTCTGTTTTAATTACCGGATACGATGAAAAAAATGTCTACTATAATGATCCAATGTCTCAAGAAGTAAACCGCCCTATTTCTATAAATCAATTTAAAGCTGCTTGGGTGCAAATGGGAAGCCAAGCGATTAGTTATAGTAAATAGATGGGAGAGTGCCTTTGGCGGGGATCGGAAATGAGATTCATAAACTCGAGAAAACGCCGGGCGCCTGTCGCACCGCCGGTTAATTACTCTATCCCATTAGTATCGGACATCAGATCGAAAAGCCGTCAGAAACTAGTCGATCCAGCCTGTCCGCCAGCTCTTGCCGTTTCGGATCGGACATCAGATCCGTTATTTTCAAAAAAACATCAAATTTGCAAAGCTATCGGACATGAGTTCCGTTATTGGCTCAAAAACAGGCCCGAAATAGGCACTTTTGATAAGATAACGGAACATATGTCCGATAATTTTCCAAAAAAGTAAATTTTCCACAAATAGCGGAACGTATGTCCGAAAACTTCGAAAAGCCTCGATAACTTCGAAAAATTTAATTTTGATCACCGACTTTAAACACTCACTTATACAATTTCCCTTATAGGATTCCCTAGTGCTCAGTTTTTCCACCCACACCGTTGAGATGTTACGGTTAATACGTGATGTTTTGCGCACCGAAGCCAAACTCCCGATTCAACACAATGTTATTTATCTCTTCTAATTTTATTTCGCCTTTTTCGACATAGATTTCGTGCCAAATCATGAAAGTGAGGGCGGTCCAGATTTTACGACTATAATCCCCTTTTCCTTGCGCATGTTTTTCTAATAGTTTTAACAAATAGCCTTTATGAAACAAGTAATCTGTGTTGCTTGTTTTGATCTTATTGCTCGCCCAGTCATACATAGTATCTTTTAGCCAGACGCGAATAGGTACGGGAAAGCCCAATTTCCTTCTATTTAACACGTGATCTGGAACGATTTCGCGCATTGCCTCTCGTAAAGCGTATTTTGTCGTGTTTCTAGTGACCTTAAGGTTAGGGCTTAGTGTAGCTGCTACATTAAAAACCTCTTTATCTAAAAATGGCACCCTTAATTCTAGTGAGTGAGCCATTGTCATTCGATCAGCTTTTACTAAAATATCGCCACGAAGCCATGTATGCATGTCGATATACTGCATTTTTGTCACATCATCATATTGGCTCGCTTCATTAAATAGTGATTTTGTAATTTCAGTAAAGGTTCGCCTCGGGTCATACCTCTTTAAAAGCATGGCTTTTTCAAGTTCTGTGAAGATCTTTGCGTTACCGATGTAACGATCTTGAATATTCGTACAGCCTCTCTCGATGAAGCTTTTACCTTTCATCCCATCAGGCAACATGCTAGCGAGTTGCTTTAATAGTTTTTTTCCGAAGTTAGGCAATTCAGCAACCCGTCTTAATGACATCGGTTCGCGGTAAATATTATAACCACCGAATAATTCATCAGCGCCTTCCCCAGAAAGAACAACTTTCACCTGCTTTCTAGCTTCTCTTGCTAAAAAATAGAGTGGGACAACGGAAGGATCAGCAACAGGGTCGTCGAGATGCCAAATGATTCTTGGTAATTCCTGTAGAAATTCTTCAGGTGTAATCGTATGTGTGAAATGCTCTACTTGGAGTTTTTCCGCCGTTTTTTCCGCAACGGAAATCTCACTATAATTTTCGTAATCAAATCCTACTGTAAATGTTTGGATTTTCGGGTTGATTTCTTTGGCCAGTGCAACAATAGCTGTAGAATCAATGCCTCCTGATAAGAAAGCGCCGACTGGAACATCGCTACGCATATGAACATTAACAGAGTCTAGTAGAGTGTTTAATATTTGTGACTTAGCTTTGTTTAAATCGGTCATTATAGGTTGAAAAGCTGGTTTCCAATAACGATTGATCGACAATTTGCTGCTGATTTTTTTGGAAAAATAAGTACCAGGCTCTAGTTCAAAAATATTTTTCGACATTGTCTCATTCTCAGGAACGTATTGATAAGTCAAATAGTTTTGAAGAACAGCTTCATTTAACTGTGAAACTCCAATGGCGAGAATCGATTTTTTTTCAGAACTAAAGTAAGTCACACCTTCTTTTTCCTGAAAAAATAATGGCTTAATCCCAAAAGGATCGCGAGCTCCGAATACGGTTTTTTCTTGCTTGTCCCAAATAACAAACGCAAACATCCCACGAAGGTCGTGCATCATTTTTTCTTTTTTTACACTATAAAGTGCTAACAGTGCTTCAGTATCAGAGTTTGTCTGAAAGCTAATGCCACCTTTGATAAGCTCACCACGAATTTCAATATAGTTATATAGTTCACCATTGAAAACGATCCAGTAGCGTTCGTTTTCAAAGGATAGAGGCTGACTGCCCGTTTCTAAATCAATAATACTGAGTCGTCTAAACCCTAACTGAGCATATTGATCCTCGAATGTCCCTTGCTCATCTGGCCCGCGATGAATAATGGTGTTCGTAAGTTGAGATAGGTTAGCCGTTTGATTTTCAGTTTCATGAATTGCACAGATAAACCCACACATAATAAGTCCCCCAAATAAATGAAATTGCTAGTCTTTTATTTTCGGTAAAAAACGACAAATTATACGGAAAAAATATCAATAGAAAAACAAAAATAAAGCTAGTGCTAGCTTTATAAAAAAATTGTCGAAATTGAAAAAACAAAATAGTTTGACTAGTATTTCTTGCGTTGCTATAGTTAAATTGTGGAGTGATTTCCACAAGATTTTAAACACGAAGGGAATGTGTAAGTATGTTAGGAAAAGTTAAATGGTTTAACGCAGAAAAAGGTTTTGGATTTATTGAGCGCGAAAACGGAGACGATGTTTTTGTACATTTCTCAGCTATCAACACTGATGGATTCAAAACATTAGAAGAAGGACAAGAAGTTGAATTTGAAATCGTTGAAGGAGCTCGCGGACCTCAAGCTGCAAACGTTACAAAGCGCTAGGCCACATTCCCAAATAGGTAAGTTATTTTAAAAAAGGTAATCTTTTTATATAGCTTTTGTAAGGGATATGAATAGGAGCAAAAACCCTGCCTTTTGGTAGGGTTTTTTTAACAGACGTGTCGCGCACAAGCGATCCGTGGGCACTGTACGTTTTTGATGAATTTTAATAAAAACAATTGTAATCAAAAGGACTATTTTTCCATTAATATGTTGAAACTAATAGTGAACAATAAATTCGTTGATTGCGGATCAAGGGTGTTAACGATTTGTTCACATTTGCAAACTTTTTGTTAAAATATTTGTAGGTTTATGAAGGAATATGGCAAGGGTATGTAGAATATTACATACATAAAGGAAAGGAGGAGTTTATATGAACTTTAACATTCGTGGTGAAAACATTGAAGTAACTCCAGCTATTAGGAATTACGTAGAAAAGAAGGTGGGCAAACTTGAGAGGTATTTTGACGAGACCCCAACTTCACCAGTTCATGTAAACCTGCAAGTTATCAACAACCAACAAATTATTGAAATTACAATATCGATGCCTCAACTATTACTAAGAGCTGAGGAAATTCATACTGATATGTATGCGGCAATTGATCTTGTTGTTGAAAAGCTTGAAAGGCAGATCCGTAAACATAAAACAAAGGTTAACCGTAAATTCCGTCAAGAAGGCAGTTTGAAATATATGTTCACAAATGAAGTGGGCAATGGCGTTGCTTTAGACGATGAAGATGAAATCGAAATCGTTCGTACGAAGCGCTTCTCACTAAAACCGATGGATGCTGAAGAGGCAGTTTTACAAATGGATATGCTTGGTCATAGCTTCTTTGTATTCTCAAACTCAGTAAATGGCGACACGAACGTAGTTTACCGTCGTAAAGATGGCCGCTACGGAATTATTGAACCACAATAAAGCTTATATTAGAGTGCGGCAGCTGCTGCACTCTTTCTAATTGTTAAAGAACAATTTTTCACTTCTACCACTGTATTCGACCGTTTTTTTTGCCAGAACTCGTCCAATCCTGTCTAAATACCAACCTCACGCCCCCAATCCTTGTATCCAACCTTTCAAACTGTTAAAATTAAAACTGAGTGTTAAAACAAGGAAATTATGAATAAAAGCTGACGAATGCGTTACAGCTATAGCTTTTATAATAGAAACGTGTAAAATCAAAGGATACATATAATTAACCGGGAATTTCCCGACAAAGGAGAGCACTATAGATGATAGGTTTTTTGAAAAAAGTGATTGGTGACCCAAGTCAACGTCAATTGAAAAAAATGCAAAAGACGGTTGATCAAATCGAGGCTCTCGAAAGCGATATTGCCAAGCTTTCAGATGATGGCCTTCGTCAAAAAACAGAAGAATTTAAAAAACGTTACCAAGATGGCGAAACATTAGACTCGATTTTACCAGAAGCATTTGCGGTTGTTCGTGAAGGTTCAAAGCGTGTCTTAAACATGCGTCATTATTCGGTACAGCTACTAGGTGGTATTGTCCTTCATGAAGGTAATATTTCTGAGATGAAAACAGGGGAAGGTAAAACATTAGTTGCCACACTTCCTGTTTATTTAAATGCGATTTCAGGAAAAGGCGTTCATGTTGTTACCGTCAATGAATATTTAGCTAGCCGTGATGCACAAATGATGGGACAACTTTATAACTTCTTAGGGTTAACGGTTGGTTTAAATATTAGCGGACTATCAAAGGAAGAAAAACGTGAAGTTTACGCATGTGATATTACTTATGGAACGAACAATGAGTTCGGATTTGATTATCTTCGTGATAACATGGTTATTTATAAAGAACAAATGGCGCAACGTACCCTAAATTTTGCGTTAGTCGATGAGGTTGACTCTATTTTAATTGATGAAGCACGAACACCGTTAATTATTTCTGGGTCAGCAGAAAAGTCGACGAAGCTGTATCAAGTCGCCAATTCATTTGTGCGCACGCTTCGTAAAGAAGAAGACTATACGTACGATGAAAAAACAAAGAACGTTCAGCTAACTGATGAAGGTGTTGAAAAAGCCGAAAAAGCATTCAGCATTGATAATTTGTATGATTCGACCCATGTTCAGCTGAACCACCATATCAATCAGGCGTTAAAAGCGCATGTTGTCATGCATCGTGACACCGATTACGTTGTAGAAGATGACGAAGTAGTAATTGTTGACCAATTTACTGGTCGTCTTATGAAAGGTCGACGCTATTCGGATGGACTTCACCAGGCGATTGAAGCAAAAGAAGGCTTAATCGTTCAACGTGAAAGTATGACGTTAGCATCGATTACGTTCCAAAACTACTTCCGTATGTACAATAAGCTTGCCGGGATGACTGGTACTGCAAAAACAGAGGAAGAGGAATTCCGAAATATTTACGGGATGGATGTAATGGTCGTTCCAACGAACTTGCCGATTGTCCGTGAAGACCGTCCAGACTTAATTTTTAAGACAATGGAAGCGAAATTTAAAGCAGTTGTCAATGAAATTGCTGAGCTTCATAAAAAAGGGCAACCAGTTCTAGTTGGTACGGTTAGTGTCGAAACGTCAGAATTACTTGCTTCGATGTTAAAAAAGAAGGGCGTTCCACACAACGTTTTAAATGCAAAAAACCATGCCAGAGAAGCGGAGATTATTGAGAATGCTGGTCAAAAAGGTGTTGTCACAATCGCTACGAACATGGCCGGTCGTGGTACGGACATTAAGCTTGGTGAAGGTGTCATTGAGCTCGGTGGTTTACACGTACTAGGCACTGAGCGCCATGAATCTCGTCGTATTGATAATCAGCTTCGTGGTCGTGCCGGACGTCAAGGAGACCCGGGTTCTTCTCAATTTTACTTATCAATGGAAGACGAGCTTATGCGTCGCTTCGGTTCAGATAATATGAAAACAATGATGGAGAAGCTTGGTATGGACGAGGATGCGATCGAAAGCAAGCTTGTCAGCCGTGCTGTTGAAACCGCTCAGAAACGTGTTGAAGGAAATAACTTCGATGCTCGTAAACAAATTTTACAATATGATGACGTTATGCGCGAGCAACGTGAGATCATTTACAAGCAGCGTTTAGAAGTACTTGAGTCAGAAAATGTTCGCGATATTGTAGAAGGCATGATTAAATCTGCAGTTGAGCGCAACGTTCATGCACTAACACCTGAAGATCAAGTTCCGGAAGATTGGGATTTAAAAGCGATCGCCGATTATGTAAAAGGTACTGTTCTTAATGAAGGTGTCGTTACCGAGAAAGACCTTCACGGACAAGACCCTGAAGAAATGATCGAGCTAATCATGGAAAAAGTCAAAACTGCCTACGATCAAAAAGAAATTGATTTCCAAGCAGAAAGAATGCGTGAGTTTGAAAAAGTTATTTTACTCCGTTCTGTAGATACAAAGTGGATGAACCATATCGATCAAATGGATCAACTGCGCCAAGGAATTCATTTACGTGCCTACGGCCAAAATGATCCATTACGTGAATACCGTTTTGAAGGATTTGCGATGTTTGAAGAAATGATAGCTTCGATTGAAGAAGAAGTAGCAACCTATATTATGAAGGCTCAAATCGAGCAAAACCTAGAGCGTAAGCAAGTAGCCGAAGGAAAAGCTGTCCATGCAAGCTCAGGCAAAGAGCCAGAGAAAAAGAAGCCAGTTCGTAAAGGCGAAACAATTGGCCGAAACGAACCATGCATCTGCGGCAGCGGCAAAAAATATAAACAGTGTTGTGGGAAATAATTTAAGAATTAAGGAATTCAAAATGTAGAATGTAGAATTGTTGTGGGTTTAAGCTTCGTAGCTTTACCCACTTCATTCTACATTTTGCATTTTACATTTTACATTATAAAGGTGGATTCACATGGAACTTGTAGAAATTAAACAAGAGCTTACGATGATGGCTAAGCGGTTAGCGGACTTTAGGGGGTCCCTTTGACCTTGAAGTGAAGCAAGAACGTATTGCAGAGCTTGATGAAAAAATGTCGGACCCTATTTTTTGGGATGATCAGCAAAAAGCCCAAGAAGTGATTAACGAATCAAATGCATTAAAAGAGCAAGTCGAAAATTATCTAAGTCTTCAAGAACGTTTCGATGATTTAGATGTTTCTTATCAACTTGTGAAAGAAGAGCCTGACAGTGAGATGGAAAAGGAATTAGAAGTCGGTGTAAAAGCTCTTTCAAACGACTTAAATGAGTATGAGCTAACTCTGCTATTAAGTGAGCCATATGATAAAAATAACGCACTACTAGAATTGCATCCTGGTGCAGGGGGAACGGAATCCCAAGACTGGGCGCAAATGCTGTTACGAATGTACACTCGTTGGGCAGAGCGTAAAGGATTTAAAGTAGAAACATTAGATTATTTACCTGGTGATGAAGCTGGTGTAAAGAGCGTAACACTTCTCATTAAAGGTCATAATGCTTATGGCTATTTAAAAGCAGAAAAAGGAGTTCATCGACTTGTGCGAATATCTCCGTTTGATGCATCAGGTCGTCGTCACACTTCATTTGTATCTTGTGAAATCATGCCAGAACTACCTGACGATATTGAAATTACAATTTCTCCAGAAGAGTTAAAAGTGGATACGTACCGAGCAAGTGGAGCTGGTGGACAGCATATTAATACAACAGACTCGGCGATCAGGATTACTCATGTACCGACAAATACAGTCGTAACATGCCAAACAGAGCGATCTCAAATTAAAAATCGCGAACGAGCGATGAAGATGCTTCAAGCAAAGCTTTTTCAGCTGAAGCTTGATGAACAAAAGGCAGAGCTGGACGAAATTCGTGGCGAACAAAAGGAAATCGGCTGGGGCAGTCAAATTCGTTCATACGTCTTTCACCCCTACAGCTTAGTGAAGGATCACCGCACAAATCATGAGGTTGGTAACACTTCAGCCGTCATGGACGGCGACCTTGATCCATTTATCGATGCATATTTACGCTCCCAAATCAGAAGCTAAGAGCAGTGACCTATGTCATTGTTCTTTTTTTGATTTGGGAGAACATATTTTGTTCTCCTGAAAAAGACAAATTTCGGAAAATGTCCACGGACGGTGTCAGACACCCCCAAAGGACATTTTTTCAAAATTGTCCTTTGGAGGTGTCTGACACCATTTCGTAGCGCTGACAGCTAATCTGTCTCGTTAAAGCGTTAATTTACTTATGTTTACAGATTTCGAATAGTGGTGTTATACTACTGAAGGATTTTTACTCCATGAAATTCATAAAGTAGGTGTGAGAGAATGATGACGAAAAATGGAAAAAGAAGAGGTCCGTTTCAGCCGAGTTGTCCTAAATGGTTTACTGTCTGGGAGTATGCTCATGTGTTGGTCGGTTCTGCAATTGTGGCAATCGCCTTTAATTTATTTTTACTACCTAATCGAATTGCCTCAGGTGGGGTAAGTGGTATTAGTACGATTGTCTATGATATTTTTGCAATTACCCCTGCGTTTACACAGTGGGCTTTTAATATACCTTTGTTTATTGCGGGAATACTATTATTGGGTGGATTTAAGTACGGGTTAAAAACGTTAGTCGGAACCGCGTTTTTGCCACTCGTTGTGTTATTAACGAGGGATGTAGCGCCAGCAACTTCTGATCCTTTACTAGGAGCTCTTTTTGGTGGAATTGGAGTTGGGATTGGTTTAGGGATTGTGTTTCGTTCAAATTCATCGACAGGTGGAACCGATTTAGCTGCGCAAATTATCCATAAATATACAGGGCTTTCGCTAGGTGCCTGTGTTTTTATGATTGATGGCTTAGTTGTCGCTACATCGGCGATCGTTTTTAATATTGAATTAGCCCTTTACGCGTTGATTGCCCTATATATTACTGGTAAAACAATTGATCTTGTCCAAATGGGTGTTGGCTATGCAAAAGTTGCCCTCATAATTTCTGAAAAACAAGAAGAAGTGCAACAAGGTCTTCTTAAAGAAGTTGACCGTGGTGTAACAAAATTAGAAGGTTATGGTGGTTACACAAACCATAAACGTCCAGTTCTCATGTGTGTCGTAAACCAAATGGAAGTCACGAAATTGAAACAAGTTGTTCGCAATATTGACCCAAATGCCTTCGTAATTGTAACAAATGCTACAGAAGTTTTAGGTGAAGGTTTCAAAAAATGAAAAATTGTGTGAGGAAATACTTGCTATTTAGTTTATAATTTTATAGTATTGATACTAGAAATAAAGAAGCAAGGACAAACTAAACCTTGCGAATTAAATTTTTTATAAACTTGGGAGGGTCTTTAAAAATGAAAAAATTACTTACAGCATTATTTGGTGCAGCATTAATCTTAGGTGCATGTGGTGGCGATGAGCCAACTCCGGCACCAGCAGAACCAGCTCCAACTGAAACACCAGCAACTGATGAAACGGCAGCGGGTACATACGATGCTACTAGAGCACAAACTGCTTATCAATCATGTGCAGGCTGTCACGGTGGAGACTTACAAGGTCAAGGTAATAACCCAGCAATCACAGGCTTAACAGCTGAAGAAGTATTATTAGCTATTCAAGAAGGGCCTGGAATCATGCCTCCAAACATGGTTACTGGTGAAGAGGCTGAAAATTTAGCAGCTTGGATTGCAGCTCAATAATTTTTTAAAAATAAGATCTCTTATCTAATCGATAAGGGAGTTTTTTTTCATTAAATATTCACTAAATCTTCAAAAATAGCCAACAATAAAGGGTATAGTAGGTATATAACCTATAAAATCAACGGAGGATTACATTCAATGAAAAAGAGTTTACTTGCTTTTATCGGTATGGTTTTTATCCTAGCGGCGTGTGGTGGAGAGACGACAACCCCAGCACCAGAAAGATTACAACCATCGGATATCACATTACCTGATACGTACGATGAGGAACGAGCTCAAGCTGCTTATAAAAAATCATGCGCTGCCTGCCACGGTGTTAACCTTCAAGGTGGAGGGGCATACCCATACCCAATAACTGGAATTTCAAAGGAAGAGATGTATATTGCCATTGTCCAAGGTGTTGGTGTTATGCCAGCTAATCTAGTGACTGGTGAAGACGCAGAAAATCTAGCAGTGTGGATTGCTGCTCAGTAAGTAACCACTACAAAATAACTTTTTAGAGCCACATCTACGTCGATGTGGCTTATTCAAATTTCCAAAAGTGAACATTTCATGAAAAAACTTTTTTCCCCCTTAATAATAGTAATTTTTATATTATAATTAAAAAATAGTTACAAAATAGGGAGGAACTTAGAAAATGAAAAAATTGTTAGGTGCATTGTTTGGAGCTGTATTAATCTTAGGTGCATGTAGTGGGGATGATAAACCAGTTGCATTAGAAGCAAAAACTCCAGTTAAAGCTGAACAAACGGAAACTAGTTCAAATGCCGATCAACCGGTAACAGCCCCAAGTCCTGCTGATCAAGGAGCTGAGCATTATAAAGTTTGTGCAGCGTGCCATGGTGCGGACTTACAAGGTGGTAAGGGGGGAGCAGGGTATGATAAACCAATTACTGGTTTGTCTAAAGACCAAGTACTAACCGCTATTCAAGAAGGACCTGGAATTATGCCTAAAGATATGGTAAAAGGCGAAGACGCAGAAAACCTAGCAGAATGGATCTCAAAACAATAACTCCAAAAAAACTTATCCTTAGTGGATAAGTTTTTTTAATATGAATAATGAATTACCAGTTGGTTTTGAAAAAATTTTTCAAAAAAAAAACCAGAATGTCATTAAAAACCTCGAAGCAGCACCCAAGAACAATTCTACATTTTTCATTCTACACTCTACATTGTCTCCTGAAATAAAAATGTAATATTTTTCAGCTTAATTTGTAGATTAATGATGTTATAATGGAATTTGAGACGTTTGCTGTACAAATTTGTTTAATACTGTAAAATTATGAATAGATTAATAGAAAAAAATGTAGAATTCAGAGTGTAAAATGTAGAATGGTATGGGCTAGGCTTCGGAGCAAAACCCGCTCAATTCTAGATTCTACATCCTACATTCTACATTCTCCATTAACATAAGGAAGTGAAAGCCATGATCGAAATGAAAGATGTTTGGAAGACCTACCCTAATGGAGTCATGGCCATCAATGGCATTGATGTGTCCATTTCCAAAGGTGAATTTGTCTATGTTGTCGGCCCAAGTGGAGCAGGTAAATCCACTTTTATAAAATTAATGTACCGCGAAGAAAAGCCAACAAAAGGAACTGTTGTTGTAAACGGCTACAATCTAGGTCAAATAAAAGAAAAACGGATTCCAATTATGCGACGTACGCTAGGAATTGTGTTCCAGGACTTTAAATTATTACCGACCTTATCTGTTTACGAAAACATCGCCTTTGCACTTGAAGTCATAGAAGAAAGTCCTTCTTCTATAAAGAGAAGTGTCATGAATGTGTTGGATATCGTTAAATTGAAAAATAAAGCTCGATTTTTACCACACGAATTATCAGGTGGGGAGCAACAGCGTGTGGCCATTGCCAGAGCAATCGTCAACAATCCAGCCGTCTTAATAGCTGACGAGCCTACTGGAAATCTTGACCCCGATACATCTTGGGGCATTATGAAAACATTAGAGGAAATTAATAATAGAGGCACAACGATTGTCATGGCGACGCATAACAAAGAGATTGTTAATACAATTCGAAAGCGCGTAATAGCCATTGAATCTGGCCGAATTGCTCGTGATGAGGCAAAGGGGGGATACGGCTATGAAAGGTAGAACGCTCCTCCGCCACGGTAAAGAAGGGATCAAAAGTTTAGCTAGAAACAGCTGGATGACATTTGCGTCAATTAGCGCAGTAGCGATTATGCTTCTTATTGTAGGTGTGTTTCTCTTATTAATTTTAAATTTAAACCACTTCGCTACTTCTGTTGAAGAAGACGTTGAAGTAAGGGTCTTTATCGACTTAACGGCAACAAAGGAACAGCAAGAAGAACTACGGAGAAGTATTCAACGTATACCTAATGTAGAATCGATCGTTTACTTACCTAAGGAAGAAGGATTAGAGCAATTTATTGAAAGTCTTGGTGAGCAAGGTGAAATTTTCGAAACGTTGCGTTCTGAAAATCCACTTTATGATGTTTATGTTGTACGCGCAACGTTACCTCAACAAACAGAGGGAATAGCGACAAGAATAGAGCCCCTTCCATTTGTTGAAGAGGTAGGATACGGTAAAGATGTCGTTGAGCAGTTGTTTGCCTTTACAGGTTTAGCAAGGCAAATTGGACTGTTTCTTATTATTGGTTTGATGTTTACAACGATGTTTTTGATTGCCAATACAATTAAGTTAACGATCATTGCTAGGAAAAGAGAAATAAAAATTATGAAGCTTGTAGGAGCAACAAACGGGTTTATCCGCTGGCCATTTTTTATCGAAGGACTTCTTTTAGGAGTTATTGGCTCGTTAATCCCAGTTGGTATTCTAGCTTATGCCTACAACAGACTCTATGATAGCTTTGGACAAAAACTAGAATTAATGTTTATCGGCTTACTACCTTCAGACCCCCTTGTTTTTCAAGTGAGTGGTATATTGATTGGAATCGGTGCCTTTATTGGTATTTGGGGAAGTATGACGTCAGTAAGAAAATTTTTAAAAGTATAGTAGATTAAAACATCAAAGAACGAACCACCAACTCAACTTGATATTTTAATAGAGGGGGAAATCGGGACGATGAAGCGAAGACTTTTTCTCGTTTTTTCAGTCTTAACGTTGGCAATCGCAAGCTTTTTAACAACGATAGGAACTGACAATGTAGAAGCAAACACATCTCTGCAAAAAAAGATTAAATCTATCCAAGAGGAACGATCTGATAACCAAGCAGAGTTAGGACAGAAAGAAAAGGAAATTCAAGAAATCGAACGGAAGTTGAAGGCGCTTAGTGATGAAATTCGCGCCATTGACCACCAAACTGCCGCAACTAATCAACAAATTCGAGAAAAAGACCAAGAAATTGAAGGCACAAAAGAACGAATTGAGGATTTAGTAGCCGAAATTCAAATGTTAGAAATAAGAATTGCTGAACGTGACGATTTGTTAAAAAATCGTGTTCGCTCTATGTATAAAAATGGTGGGTCTGTTAACTACTTAGAAGTTATTCTTGGATCACGTAGTTTTGGAGATTTAGTTAATCGAATTTCAGCATTAAGTACGATTGCTCAGCAGGACCGTAACATTTTAGAGGCACATCATAACGATAAAATGGCGGTAGAAGCAGCAAAAGTTTTAATTGAAGATGAATTAACTGCTCTAGAAGATCAGTTGGCTCAACTAGAAGTGTTAAAAGAAACATTAGAAAAACAACGGAAAGAAAAAGATCGTGTGATGGCTCAATTAGAACAGCAAGAAGGTGAGCTTCACGCTGAGTTAGGAGAGCTTGAAGAAGCGGATGAAATTCTTGCCGCTCAAGAAAGAGCAATGAAGCAAGAGTTAGCAGCATGGCAGGAACGTCAAAAGCGTCTAGAAGAAGAACGAAAGCGTGCAGCTGAACTTGCAGCACGTAATGGAACAACGCATTCTCCACCACCTGTAACAGCACAAGGAACATTTATGCGCCCAACGACAGGGAATATTACATCGCCATACGGTTTCCGCTGGGGCAAAATGCACCATGGAATTGACATTGGTAAAGGTGGCAGGTCAGGTGATGTTCATGTAGTTGCAGTTGAGGCTGGAACAGTGATCCGTTCTTACTATTCACCTAGTTATGGAAATACAGTGATGATTTCTCATAACGTTGATGGACAAGTTATTACAACCCTTTATGCTCATTTAGAAAACCGTTATGTGGCCGATGGACAACGAGTCGAGAAAGGGCAATTATTAGGTTACATGGGTAATACCGGGCGCTCGTTTGGGGCACATTTACACTTTGAAGTGCATGAAGGTCCATGGAACGGTGCCAAATCTAACGCCGTTGATCCGATGCGCTATATCCCAAGATAGTATATTTGATAATTTTAAAAAGTTCGTGTAAAGTTTATAGTGTGAAATTCAGATTTTTCAAGGAGCTTTGAGCTCGACTGCACAATTGTACATTCTAAATTTTACATTCTACATTTCAATAGCTCGTCATATACTATTGATGATAGAAAAGGCATTGCGTCATGAAAAATGATGTAATGCCTTTTCCGTAAAAAATGAGGTGAAAACATGTATATTAACCGCAAGGCGATTGCATTCCTAATTTTCGTAGCAGTATTAGTTGGTGCGGGTGGTACCTTTGCTGCAATGTCCGTTTTCGACTTAAGCGCTCCAACCGAAGTGAAAACTGAAGTAGCTGAAAAAAACCAAGTTGAAACTTCAGAAGAAGAAGCTAGCCCACCATTATCGATGGATGAAGTTTTAGCGAAGTTCGGAAAAGCCTATCAAATTATTAATGAAAGCTATGTAGAAGAAATTGAGGACCATAAGCTATTAGAAGGTGCAATTCAAGGAATGTTAGAAACGCTTAATGATCCATATTCAGTTTATATGGATCAAAGAACAGCTAAGCAATTTATGGACTCATTAGATTCTCATTTTCAAGGGATTGGCGCCGAAGTTAGTATGACAAACGGTAAAGTAACGATTGTTGCTCCATTCCGTGATTCTCCAGCTGAAAAAGCCGGGCTACGACCAAATGATCAAATTATTCAAATTGATGGCGAAAGCATTGAAGGCTTATCGCTGCACGAGGCAGTTTTAAAAATTCGTGGGGAAAAAGGAACAGTTGTTAACTTAACAATCGAAAGACCAGGGGTAACTGAGCCAATCGAGTTAGCCGTAACAAGAGACGATATTCCGATTGAAACGATTAGAACTAGTGTGATTGAAAGAAACGGTCAGAAAATTGCTTTAATCGAAATCACATCCTTCTCTGAAGGAACTGCTAGAGATTTTGCAAATGCGCTACAAGAATATGAGCAAGAAGGAATTGCAGGATTAATTATCGACGTCCGCGGCAATCCAGGTGGCTACCTACGTAGTGTTCAAGAGATTGGCCATTTAATTGTTCCAGGTGGCAAGCCAATTGTTCAAATTGAAGATCGTAAAGGTGAACGGGAACGTTATTTATCGTCACTAAAAGAGGAAAAAGATTACCCAATTATTACTCTTATTAACAAAGGTAGTGCATCGGCTTCAGAAATTTTAGCCGCTGCATTAAAAGAAGCAGGCGGACATGATGTCGTTGGTGAGACGACCTTTGGAAAAGGAACTGTTCAACAAGCACTTCAAATGGGCGATGGCAGTGAAATTAAGTTAACGTTGTACAGATGGTTAACGTCTGCTGGAAATAATATTAATGAAGTCGGTGTTGACCCAACTGTTATGGTGAAGCAACCTGATTATTTCTATGTCGCTCCATTAAACATTGAAGAGCCATTAAAGTTCGATATGATGGGCGAGCAAATTAAAAATGCCCAAATCATGCTAAAAGGTCTAGGGTTAGAGCCAGGCCGCGTCGATGGCTATTTCGGTGAACAAACGAAAAAAGCCGTCATGGCATTCCAACGTACGAACGACCTTGAAGGAACTGGAGAAATTGACGAGAAAACAGCCACGGCACTTCAACAAAAAATCGTTGCAGAAGTCCGTAACAAAGAAAACGACCGTCAATTAAACACAGCTATTGAATTAATTTTACAAAGATAATTGTAGCGCTGAGATCAAGGTAGTATGTGAAACTCCTTTGGTCTCAGTTTTTTTGTGTTTTTAAAAAATTTTAATTAGATACATTTAGCCGATTCATGCTTGTTTTTGCCCGAAACTTTATTGGAAACCGTTTTTCAGGCACCATACCGATTTACGATCCTTCTTTTAAGGGACCGACCACTAATAAACCAAATAAGAAAAAATAAATGTAATTTTCAGCCAAACTAGTTATAATGGATGTATGATGTTTTTAAAGAGGACGGTGCTGTAAAATGGACGGTTATGTAATAGGCATGGAACTATTAAAAGGAATAGGCCTCTTTTTTTTGCATCCCCTATTTTACATCCTTCTGCTATTTAGCTTTCTTATTGGTTACAAGCGAGTGCAGCGGGAACGAAGAAACTTCAATACCCGTGTGTATGATGTCGTAGATAATCTTATTGTGCCGCTTTTTCCAGGCTTATTAGCCGGTTTGATCGTTTCTATATTTGTCATTGGTCTTGGGATTGTCATTCCTATAGGTGTATTCGTGTTATATGCTTTTGTTTATGTTGCGATCCTATTAGCTGGACAAGCACGTTGGCTATCACCGGCGTATACCGGGGGACTCACTCTCCTAATTGCTCTTGTTCTACCAGAGTGGGTAACAGGTGTAACAATCATCGACCGTTGGATAATTGAAATAAATCATGTTCAATTAGGTGGCTTAGCTTTATTTATCAGTCTTATGCTTATTATCGAAGGTATGCTAATTTTAAAAAATGGTAACAAACAAACTTCGCCAAAATTATTACATAGTAAGCGAGGGAAAATTGTTGGTGCCCACGAGGCAGAAAGAATGTGGATTTTACCCATCTTTTTTCTTCTTCCGGCAGGTCCAATTTTTTCAACTGACTTTTGGCCGATCTTAAATTTAGATGTTTCTCAATTTTGGGTGATGGCTGTTCCCTTTGCGATAGGTTTTCAGCAAGTGATTCGCAGTACACTTCCAGTTCATGCTATTATAAACAATGGAAAACGCGTGTTGCTTGTAGGGATTGTTGTACTAGGTTTCAGTATACTAAGCTTGTACTTACCAATTTTTATTCCAATAGTAGCTATTGTAGCGATATTAGGAAGAGAAACCGTAGCATTTTTACTAAAGCTACGAGAAGAAAAAGATACGAATATCTACACGCAAAGAGAAAATGGATTAGTCATCCTTGGTGTCATTCCTCATTCTCCAGCATCAAAAATGGCTGTGAAGGTGGGAGAGGTTGTCACGAAAGTCAATGGAGTTCGAGTTTCTAGCTCGCAACAGTTTTATGAAGCGTTGCAACTTAAGTCTGCGTTTTGCAAACTCGAAATCATTGATGGAAATGGCGAAATCCGTTTTGCTCAAACTGCTTTATATGACGGCGAACATCATCAAGTTGGCTTACTCTTTGTTCGAGAAGAGACCCATTTTGAAGAACAGGTTATATAGGTTTTTCTAAATCATATTACGCTGGAAGGAGCAGGAATTAACATGCTCACAGTACTTTTAGCGCTCACTCTTCCATTTATTATGATGCTTTTTTTCACGAGAGTATCGTACAGCAAAATTGGAGCGCTTATGGTAACATTAATGATTGTCATTTTTGCTTTCGACGGATTAAATCAAAGCATACCAGTTATTATTACGGGTGCCCTATCCATTGTAGCAGGTTATATCGTCTCACTCCGCATCCAAAAGAAGAACCGCGGGGTATAGAAAAAGAACTGAGTCGATGAAAAAGGGTCTGTTTTGGGAGATAGCTGGCTAAAAAACAGTGTATTTCACATCAATTCTTTACAAATTAACATTATAAAAAACATACAAAAACGCGCAGATTAATTAATCTGTGCGTTTTTACTCTTATTTGAATGTTGAACGCTTGAAGAATCTAAAATGAATAAATAAATCCCGCCGTTCCGTAATCTATATAAATTTCGAAGTAGCTCAACACAGCTCCAATCCCACTATCATTTACTTCTACTCTAGCTCTTCTGCTTTGACTATTCTGCGCTTAATTTCTCTACACATCTTTGTTTCAGCTTTGTTTCTAATTTGTCGAACTCGCCCTGGACCTACACCTAGCCATTCTCCAATTTCTCTTAGTGACGAACATTTCTCATTATTTACGCCATATAATCGATCTAAAATGTCTATTTCCTTATCTAATAAAAGATATTTCATATCGTTATAGATTGAAATAAACTTTTTTCTTTCATCAGATTTAAAATCCTTTAAAATTTTTACATAAGGTAGACGACGATAAAGCTTTTGTTTATAATTCGGACTCTCTAACCATCCAGTCATTTCCAAAAATAATATTGAGTCTTCACTACTAATGCTCGTTTTTATCATAATAAATCCTCCGTTTACTAAATTTTCTTAAGAGTAAAAAAGACCATTACCAAATTTTTTTTGTAATGGTCTAAATTAAAGAAGATTTAGTATATATCCCCACGAATATCAATCGTCAATATATAGATCATTTTTTCATTGTGGTTTATTTCGAAAATAACTCTATAGCTACCAACTCTTAACCGCAATTGTTTATTTCTACCCTTTAAGGGCTTAATATCGCCAAGAGGAGGCTGAATTGTCAATCCCTTTAGTGCTCGAGTGATTCTTAATTGCACAGCTTTTTCTTGCTTTTTTAAATACTTAATCGACTCTCGACTTAACGTCACTTGGTAAGTTAAGCTCATTCATTGCATCCTCCCAAGACACAAATTCTGAGTTGTTCTTGAGTTGTAGTTCTTCTTCTTCACTTAAAGGAGTTTCATCTGGTTCCAAATCCAAAATTTCATCCCAGTTTGGTCTTGAATGACTTACAGTTAAAAATTTTAGGTAATCATAAGCTGACTTTCTTGCCGATTCTGGAAGCTGTTCAACTAAGTCAATTATTTTTTTGTTACTGATAGCCAATTTTTACTCCCCCTTAATTGAGTCATACTTGCCTATTCTTTATTTTAGCACAAATTTCTAAAAAATAATAAAGCCTTATAACAGCAAGTAACATACCGTTAGTCAATGAAATCAGTTCTACTTGCATTCTAAAAAAAATTATGTCCACTCTTTTCAATACAAACATCCCCGAACTACCCACACCATCCTACATTCTACCTTCCTCTAACACTCATACTCACAATTCTTCCGAGTGTACCAATTCCAGCAAACCCATAGGCTAATCACATAATAGCCGATGAAAATGTACAAGGCTAAATCGGCAGTACCAGTTGTATCAATTGACCAACCGAAGATTTTTGGGATAAAGAATGCGCCATAGGCTGCGAATGCTGCAATCAACCCTAAGATTGGTGCAACGGCTTTTTCCTCAAAAATAAATGGTACCATCCGGAATGTCGATCCATTAGCTATCCCTGTACCAGCAAATAAAATGATAAACATGATTAAAAATCCATAAAAGTTGTGAACTTGTAGGAAATAAACAACACCACTTGTTGCTAAGATCATACTAATAATCACCCAAAAGGTTACTTTCGCACCGCTGTTCACTTTATCAGAGATCCAGCCGCCTGCTGGGCGAAGGCTGGCACCGACGAACGGGCCAAGAAAGGCAAATGCAACAGCGTTCATTTCAGGGAATTCAGAACGGATTAATAACGGAAACGCTGCTGCAAACCCAATAAATGATCCGAAACACATAATGTATAGCCAAGCCATGATCCACGTGTGCTTAAGCTTCAAAACAGAAAGCTGTGCGCCGATGCTTTGTTTAACAACAGGAGGCTCGTCCATAAAAAATAACGTTAAGAAGAACGCAAGAATAATTGGGATCACCCAGATAAATGCCGCGTTTTGAATGTAAACGACATTACCATCTGGCATCATTTGCCCGCCACCAGTAAAAGCACCGATAAACCCTATTCCAATCACAATTGGCGTTACAAACTGAACGACACTGACTCCGAGATTTCCGATCCCAACATTAATTCCATTTGCAGTTCCTTTTCTTTTTTTCGGGAAAAATGGATTTAACGTTGCAGTAGAAGAAGCTAAGTTACCGCCACCAAGTCCACATAGTGCTGCAAGCAAAAGCATAACTGAATAAGGTGTTTCCGGGTTTTGAACAGCAAACCCAATTCCAATTGCCGGGATTAACAACACTGCAGTTGTAAGTAATGTAGTTCTTTTTCCGCCTAAAATGCTTGGCAAAAATGTATAAACTAACCTAAGTGTAGCCCCTGTTAAACCTGGTAATGCCGCAAGAGTAAACAGCTCACCTTTTGTAAAATTAAAGCCAACATCATTTAGCCGCACGGCAGTTACTGACCAAAGCTGCCACACGCAGAAAGCAAGAATTAGTGCAAAAACAGATATCCATAAATTTTTATTTGCAATTTTTTTTCCTTTATCATCCCAGAATGCGTCATTTTCTGGGGTCCAATTTGTTAACTTAGCCATAGTTCATTCCTCCGGTAAATATGTACTTTAAAATAGTTTTCCAGAACCTATAAATACTATAAACAATTGTTCAATATTGTTTAACATAATCCAAGTGTATCACTTATCAAAAAATGTCGAATGTATTTTTTATCACAAGAAGAATATATGTTCGTAAACTATGTTTGAATATGATATCCTTGTGATATACTGATTATAGCGGATTTAATAGCTTTTTTTACATAATTAAACGAAGAACGGTGAAAAATCGTTCACTAAAAATACAAAAATGGAGGGGTCAAGTTTGGAGCAATTTCAGCTTGTTTCAAAATATGAGCCACAAGGTGACCAGCCAACTGCAATTACTGAACTTGTAACAGGTTTAAAAGAAGGAAAACAGATGCAAACACTTCTTGGCGCGACAGGGACTGGGAAAACCTTTACGATCTCAAATGTGATTAAAGAAGTGAATAAGCCAACGCTAGTCATCGCCCACAATAAGACGTTAGCGGGACAGCTATATAGTGAGTTTAAGCAGTTTTTCCCTAATAATGCGGTGGAATATTTTGTATCCTATTATGATTACTATCAACCAGAGGCTTATATCGCTCATTCCGATACATATATTGAAAAAGATGCCAGCATTAATGATGAAATTGATAAGCTCCGTCACTCTGCAACGAGTGCCTTATTTGAACGCCAAGACGTTATTATCATTGCCAGTGTCTCGTGTATTTACGGTTTAGGTTCACCAGAAGAATATCGTGACCTAGTCGTATCATTACGAACAGGAATGGAAAAAGACCGTAATCAGCTACTGAGAGATTTGGTTGATATTCAATATGATCGCAATGACATTAATTTTACACGGGGAACATTCCGTGTTCGTGGCGATGTTGTCGAAATTTTTCCAGCCTCAAAAGATGAGCGTTGCATTCGAGTTGAATTTTTTGGTGACGAAATAGATCGGATGACAGAAGTCGATGCATTGACTGGTGAAATATTAGGTGAACGAAAGCACGTCGCCATTTTCCCAGCATCCCACTTCGTAACTCGTGAGGAAAACTTAAAAAAAGCAATTGTTCATATCGAAGCTGAACTTGAAGAACGTTTAAAGGAGCTTCATGAAAACGGGAAGCTTCTCGAAGCGCAAAGGCTAGAGCAACGAACTCGTTATGATATCGAAATGATGCAAGAGATGGGCTATTGCAATGGGATTGAGAACTACTCACGGCATTTAACGTTCCGCGAGCCTGGGGCAACGCCTTACACATTAATAGACTTCTTCCCAGAGGACTTTCTCATGGTGGTGGACGAGTCCCATGTTACGTTACCGCAAGTTCGGGGAATGTTTAATGGTGACCAGGCGAGGAAGCAAGTGTTAGTCGATCATGGCTTCCGTCTGCCTTCAGCAAAAGACAATCGCCCCTTACGTTTTGAAGAATTTGAGAAAAAAGTAAAGCAGGCGATCTTTGTCTCGGCGACACCAGGACCTTATGAATTAGAACATACACCGAAAATGGTTGAGCAAATTATTCGCCCTACTGGGTTGCTTGACCCTACAATAGATGTACGTCCAATTCAAGGACAAATTGATGATCTCATCGGCGAGATCCGTGATCATGTTGAAAAAAATGAACGTGTCCTCGTCACGACATTAACGAAAAAAATGTCAGAAGACTTAACCGATTATTTAAAAGAACTAGGTATCAAAGTACGTTATTTGCATTCAGAAATTAAAACGCTCGAGCGAATAGAAATTATTCGCCAGCTACGATTGGGTACATTTGATGTTCTAATTGGGATCAACCTTCTCCGAGAGGGGTTAGACATTCCGGAAGTTTCGCTCGTCGCGATTTTAGACGCAGATAAAGAAGGATTTTTACGCTCGGAACGATCATTAATTCAAACAACAGGTCGTGCCGCTCGAAATGCCCGCGGTCACGTAATCATGTATGCCGATAAAATTACCAATTCAATGGATATAGCGATTAAAGAAACAAATCGCCGGCGAGCCATTCAAGAGGCATATAATATAAAGCATGGTATTACACCGACAACGATTCAAAAAGATATCCCAGACATTATTAAAGCGACATTAGTGGCGGAAACAGACGAAGATTACGCAGCACCACCAATCACAAAGCTAAGTAAGAAAGAGCGTGCCGCTGTTATTGAACGAATGGAAGCAGAAATGAAAGAAGCAGCTAAGGCACTGAATTTTGAACGTGCCGCTGAACTTCGTGATTTAATTATTGAGTTAAAAGCAGAAGGGTGAACCTTTGAAGATATGAGGTGAAGCACAACGTTTTGTGTGGCCTCAGATGGCTTTTCGCGATGGCGACAAGCAAAAGATTTTTACATGGATTATTTGCGGAAGGGTGACATGAATAAATGGCTTTAGAAAATATCGTTGTAAAAGGGGCTCGCTCTCACAATTTAAAAAATATTGATGTGACGATCCCTCGTGACAAATTGGTTGTCCTAACTGGTTTGTCTGGATCAGGTAAGTCGTCGTTAGCGTTCGATACGATCTACGCTGAAGGGCAGAGACGTTATGTCGAATCATTATCAGCCTACGCCCGCCAGTTTTTAGGGCAAATGGATAAGCCGGATGTGGACGCGATTGAAGGTTTATCACCGGCGATCTCGATCGATCAAAAAACGACAAGCCGAAACCCTCGTTCTACTGTAGGAACTGTCACGGAAATTTATGATTATTTACGGCTTCTTTACGCTCGTATCGGTCGCCCTATTTGTCCAAAGCATGAAATTGAAATTTCATCGCAAACGATTCAACAAATGGTCGATCAAATTATGAGTTTTCCAGAACGAACGAAAATGCAAATCTTAGCACCGATTGTATCAGGTCGTAAAGGTGAGCACGTTAAAACGTTAGAGGATATTAAAAAGCAAGGCTTTGTCCGTGTTCGTGTCAACGGAGAAATTCTAGAAGTAGCCGAAGAGATTAATCTTGAAAAAAATAAAAAGCATAGCATTGAAGTCGTCATTGATCGGATTGTTGTGAAACCTGGAATCGAAACGAGACTCGCAGACTCATTGGAGACGGCATTAAATCTTGCAGATGGTCGCGTGATGATTGACATTATCGATGGTGAAGAGCTTCTGTTCAGCCAGCATCACGCCTGTCCTCAATGTGGATTTTCGATCGGTGAGCTTGAACCTAGAATGTTCTCGTTTAATAGCCCATTTGGTGCTTGTCCCACATGTGACGGGCTAGGGTCAAAGTTAGAGGTAGATTTAGATTTGGTCATTCCAGACTGGTCTAAGTCATTAAGAGGACATGCTCTCGCCCCTTGGGAACCAACAAGTTCCCAATACTATCCGCAACTACTTGCGAGTGTTTGTGATCATTATGGGATTGATATGGATGTTCCAATTGAACAAATTCCAAAGCACTTGCTTGAAAAAGTGTTAGCAGGTAGTAATGGCGAAAAAATTTACTTCCGCTATGAAAATGAATTTGGCCACATCCGTGAAAATGAAATTGAGTTTGAAGGTGTTCTTCATAACCTAGCTCGCCGTTACAAAGAAACGAGTTCTGATTATATTCGTGAACAAATGGAAGGCTACATGGCGCAAAAGCCTTGTCCAACCTGTAAAGGAAACCGCCTCAAAAAAGAAAGTTTAGCCGTCCTAATTAACGGTAGACAAATTGGTGAAATTACGGCAATGTCAGTCAAAGACGCGAAGCACTTTTTTGAAACGCTTGATTTAACGGAAAAAGAGCAGGCAATCGCTCGTTTAATTTTACGAGAGATCAACGAACGTCTCGGGTTTTTAATTAATGTTGGGCTTGATTATTTATCATTATCAAGAGCTGCAGGAACGCTATCTGGTGGAGAAGCACAACGAATTCGTCTAGCAACGCAAATCGGTTCGTCGCTCATGGGCGTCCTTTATATTTTGGACGAGCCATCCATCGGTCTTCACCAACGGGATAATAATCGGCTCATCGCAACATTAGAGCATATGCGCGACTTAGGAAATACGCTCATCGTTGTCGAGCACGACGAAGATACGATGATGGCTGCTGACTACATTTTTGATATTGGCCCTGGTGCAGGTGTGCATGGTGGGATGATCACTGCCGAAGGAACACCAGAGCAAATTATGGAAAACGAAAATTCGTTAACGGGACAATATTTGTCTGGGAAAAAATTTATCTCCTTGCCTGCTGAACGCCGGAAATCAGATGGGCGCTTTCTTGAAATTAAAGGGGCTGCTGAAAACAACCTGAAAAATGTTTCGGTAAAGGTACCGCTTGGGATCTTTGTCGCCGTAACTGGCGTTTCTGGTTCTGGTAAAAGTACGTTAATTAACGACATCTTATATAAATCAATTGCGCAAAATCTTTACAAAACAAAAGAAAAGCCAGGAAAACACAAATCAATCCAAGGCTTAGAGCATATCGATAAAGTGATTGATATCGACCAATCACCAATTGGACGGACGCCACGTTCGAACCCAGCGACCTACACTGGAGTTTTTGATGACATTCGTGATGTGTTTGCGATGACAAACGAAGCAAAAGTTCGTGGCTATAAAAAAGGTCGTTTCTCGTTCAACGTTAAAGGCGGTCGTTGTGAAGCTTGCCGTGGCGATGGGATTATAAAAATTGAAATGCACTTTTTACCAGATGTGTACGTTCCTTGTGAAGTTTGCCACGGCAAACGTTATAACCGAGAAACGCTAGATATCACCTACAAAGGTAAAACGGTTTCTGAAATTCTAGATATGACAGTAGAGGATGGCGTCGAATTTTTCGCGAACATCCCGAAAATCAAGCGTAAAATTCAAACCTTATTCGATGTAGGCTTAGGCTACATGAAGCTTGGTCAACCGGCTACAACATTGTCAGGGGGAGAAGCGCAACGGGTTAAGCTTGCTTCAGAATTACACCGCCGTTCAACAGGGAAGACGATTTATATCCTTGATGAACCGACAACGGGACTTCATGTCGATGACATTGATCGCTTACTGAAAGTTTTGCAACGCCTTGTTGATCAAGGTGATACCGTATTGGTGATAGAGCATAACCTTGATGTTATTAAAACCGTGGACTACATCATTGATCTTGGCCCAGAAGGTGGCGACAAAGGCGGAACGATCATTGCGACCGGAACACCTGAAGACGTAGCTGCAACAGAAGCATCTTATACTGGCTTTTATTTAAAGCCAATCCTCGAACGTGACCGAGAGCGAATGGAAGACCGTATGAAGGCAATTTCAAGATAGAATTTTATAAAAAGCAAAAATTTGTGTAGCTCCGAACGGTTTTACTCGATTAAAAGTAAATTAATGGCGAAATACGGAATTATTAGAGTTATAGAAAAAGCTTAGGATACCGAATCTTAAGCTTTTTCTTCCATTCACCTTTTTCCAAATGCTAATTTTTCATTGTTTCTGCTGTTTTACACGGTACGATTTTTGAATAGAA
The DNA here is from genome assembly GCF_001866075.3 of Anaerobacillus isosaccharinicus. GTDB lineage: Bacteria > Bacillota > Bacilli > Bacillales > Anaerobacillaceae > Anaerobacillus > Anaerobacillus isosaccharinicus. The sequence continues at coordinate 965,098 of NZ_CP063356.1, read as the reverse complement.
TATTGCGAGATTGAATTTTTCCTTCAACCATAAAAAACCTAAGATCATCCGTAAAATAATTTATTGATAAAAAGAAACCTTTTTTTAAATAGATCGTATTAACAGATAGGATAAAAAAGAGGAGGAGTTAACATGCAGGAAGAACGTAAAATGATCTTGAAAATGATTGAGGACGGAAAGATTACCGCAGAAGAGGGCGTCTCTCTCCTTAAGGAATTAGGAGAAACAGAAAAGAAAGAACCTAAGAGGGAAGCCAACACGTATTTATCAAATGATGTTGATTGGGAAAACGGCCATGATTATCGTGGCAAATACAGTCAACCATCATTTACAAACCGTTTTACAGATTTTATTGAGCAAGCTGTTCAAAAAATTAAAGAGTTTGACCTTGATTTAAACTTCGGCAACTCGGTGGAAATAGACCACATTTTTCATCATCGGGACAGCAATATTTCAAGAGTAGATATCGCTGTTGAAAATGGGAGTGTTAATTTCGTACCATGGGATGAAAACGATGTTCGTGTCGAGTGTAAAGTAAAGGTTTATCGTGAAAAAGAGGTAGAAGCTGCTCGTAAATATTTTTTAGAAGAAGTATCATTCAATGTAACAGATGATAAGCTCCGTTTTAAGTCTCGTGAAAAATCTTTGAAAATAAATGCGATTGTTTACATCCCACGCAAAGATTTTGAAGAAGTGAAGCTATATACATTTAATGGGCAACTAAACGGAGATGTAATTGAGGCTGCGAGGTTTGAAGCAAAAACAGTCAATGGTCGAATTTCGATTGATAAGCTTAGTGGTAGTAAGGTGACATTAGAAACTGTAAATGGTAGCATTACTGTTAATAAACTAGCTGCAGAAAAAGTAGAAGCCAAAACGGTTCACGGGACAATTCATCTACCTGTCACTGGTGGCGAAGCTGATGTGGAAACACTAAACGGAACAATCAAATATAAGCTAACGGAAAAAGTGAAAAGTAAAGCCTATCTAAAAACAACAACTGGCAGCATCGAAATTACCATTCCGTCTGAAATGAAAACAGAAGGTGAATTTAAAACTGTTGTCGGCGGCTTTACGTGTGATTTACCAAAAATGGAAGTACTGGATGAGAAAAAGGACATCGTTAATAAATTTGTTACATTCGTATCAAATAAAGGGATCGAACCAGTTTTTTATGTAGAAGCAGAAGCGAGAACTGGATCAATCCTCATTCAAAACTAAAATATGAAATCGCGGGTAATGTGCTTTGTGGCCTTACCCGACTTTTCCATATTGAGTAGAGGGGATAGATGAAAGTGAAAAGGTTATATCGAACCGAGCAAGATCGGAAATTAACAGGGGTTTGCGGCGGCTTAGGCAAATATTTAGATATTGATCCAACAGTAGTGAGGATTATTTTTGTCGTGCTAATTATTCCAACGGCATTTTTCGTTATGCCGATTGCGTATTTAATAGGGACATTGCTCATCCCTAACGAAGGGGACGTACAGTAACGATGCGCTGGCTTATTCATCTTCTTGTCAATAGTGTCGTCCTTGTCGTTGTTGCCGGTTATTTTGATGGATTTTATTTAGAAAGTGTCTCTGCAGCCATCCTTGCAAGTGTCTTGCTATCCATAATTAATGTGATTTTAAAACCAATCCTCGTGATCTTAACATTACCTGTTACCGTAATAACGTTTGGCTTTTTCTTATTTGTCATTAACGCGATTACGCTGATGATTACTGCAAGCTTAATGGGGGATGCGTTTCAAATTTCCGGGTTTGGTATGGCTGTTTTCGCAGCAATCATCATTAGTATCCTAAATATGCTCATCAATACCTTTGTCGTCAAACCAATGCAAAAAAAATAGTCTAAACGCCAGATCCGTCGTCGATCTGGCGTTTTTTTATTAGAGTGAGCTTATTTTCTATCAAAAAAATCACCTATCGGCGGATTCACAACGTCGAAAATCAACGATTAAACATTTTATTAGCCAAAACTGCTAGTTTATTAGCGGAAATTGAATGTTTATTAGCCAAATTGCTTCACTTATTAGCCAAACTATCGCATTTATAAGCCAAACCATTTTTTTCAGCAAATAGACCTTCAGTCTAAACCTACTTGATTTTACGTTAATTATGTTAAAATGTATAAGTCACCATTTAGAAGTGAAAATAACCGTATGGAAAAAAGCTGATACAATTTATAATAGATACGTGATCTTGTTTATATGGGGTAAAACTATGTTTTTTTCTAAATGAAAGAATGGAGGACGTTTTCATGCCAAAAGTTACAGCACATGATTTAATGGAAAAGTTCAATCTGAAATTAATTAGTGGCGAAGAAGGGATTTATCGCCCAATTACGACAAGTGATATTTCTCGTCCGGGAATGGAAATGGCAGGTTATTTCAACTATTACCCTGCACAGCGTGTTCAATTATTAGGAAAAACGGAGCTGACGTTTTTTGAACAGCTTTCCGATACCGAAAAGGTTGACCGCATGGAACGACTTTGTACATATGATACGCCGGCAATTATTATCTCTAGGGAAATGGAAATCCCACTACAATTACTTGAAGCTTCGGCAAAAGTGGGCGTTCCTGTGATGAGCTCTAATTTAACAACAACACGACTTAGTAGTACGTTAACAAACTACTTAGAAAGTCAGCTAGCACCAATGACCGCGGTTCATGGTGTCTTAATCGATATCTATGGAATTGGTGTCATGATCACTGGATCGAGTGGTGTTGGAAAAAGTGAGACAGCACTAGATCTTGTGCGAAGAGGTCATCGTCTTGTCGCTGATGACTCGGTTGAAATACGCCAAGAGCATGATGGGATGTTAGTTGGACGATCACCAGACATCATTCGCCATTTGCTAGAAATTCGTGGGCTAGGAATTATTAATGTGATGACTTTATTTGGCGCGGGTGCTGTTCGGTTATTTACGCCAATTGCAATGGTCGTCCATCTCGAAATTTGGGATCAAACAAAAGCGTATGACCGCCTTGGCCTAGATGAAGAGACAATAAGAATTTTTAATACTGACTTGCCAAAAATTACGGTTCCGGTTCGTCCAGGAAGAAACTTAGCAGTAATTATTGAAGTGGCAGCGATGAACTTTCGCCTCAAAAGAATGGGCATCAATGCTGCAGAGGAATTCAACCAAAGACTTACAAACGTAATCACAGATGGTGATCGAGAGGAATTTTAAAAAAAATCAATTATGAATTGTCAATTATGAATGTTTGTTGTTAGCGAAGCAGAACCCTCAAGGCAATTCATAATTCATAATTCATAATTCATAATTTTAAAAAAAGGGGTGCTTACATGATTTTTCAAATTCAGCCTATAAACCCTGTAGCGATTGATCTTGGGTTTTTAACAGTTTATTGGTATGGGCTAATCATTGGTTTCGGGGCGTTTTTAGGCTATCTAATTGCTAATCGCGAGGCGGTTAAGCGTGGTTTGCCTAAAGATATGCTAGCGGATTTATTACTTTTTGCAATACCAATTGCCATTCTTACGTCAAGATTATATTACGTTCTTTTTAAATGGGAATATTACATTCAACATCCTGGAAAAATCCTTGCGATTTGGGAAGGTGGATTGGCAATTCACGGTGGTTTAATCGGTGCCATCGTTTTTGGGTATTACTTTGCGAAAAAACGTGGTGTTTCGTTTTGGAAACTAGCAGACATTGCAGCGCCAAGTATTTTACTAGGTCAAGCAATTGGACGCTGGGGGAACTTCATGAATCAGGAGGCTCACGGTGGTCCAGTAGATCCTCAATTTTTGCACAATCTGCAAATACCACAATTTATCATTGACCAAATGTACATTAATGGTCAGCATTATCATCCAACATTTTTATATGAGTCTCTTTGGAGTTTACTAGGGGTCGCGATTTTAATTTATCTCCGTCGTGTTAATTTACGCCGCGGTCAGCTTTTCTTAGGGTATGTTATTTGGTACTCAGTAGGTCGTTTTTTTATCGAAGGGTTACGTACAGATAGCTTAATGATGTTTGATTTATTAAGAACAGCGCAAGTAGTTTCACTTGTGTCAATTATTGGTGCTGTGATTTTACTTGTTTACCGTAATAAAATGGGGCTAGCAGACGAGCGCTATTTAGATGACGAACCAGAGAAAAAAGAAATAAAAAAGAAACCAAACAAAAAGAAAAAGAAATAGAAATAGGGAGTGAGAGGTTTTGGGTAGTTTAAAAAGGGGATTACTAGTAGGATTACAGACAACTTGGACGTTAGGAAAGATCATTTTTCCGATTACCCTTTTAGTAACGATTATTGGTTATACACCGTTATTAAACTGGCTTGCTCAAATTCTCTCACCAGTCATGAACTTAATTGGTTTGTCAGGAGAGGCTGCCATTCCATTAGTTTTAGGGAACGTTTTAAATTTATATGCGGCGATTGGTGCGATTTTAACGCTAGATTTATCCGTAAAAGAAGTTTTTATCCTTGCAGTGATGCTTTCGTTTTCTCATAATTTATTAGTTGAATCAGCAGTGGCTACGAAAGTTGGGATTCGTATGTCGGTCGTTTTAGGAGTCAGAATTGGTCTAGCTCTTTTTTCAGCGGCAGCCATCAATTTTTTCTGGGACGGTGGCAGTGAAAAAGCCCAATACGGCTTAGTTTCTTCAGGACAAACAACAGACGTCTCAGGCTGGGGCGCGATCATCTATCAAGGATTGGAAAGTGCAACATTAGGAGTTTTTCAGTTAGCGCTCATTGTCATTCCAATTATGGTCGGGATCCAAATTATGAAAGATTTAAACTGGCTTAGCTGGTTTTCAAAAGCGATGTCACCATTTACAAAAATGCTAGGTATGAAAGAGAATACGTCAACGACATTAGCAGCAGGGCTTGTGTTTGGGCTTGCTTATGGTGCAGGCGTGATGATGCAAGCAGTTAAAGAAGATGGGGTCAAAAAGAAGGACTTATACTTAGCGTTTATTTTTCTTGTGGCATGCCATGCTGTCATAGAGGATACGCTCCTCTTTATCCCGTTAGGCATTCCGATTTGGCCGCTATTTCTCATCCGCCTCGTAACTGCCATCGTCCTAACCATTCTCGTCGCATTTGTCTGGAATAGGTTGGAGAAGAAGGAGAAAGTTGAAGAAGGAAAAGAAAATGTAGAATACAAAATGTAAAATGTAGAATGCAAAATGCTTTTGAATTACTGCGAAGACAAACACACGTAATTCTACATTAAAAAAAAGGAGTTTTTCCATGAAGATAGATACAGTGTTATTTGATTTAGATGGTACGTTAATTAATACAAATGAGCTAATTATCGCCTCTTTTTTGCATACGTTAGATCATTATTTTCCGAATGAGTACACGCGTGAAAGAGTTATCGAATTTATCGGTCCATCACTACATGATAGTTTCAGCCGTTTAATTCCTGATAAGGTCGAAGAAATGACTCATATGTACCGCACGTTTAATCATGAAAAGCATGATGAATTAGTAGAAGAGTATGAAACGGTGAAAGAAACGGTCAAAGCTCTTCATGAAAAAGGGTACAAGCTAGCCGTTGTAACAACAAAGCGTTCAGAAACAGCACGAATGGGATTGAAATTAACAGGCCTTGAGCAGTACTTCCCTGTCCTCGTCGGTATTGATGACGTCGAAAATGTAAAACCAAATCCTGAGCCATTATTAATGGCACTGGGCCAATTAAATTCTTCACCGGAGCGAGCGATTATGGTTGGTGACAGCCAATATGACGTTTTAGGTGGGAAAAATACGGGTACGAAAACAGCAGCAGTAGCATGGACAATTAAAGGAAGAGAATTCCTAGAGTCGTATGAGCCTGATGTAATGCTTGAAACAATGTCAGACCTACTGACTTATTTAGGAGAAGATTCCCTTGGCTAGAAGAACGACTCGCTACCCAGTTGAAGGTGCTAACTCTCTCTGGCAGATTTATAAGACAGTATCTTTTTTTAAAGTAATGAAAAACTTTATCGTGATCCAAATCGCCCGTTATACGCCACATGTTCCGTTTAAAAATTGGTTATATCGCACGTTTTTACGAATGAAGGTTGGCGATCAAACGGCGGTAGCGTTAATGGTGATGATGGATATCATGTTTCCTGAAAAAATCAGTATCGGTAGAAACACCGTGATTGGCTACAATACAACCATTCTAGCTCATGAATATTTAGTTGGTGAGTATCGCCTCGGGGATGTGGTGATCGGAGACGAAGTGATGATCGGCGCTAATACGACGATTTTACCCGGCGTGATTATCGGTGATCGAGCTATTGTTGCAGCAGGCTCCCTTGTTCATAAAGATGTCCCAGCCGGCGCCTTTGTTGGCGGCAACCCAATGCAGATCATCAAAGAAGGAAACTGAATTTTCGGGTGTCAGACACCCCGGATCTTTTAGGTGTCAGACACCCTTCGTGGACATTTTAGATCAAAATTCCATCTCAGGTGGACAAAGGTTAGTGAGCTCTTGCTTCATGATTGGGAAGTAGGACAGGTGTTCCGTTATTTTAGCTGAAATTGCAAATTTGATAAGTGTGGAGGACAACAGATCCGCTAATCGACTAAAAATGGCATGTTGTTGCTTTTTTTAGACCTATAGCGGCTCTGGTGTCCTTTTCGTTCCCAAAAATGACAATGTTACTTAATATAACGGATCTGCTGTCCTCCAACCTTCCAAAAAACAAACCAAACAAAAAACCACACTGATTTCATCTAAGAAAAACAATGTGGCTTCTATTATTTTATGACCTACATCAACAAATTAACATTCGTGCCCATCATCCCGATCCCCATTCGTTGCGTTGAAAAATAGGCTTGCTGCATGATTTGAATTTTTTGTAACTCCATGGCATTTTTAGCGACATCAGCGTCACGAACTCTCGACTCAGCAGCTCGAATGTTCAAACTTTGTGTTTCTGTGACATTAGTAGCTTTTTCAAAACGGTTATCTGTCGCGCCTAACTTTCCACGAGAATGCGAGATTTGATTGATTGCTCCGTCAATAATTGAAAGCGCTTGAGACGTATTAGACCGTAAATCTACATCGGATATTGTCCAACCTGTTTGAGCATTACCTAGTTGTGAAGCAAACGCCGAGTCTATACTTAAACCGAAAGAAGCCCCGTTGCCACTAGTAGTGGTTTTCTGATCAACAAAACTCCCATCACGCAAAGGCTTTGTATTAAACTGGGTATCACGCCCAATGGCATTTATCGTATCACGAAGCCCATCAAATTCCCTTTGCAGGTGAGAGCGATCGCTTTCAGTGAGAAGTCCGTTGTTTGCTTGGATCGATAACTCTCGCATTCTTTGTAATACGGAGTGAGATTGACTAAGGGCACCTTCAGCAGTTCGGCCTAGTGACTGGCTATCACGCATGTTTCGAACAGCTATATCATCGCCACGAAATTGACCCCGCATTTTTTCAGAAATAGCTAGTCCTGCTGGATCATCTTTAGCACTATTAATTTGCAGAGCAGTACTATACTTAACAAACTTCATATGATTTGAGTAGTTACCTAGATTACTTGCAAAAACTCCATTCATCAACATCCTCACCACCTTACAAAAAATTGAATAGCACCAAAGAAAACAAAGGTTATATATTCCATTTTATTATATCAAATTATCTGATAACTAGATATCCTTTTGTAGAACTTACTTTATTTTTTAAATCATTGTCTTAAGGGAATTTTCTACGTCCTTTGTAATCAATGCGAGAAATGGTATGCCATTTCCATTGTCTGCATCAATTAAAGCTTTTAAGTTATCAATACGTTCCTTTTTTCTAATAATGGCAGGGGGATATCCATGTTTCATAAGAATAAAATTCATACAAATTCCGCTTATGCGATCATTTCCATCCATTCATTTGTTCAAAACTTATTTAATTTTGCATAATAGGGGGAAATGCCTCTAAAACACAAAAATGACCACCTTTAAAAAAGATGGTCACTTCACATAACAGTATTGGATTGATCAACCCGTAGTGAACCGCTCCTTACAGTAAAACGTTACTCTCCAGGCACAAACCTCACTAGCTTCTTTTTTTTCAACCCGTCTTTATGATAAACCATAGGATACAAATTCCCTTCTGCCCATGTATCAACTTGATCGGAGTAGTGGGGTGAAAAAACTTGGCCTGATTGGCCTGGCATGACAATATCATACATCGAATTAACAGAAGCTAAATCAGCGACAAAGCGCCAGCCAGCGCCGCCTGTTACTTTTCCTGAATGACGGTTATAAGCATTAGCATTTGGTGTTGCGCCACTTCCGCCAATTTCCCACTTTCCAACATTAAATAATAAGTGAAGTGGTTTGACTGCGCCTAATGGGTGATCGATCGTCAAGGTATGCCATTTGCCCCAAGCCCATTTTGACGTGTTCTTCCCTTGAATATCTACGATTCCATCTATAGCTGCTGCAAAGGTTTCTCTTGCTAACTCATCTAGTGAAAGCTGTAAGCCGTCCCTAAGCGAACCAAATAGTTGATGATCCGGGTGTTGATGAGCTTCTTGCAGCACTTGATAAATTACTAGATTGTGATTATAAGAAAACCCTAGTAAATCATCAAAAAGCGCTGGTCCAAGTAAGTTGTACCAATGGTTCCATGCAAGTGCTCCACCAGAATCTACTTTTTCTTGATAATCCCAATCTCGGAGCATATCATAAACATCTTTTTCTAATCCAGATAGTGGAGTAATTATTTCTGAACGAGAGACAGCATCGAGCAAAATGGGAAGCAAAGAACGCGCTTGAACATTTAAGACATCAGTTTGCATTTCTTTCATCTTTTCAATCGTAAAAAGCTCATCAGAAGCAATCGTATCTTCAATCAATTCTGTTAATCTTTCAGCACGGTAAGGGTAAAAGCTACGACCAATTTCATATGGGTACTCATCATCTACAGGTTTATTGTTAGCGGTCATGATATAGCCCCGTTCGGGATTAATAATTTGTGGAAGCTCTTCATTTGGAATAAAGCCTTGCCACTGGTAATCCGGGTCCCAGCCAGGAACAGGCAACATGCCATTAGAATTATTACGTATTGGCATTAATGCTTGACCGCGAAAGCCAATATTTCCATCGCGATCTGCGTACACCCAGCTTAAGGCAGGTGTAACAAAGCCATTTAGTCCTTCTGTAAATTCATGGACATTCGTCGCTCGGTTAAGTCGCATAATTCCATTTAGTTCTTCGCCCGCTTCGTACCCTGTCCAGCGAAGTGAGATCGCCTGGTATGGTCCGTTTGTGACTACTTTATTAATAATTGGCCCGTTTCTTGTCACCTCAACACGCTCAATAAAAGGCTCTTCATCCTTAATTTCAATAACTTCTTCAATTATTGTTGCTTCTTCCCAGATGTCATCAAATAAATACAACTGCGGATTTTGCGGATGTGCTTTTTCTAAAAACAAATCTTCTTGATCAACAGATAAGGCGGTTACACCCCAAGCCATATGTTCATTATGGCCAAGTACAACCCCTGGAACACCAGGAACGGTAACCCCTACAGAATGAAAATCACCATCTAACTGCAGGTGCGTTTGGTACCAAACACTTGGAATAGCAAAACCTAAGTGTGGATCATCAGCAACAAACGGAAAACCAGATTCAGTATAGTCGCCGCCAATGACCCAGTTGTTACTGCCGTTAAATTCATCTGGTGCAAATGTAGTTAAATTTTCTAATTCCGTTAGTGAAAAAGGTGATGCTTCCGAGACAGTGTAAATGGTCGGGAACGCATCATCAATATGGTACTCCGGAAATAACCTTGGAGCATCAATGTGGCCTAATTTTTTGATCATTCGATAGTGCTCTAGTTCTGCTCGGAAATTTCCTGAGAGCGTATAGCCCATATATTTTACAACTAGAGCCGTATCCTCCTTTGTCCAGGGATTTGGCTCATAACCTAAAATGCGAAATTCAATCGGATACTTACCACTAGAGAAAGCCTCTTCAATGTACTGGTTAACACCGCTTACATAAGCGTCTACGATCCTAGTTGTTTCTTCATTAAACATCGAAACTAGTCTGTCAGTCGTTCGGTGCATACCATATGTACGGAAAAATCGGTCTGTTTCAAGTGCTTGTTTCCCAACCACCTCTGATAGACGTCCGCTTGCTAGCCTTCTCGTCATATCCATTTGGTATAAACGGTCTTGAGCAGTTACATATCCTTGCACAAAAAATAAGTCTTCTAACGACACTGCTTTAATTTGGGCAACACCCCGCTCATCACGGATAACCGTTACTTCACTGTTAAGCGGCTGAGCAATGACCGTTCCAGTTAATCCAGGGTGACTCCTTTTTACAAACCAATAGCCTAAACCAACGGCAAGTGTAAGAAAAAATAATAAGCTGCATAATATCCAAACTGATATTTTTACCCATTTTCTTTTTAGTAAGGGCTGTTTGTGAGCAACAACTGTAGTTTCCAAAAAAACACCTCCATTTTCTTAAAGTCTAGTATACTATAAATGAGAAAATTTTGAATATTTTAGGTCATTAACAATAAATTGTGAAGTTGTCCTAAATAACACATACTAAAAATTACAAATAATTAACTCAAAAAGGTTGACGGTTTTTTCGGTGGAGTGTAGACTACTACATATGATGCTTTATCGTATTAGCATGGTAAAGTAAAATCGAACGGAGTGTGAGAGATGTCAAAGCCATTTATGTTTGAAAAACCAATTGGAATGCGTGATACGCTACCTCAATTATATGAAGCGAAAAATCAAATCCGGCAAGACATGAAAGAAGAGTTAAAGCTGTGGGGCTATCAATCGATTGAAACACCTACATTAGAATATTATGAAACAGTTGGTGTTGCTTCGGCCATTTTAGACCAACAGTTGTTTAAACTATTAGATCAACGAGGAAATACTCTCGTTTTACGTCCTGACATGACAGCACCGATTGCAAGACTTGCTGCATCTAGTTTGAAAGATGTCAGCGTTCCCTTACGTCTTGCTTATGATGCCAATGTATTTCGTGCTCAGCACGATGAAGGCGGCAGACCAGCTGAATTTGAGCAAATCGGCATTGAGCTAATTGGTGATGAAACGAGCAGTGCTGATGGAGAAGTAATCGCCCTGATGATTGCTTCATTGAAAAAAGTTGGCTTAGGTCATTTTAAAATTGCAATTGGCCACGTCGGCTATGTAAATGCCCTATTATTAGATGTTGTTGGTAACGAGGAGCGGGCAAACGTCCTCCGTCGCTTTTTATATGAAAAAAATTACGTTGGCTACCGTCAACATGTGAAAAGTCTATCCTTATCCTCGATTGATAAAAGTCGTCTCTTACAGCTGTTAAATCTTCGTGGTGATTTTTCGAAACTAGAAGATGCGAAAGAGCTTGTAACAAATGGAGAAGGAAAGAAAGCCCTTGAGGAACTTGAGAAGTTGATCGGTGTTCTTGATTGTTACGGAATTACAGATTTTGTGAAACTTGATTTAAATCTTGTGATGCATATGAGCTATTATACTGGTCCAGTTTTTGAAGCGTATAGCGATAATCTAGGAACGCCAATTGCCTCTGGAGGGCGCTATGATGAACTTTTACAGAAATTTAACCGCCCAGCACCTGCGACAGGGTTTGGGATTCGCCTAGATTTACTCGTCAAAGCGCTCGGATTAAAAGCAGACCAAAATCCAATTACATGTATTATTTATAGCAATGAACGTCGAAAAGATGCCATTGAACAGGCACAACAAAAACGGCAAGAAGGTTTAGCAGTCGTACTGCAAGACTTATCAGGTGTGAAGGACGTTGACCAATTTTCAAAAGGCTATGAAGAGATCATTTATTGTATCGGAAAAAATGGAAAGGGGGACAAGTAGATGTTAACAGTAGCAATGCCAAAAGGACGTATTTTTGAAGAAGCAGTTGAGCTCCTTCGTAAAGCAGGCTATAATTTGCCCCCCGAATTTGAAGACAATCGCCGCTTAATTATTGATGTACCTGAAGCTGGTATGCGCTTTATTTTAGCAAAGCCAATGGATGTTCCTACATACGTTGAGCACGGTGTTGCAGATATCGGTGTCGCCGGAAAAGATACGATGATCGAAGAAGAGCGGGACGTTTATGAAGTGCTAGACTTAAAAATAAGCGAATGCTACATGGCTGTAGCTGCCCTCCCAACCTATGAAAAAAATAATGATATCGCGCCGAAAGTGGCATCTAAATACCCTAACCTAGCTGCTAGCTATTTCCGTGAGCAGGGCGAGCAAGTGGAGATTATCAAATTGAACGGCTCCATTGAACTGGCTCCGCTTATCGGACTCGCAGACCGCATCGTTGATATTGTTTCAACAGGCCAAACATTAAAAGCCAACGGCCTTGTCGAAATCGAAAAAATCGTTCCAATCACGTCTCGCCTAATCGTGAACCCAGTTAGTTATCGAATGAAAGACGTAATTATTGATGACGTCGTCGAACGACTAGCGGCTGTTATTGAGGGGGAAGAACAATGAGAATTGAAAAAGTGACCGAAAAAGTATCACTAAAACGAACAATCGACCAAGGCACACAAGAACAACAAAAAGTCGTTGAAGCCATAATTGAGCAAGTCAGAAGCGAAGGTGACGAAGCGATTCGCTTTTTTACGGAAAAATTTGATGGCGCGGAATTGGCTAGTTTTAAGGTGACAAAGGATGAGCTAGAAGCCGCCTACGCACATATTGATGACAAAGTACTTGCTGCGCTTCGCGAGGCAATGGGAAATATCCGCCGCTTCCATGAACGCCAAAAACGTCAGTCGTGGCTGACAACAGAAGAAGATGGGACCATTCTTGGACAAAAGATTACAGCTCTTGATTCAGTAGGCGTTTATGTGCCAGGCGGAACAGCTGCTTATCCATCTTCGATTTTAATGAATGTCATTCCAGCTCAAGTAGCAGAAGTCCGTAAGATTGTGATGGTCTCGCCTCCGGGGAAAGATGGTACACTCCCAGCAGGTGTGTTAGTTGCTGCCAATGAATTAGGTGTTGAACACATTTATAAAATGGGCGGGGCACAGGCTGTGGCGGCGCTAGCGTACGGAACTGAATCGGTACCGGCTGTCGACAAAATTGTTGGTCCAGGAAATATATATGTAGCGTTAGCAAAACGAGCGGTATATGGTCACGTTGATATTGATATGATTGCCGGACCAAGCGAAATTGTCGTGTTAGCAGATGAGGAGGCAAACCCTCGCTACATTGCTGCTGATCTATTATCGCAAGCAGAGCACGATGCCTTAGCATCAGCGATCTTAGTGACGCCTTGTGAGCGGCTAGCAGAAGCAGTAGCTACTGAAGTAGAGAAACAACTAGCTCTTTTACCTCGTAAAGAGATTGCAGGAGCATCAATCCGTGATTACGGTGCAATTTACGTAACGAAAGATCTAGAAGAAGCGGTGGCAGTTGTCAACGAGTTAGCACCAGAGCATTTAGAGATTTTAACAGCCGAGCCGATGCAATTACTAGGGAAAATCCGCCACGCCGGCGCAATTTTCTTAGGGCCATATAGCTCAGAGCCTGTCGGCGACTATTTCGCCGGACCAAATCATGTATTACCAACAAACGGCACAGCTCGCTTTTCAAGCCCTTTAAATGTTGATGATTTTACAAAGAAATCGAGCATTATTTCATATAGCAAAACAGCGTTAATGGCAAATGCCGAAAAAATCGCCGCCCTCGCCCGCCTCGAAGGCCTCGAAGCCCACGCCAGAGCAGTAGAAGTGCGTCTCAAATAAGGGGGTCTGACCCCACTCGTGGACGTTTTTAACCAAAAGTCCACCTCAGGCGGACTTTTGGTTAATGTAGAATGCAGAATGCAGAATTTAGAATGTAAAATGTAAAATGCAAAATGTAAAAACCTTTGTGGGTAATGCTTTCAAGTAAATGTAGAATGTAAAATGTAAAATGCAGAATGGTGTGGGTTGGACTTCGAAGCTTTACTTTCTCATTCTAAATTCTACATTCTACATTTTACATTATAGAACGAATGGAGGAATAAAAATGAGTAGATCGGCTAGTATTGAACGGATTACGAATGAAACGCAAATAAAGTTGCAGCTGCAAGTGGATGGGGAAGGGAAGGCGGATATTAAGACGCCGGTGCCGTTTCTTAATCATATGCTTGATCTTTGGACGAAGCATGGGGTGTTTGATTTAACGATTGATGCCAGTGGTGATGTGGAAATTGATGATCATCACACGACAGAGGATATTGGAATTTGTTTAGGGATTGCTTTAAAAGATGCGTTAGGGGATAAAAAAGGCATTAAGCGTTACGGCAGTGCGTTTGTGCCAATGGATGAAACTCTCGCTCAAGTTGTCGTTGATTTAAGTAATCGTCCTCATTTAGAATTTCGTGCTGAACTTCCAAGTGAGAAAGTGGGAACGTTCGATACTGAGCTTGTCCATGAATTTTTATGGAAATTTGCCCTTGAAGCGCGGATGAACCTCCATGTCGTCGTTCATTATGGAACAAATACACATCATATTATCGAGGCGATTTTTAAAGCGCTAGCAAGAGCTTTAGATGAAGCAACAACTGTTGATCCAAGGATTAAAGGTGTGCCTTCAACGAAAGGGATGTTATAAATGATCGGGATTGTTGATTATGGAATGGGCAATCTTCATAGCGTGAGTAAAGCACTAGAAAGATTGAACTATGACTATTTTATTTCCGAAAAACAAGACGAGCTAGCTAAAGCTGATGGGTTAATTTTACCTGGAGTAGGCTCATTTAAAGATGCGATGGAAATTTTACGAAAAGAGAACTTAGATAAATTTTTAACCAACTGGGCAAGTTTAGGAAAACCGATACTCGGAATTTGTTTAGGTATGCAACTACTGTTTGATAAAAGTGAAGAAAATGGCGAAACAACCGGACTATCGCTTTTAAAAGGAAAGGTCCGTCGCTTTAAAGGAGTAACAGAAACAGGCGAGCGCTATAAAGTCCCTCATATGGGCTGGAACCGCCTTCAATTTCATCAAGAACATTCGTTACTCGACCAGGTCGAAGAAGGCCACGTCTACTTCGTTCATTCCTATGTCGTTCAAGAAATGGACAAAGCTGAACTTCTAGCAAGCTGCGATTATGACGTGATCGTTCCTGCGGTTGTTGGTAAAAATAATGTCCTTGGAACGCAATTTCATCCAGAAAAAAGCAGTAGTGTTGGCATGAAGCTACTTGAGAACTTTGCAAGCATGGTTACAAAAGAGAAGGAGGCGAAAATTCATGAGTAAATTTATTATTTATCCAGCAATTGATATTCGCGATGGCAATTGTGTTCGCCTCATTCAAGGTGATTATGATCAAGAGACGGTTTATGGCAATTCGCCGTTAGATATGGCAAAACGATTTGCAGAGGCTGGTGCCGAGTGGATCCATACAGTAGATTTAGATGGTGCTAAAGCCGGACACCGTGTTAATCATGAGCATGTGATTGCGATTGCAAAAGAACTAAACGTGAAAGTGCAAGTAGGCGGTGGCATCCGTACGCCTGAAGATGTAGCAGCGTATTTAGACAATGGCGTTGATCGTGTGATTCTAGGAAGCTCTGCGATAAAAGATCCTGAGTTTGTTAAGGCAATGTTAAAGCAATACGCTGAAAAAATCGCGATTGGGATCGATGCACGAGATGGCTACGTGGCGACAGAAGGCTGGCTTGAAACATCCAAAGTGACCGCAGAAGCATTGGGGATTGAATTAGCTAGTCATGGCGCCGAAGTATTTATTTTTACGGATATTTCCCGTGATGGTATGTTGTCAGGGCCGAACACAGAAGCGATCGCAGCTTTGGCGCGTGCGACTGGAAAAGAAGTAATCGCTTCTGGTGGTGTTAGTTCACTAGATGACATTACTGAATTAAAACAATTTGAAAAAGATGGCATTGGCGGCGCGATAACCGGTAAAGCTCTTTATACAAATCAGTTTACACTTGAAGAAGCATTGGAACGGGGTGCTGCCAATGTTGGCTAAACGGATTATTCCTTGCTTAGATGTAAAAGAAGGTCGTGTTGTTAAAGGTATACAATTTGTGAATTTACGTGACGCTGGCGATCCTGTCGAGCTTGCCGCTTTTTACGATCAGCAAGGTGCTGATGAGCTTGTCTTTTTAGATATTTCTGCTTCACACGAAGGTCGTGAAACAATGGTGGATGTTGTTGAGCAAGTCGCAGGACAATTGGCGATCCCTTTTACGGTTGGGGGCGGGATTAACTCGCTCGCTGATATGAAACGAATTTTACGAGCAGGAGCAGATAAAGTTTCGTTAAACACTGCAGCTGTGCTTCGCCCTGAACTGATTACAGAAGGCGCTGACTTTTTCGGGTCGCAATGTATCGTAGTGGCGATTGATGCGAAATACGACGAAGCGCTTCGATCATGGCGTGTCTTCACACACGGCGGTCGAAAGCCAACAGAGTGGGAAGTCATCGCTTGGGCGAAAGAAGCAGTGAAACGTGGTGCTGGAGAGATCCTCTTAACAAGTATGGATCAAGACGGTGAAAAGAAGGGGTTTGACCTTCCTTTAACGAAAGCTGTTGGGGAAGCGGTGACCGTTCCCGTGATTGCTTCAGGTGGAGCTGGTTCAAAAGAAGATTTTGACCCAGTATTTAAAGAAGCAAAAGCTGATGCAGCATTAGCAGCTTCAATTTTTCACTATAAAGAAACATCTGTCGCGGAAGTGAAAAGCTTTTTAAAACAGAAAGGGGTTGAGGTTCGCTAATGGTAAAAGTTAAGTTTGATGAAAAAAAACTGATCCCTGCGGTTGTCCAAGATGCGATGAGTAAAGAAGTGCTAACAGTGGCGTATATGAATGAAGAGTCATTGCAAAAGACGATTGAAACGAAAGAAACATGGTTTTATAGCCGCTCGCGCCAAGAGCTTTGGCATAAAGGTGCGACCTCAGGAAACACACAGCAAGTCGTCGATATTCGTTATGATTGTGACCAAGATGCCCTAGTCGTTCTTGTCAATCCTGCAGGGCCAGCCTGCCATAAAGGTAGCTATAGTTGCTTTAGTGATTCACTACTAAACAATGAAACACCTAGTCAAAGCAATGATCGCTTTGCGATAATAAATGTTCTAGAAGAAACGATTGCCAAGCGTGCAGCTGAGCGCCCAGAAGGCTCTTATACAACCTATTTATTTGAACATGGCCTTGATAAAATGCTAAAGAAAATTGGCGAAGAAGCAGGCGAAGTGATTATCGCTGCTAAAAATCGTGATCCAGAAGAACTGCGTTGGGAAGTTGCCGATCTGTTGTTCCATCTCCTCGTTGTCCTCCGCGAGCAAAAGCTCCCACTAGATGACGTCTTGAACACGTTGAAAGAAAGACATAGTAAATAAGCGCTAAAGAGTGTAGAGTTTGGAGTTGTGTGGGCCTCGAGTGCTTGCAACAACCAAGCGCTACACTCTATTTTTTTGAAGTTTCGTGTTATCGGACTTCAGTTCCGTTATTTCGCCGAAATACAAATCTTTTTAATATTATCGGACATACGTTCCGCTATTAGTTAGTTTTGGCTGCTTTTCCCGCCTGTTTTTGGAAAATAACGGAACATATGTCCGATAAAAATTTAAATCATCATATTTTTTTAAAATAACGGAACGTATGTCCGTTAGGATTATAAATAGCAATCGAATTTTTACAAATGCTTTCATATCATTTTTCACGACATTTAACATTAACAAACCATCCAAAAAGTGATATACTTACGCGAGTATACTATGATTGAATGGGAGGTAGAAATGAGTAAACAAATAGAAAAAATTAAAGCAATGGGGTTAGTGTACTCTAATCTTCAAGATGGAGCTTATTTCTACAATAAAGGAATAGAGGCTTATCGCGACAAAAATTTAACTAAAGCAAAACGATATCTTGAGCGTGCTGTGGAATTAGAGCCTATGGAGCCAGCTTTTCAGTGCCAATTGGCGATAATTCTTGCTGATTTAGGTGATATTCACTGCTCAAATGATTGTTTAATAAAAATAATAGATAATAATTTAGGTGATGATTTGCCTGAATGTCATTTTTTCTTAGCTAATAATTATGCGAATCTCGGTTTGTTTGAACATGCGAGAAAAGAAGCTCTTCTCTATATTGATAAAGATCCAGATGGTGAATTTTTAGAAGATATTGAGGACCTTTTAGAGCTATTGCAAGAAGAGGATGATTTATTTGCCGAAGCGGAGACATTCTTAATCCGATATGAGCTAGCGTCAAGTGAGCTTAAAAAAGAAAATTACGATAAAGCCATTTTATACTTTACTGAGTTGTTAAAAGAAAAGCCGGAATATTGGATGGCCCATATTCGCCTAGCGGAAGCCAATTATTTAAATGGCCAAGCAAAAAAAGCGATTGATATTCTTCGTACTGTTTTACAAAAAGAAGATAATGTGATGGCTCGCTGTTATTTGATGACTTATCTTTTTGAAACAGGGGAGGTCGAAAAGGCAGAAACACTTGCCAAAGGCTTAAAAAATGTTTTTAGTATCGACTATGAACATTGTTATAGCTTAGCCATCTCGTTTGGAAAAGTTGGCGAGCATGAACAAGCCTATCTCGGCTTAGAAAGACTTCATCGAAAAGGATACGGTGATTTCCCTAAATTTAACTATCATTTAGCAGTCGCTAGCTTTTATACAGGTCGTATTGAAAAAGCTGTAACCCTTTGGAAAAAGCTTGCCACACTTGGTAATGATGATGCGATGTCGAACCTGCATTACATCCAAAAAGGAAATGAGATTAAACCTACCTATAACTACTGTAGTAATCGCGCAGAGTGGTAGAATAATTACCTTTAAAATAGCAAAAAATATAATTGGTTCACCTTGCCTGTGCAAAGTAACTCCCAACGACGAACATTGGGCATGCTTTGTACTTTTTTTTAGATTAGACAAAGTAAGAGAATTTTCATAATAACTAAAACTGAGCCATATTTAAACTAATACATAGGTAGTTGCGAACGTTTTTCTGCAACCAAAGATAATTCCTAATTGGCGAGAATATTTGAATGATGAAAATCAATAAAGTAATAGAAGTTAACAAGCTTTTTATACTTAGTCAAGATAATGTCAAGATTCTGAGCAGGATATTGGACTTATTTAGTAGTATTCATTAGGATAGTATTGTAAAGAAAATTACTATAGTAGGTATAAATCATTAACGGCTTTAGACATATAATGTTTACAATGAATGCCAATAGGGAGTTGAATTGAAATGAGTGAAGAAAAAATTTATGATGTGATTATTGCAGGTGCAGGTCCGGCTGGGATGACTGCAGCTGTCTATACTTCAAGAGGTAATTTATCAACGCTAATGGTTGAACGCGGTGTGCCTGGGGGACAAATGGCGAACACTGAAGACGTAGAAAACTATCCAGGATATGAAAGTATTCTAGGTCCTGACTTATCAACAAAAATGTTTGACCACGCAAAAAAATTCGGTGCTGAATATGCTTACGGTGATATTAAAGAAATCATCGATGGTAAAGAATACAAAACTGTTGTAACAGGTAGCAAAGAATTTAAAGGTAGAGCTGTTATTGTTACAACAGGTGCTAAATATAAAAAATTAGGTGTTCCTGGTGAAAGTGCTTTAGGTGGACGCGGTGTATCTTATTGTGCTGTTTGTGATGGTGCATTCTTTAAAGGGAAAGAATTAGTTGTAGTTGGTGGTGGAGACTCAGCTGTTGAAGAAGCGGTTTACTTAACACGCTTTGCGACAAAAGTAACCGTTATTCACCGTCGTGATGAGCTTCGCGCCCAAAAAATTCTTCAAGATCGTGCTTTTGCAAATGAAAAAGTTGAATTTTTATGGAATCATGTTGTAACAGAGATTAATGAAGACAACCGTAAAGTTGGTAGTGTCACAATCAAAAATGTAGTGGATGGCACGGAAAGCGAATTTAAAACGGATGGTGTCTTTATTTACATCGGTATGGAGCCACTAAACGATCCTATTAAGAATCTTGGCATCTTAAATGCTGAAGGCTATGTTGAAACAAACGACCAAATGGAAACAAGAGTAAGAGGTATTTTTGCAGCTGGTGATATTCGCGAAAAAACGTTACGTCAAATTGTAACAGCTACAGGTGACGGTAGTATTGCTGCCCAAGCAGCACAACATTATATTGAAGATTTAATGGAAGAACTAAAAAGTTCTAAAAAATAAAGGGTGATTTGGAACTTAGGTTTTAAATTACACATTTTTAACAAAACGTTACTCCGTTTTAATTCTGTTGTAACAGTTTTGAAATATAATAAGGGTATTATAAGATTAAGTAATTGACCCCCTTTTTTATATACTTTCTTGTCGCACGAATGAACGGTATTCGTGCTCTTTTTTTGTCAAAAAAGTCTAATTTACCTAAATTATAACAGTAATTAATTTGCTAGTGAAAAGTATTGTGTAATAATAGTAAACGAATGACTTCACATATTCTAACTGTTCCATTTTTTTAGGAATGTTCCTGTAGAAAAAATATAGTATACTATATAGAAGATATAAACATTGTATAGGTTTACTCCATTTCCTATGATTAGAATAGGGAATTGTGTTTCTTTTTTATTTATAAAAAGACTAGTACAGAGGTGGGGACTTTGCAAAGGATAACCAATTGTATCGTAAAAAAAGACCGGCAAGTCTTATTGTTGCAAAAGCCTTCTAGAGGATGGTGGGTAGCTCCTGGTGGAAAGATGGAAAGCGGAGAATCGATCAAAGAGGCTGTAACACGGGAATATCGCGAAGAAACAGGTTTAGAAATTCAAAACCCTGAAATCAAAGGTGTTTTTACAATAGTGATTAAAGATGGAGCAAAAGTTCTTAATGAGTGGATGATGTTTACCTTTTTAGCGACCGAAATATCAGGAGAGATGTTAGCCGTTTCCCCAGAAGGTAAGCTTAAGTGGCAACAACAAGAAGATGTCAAAAACTTACCGATGGCACCAGGCGATGTGTTTATCTTTAACCACATACTCCACTCAAACGAAACCATTTATGGAACCTTCTACTACACCGAAGACTTTGAGCTCTTGTCGTACCAGTTAGATCCGGTTAGAAAATAAGTTTAGAGTTTAGAGTGTAAAGTTTAGAGTGCTGAAAGCCCTTGCTGCGAAGCTTTTGCTTTCAATAATTCTACATTAAAAAAGAAGGGAGAAGCTATCATGTCAGCCAAAAAGGATATGCAAGTTGTAATTATTACGGGGATGTCAGGTGCAGGGAAAACGGTTGCTGTACAGAGCTTTGAAGATTTGGGCTTCTTCTGTGTTGATAATCTCCCGCCAGCGTTAATTCCAAAGTTCATTGAACTTATTGAAAGCTCTGGCGATAAAATGAATAAAGTAGCATTAGTTATTGATTTACGTGGCCGAGAGTTTTTTGATCATCTTTTTCAATCAATCGATTATTTAGGAACAGCTGCTGATGTAAAAGCACAAATTATCTTTTTAGATGCAAAGGATAGCAAGTTAGTGCAGCGCTATAAAGAAACGCGCCGATCCCATCCGCTAGCACCTAGAGGTCTCCCATTAGAAGGGATTCAGCTAGAACGAGAAATGTTAGAGGAGATTAAAGGGCAGGCGCAACAAATCATTGATACAACTGATTTAAAACCGCTTCAGTTACGAGAAAAACTTATTGAACGTTTTTCCGCTGCTGAGCAACATTCTTTTTCAGTGAATGTGATGTCTTTTGGTTTTAAATATGGGATGCCGATTGACGCAGACCTTGTGTTTGATGTTCGGTTTTTACCTAACCCTCATTATATCGACCATATGAGACCAAAAACAGGATTAGAAGAAGAAGTATCGTCATATGTATTGAAGTGGGCAGAAACGCAGCAATTCATTGAAAAACTAGATGACTTATTGTTATATATTTTACCCCACTATAAACGAGAGGGAAAAAGTCAAGTTGTCATCGGAATTGGTTGTACAGGTGGAAAACACCGTTCTGTGACCCTTGCTGAATACTTTGGGAAAAAATATTCAGCTGACTTTAAAACGTTTATCACACATCGAGATATTCATAAGGGGAAGGGGCATTAATTGAAGAAAGCAAATATCGTAGTGATCGGCGGCGGTACAGGTTTGTCGGCAATTTTACGGGGATTAAAAACATTCCCTGTAGACATAACTGCTATTGTAACTGTTGCTGATGACGGGGGTAGTTCAGGACGACTTCGAAAAGAGCTCAATATCCCACCGCCTGGGGATGTTCGAAACGTCCTCGTAGCTCTCTCAGAAGTCGAGCCACTGATTGAGGAACTGTTCCAGCATCGTTTTGAAAATGGTCTTGGTTTATCAGGCCATTCGTTGGGTAATTTATTATTAGCAGGAATGACATCAATTACCGGAGACTTTGCTAAAGGCGTTCATGAACTTAGCAGAGTATTAAATGTCAGAGGAAAGGTTCTTCCAGCAGCAAACCAAAGCATCGTCTTAAAAGCAGAAATGTGTGATGGTAGTATTGTAGTCGGAGAATCGAAAATCCCGAAAGTAGGTAAAAAAATTAAACGAGTTTTTCTTACGCCGGAAAACGTTCAACCTTTACAAGAAACCCTTCATGCGATTCGGAAAGCTGATTTAATTGTTATCGGTCCTGGAAGCCTTTACACAAGTGTCATTCCTAACTTACTCGTTCCTGGAATAGCAGATGAAGTGAAAAAGGCTCAGGCTAGAAAAGTTTATATTTGTAACGTCATGACACAACCAGGGGAAACAGATAATTATACGGCGAGTGATCACGTTCATTCATTGGTTTCCCATGTTGGAGCAGGAATTATTGATACAATGATTGTTAATAATCAAGAAATAGATAAACAATATTTAGAAAAATACGAAAAGGAAGGCGCAAAAGACGTTTTATTTGATAAAATAGAACTTCAAAAACTTCCGTATCAAATTGTTGCCGATCAATTATTAATCTACCGTGAAAACTACCTGCGCCACGACGCAATCAAACTTTCACAACTGCTGTTGTCACTATTATAATTTAAAATGTAAAATGAAGAATGTAGAATTTTTCTTTAGGTTTAGACTACGAAGCGAAACTTATTACATTTTACATTCTAAATTCTACATTCTACATTAACAAAGGGGGTCTAGCCTTGTCTTCTTTCGCTGCTATGACAAAAAAAGAATTGACACAAATGGATGCAGATGAATGCTGTGCGAAGGCGGAATTAGCTGCCCTCATAAGAATGACTGGTTCTATTTCTTTTAGTAATAAACAATTAGTTTTAGATATATTAACTGAAAATGCCGCTATTGCTAGACGCATTTATACATTGATAAAGAAATCATTCACTGTTCATATTGAACTTCTTGTCCGAAAAAAGATGCGATTAAAGAAAAATAATGTCTATTTAGTGAGAATTTCGCAAGAAGCGCAGAAACTTTTAGCGAATTTAGGTATTATGAAAGAAGGATTTCAGTTTATAAGAGAAGTTTCAGATGAAATAAAAAGTAATGGTTGTTGCAAACGTGCTTATTTAAGAGGGGCATTTCTCGCTGGCGGGTCTGTAAATCATCCAGAGACATCATCCTATCATCTCGAGATTTTTTCTCTCTACGAGGAACATAACACATCTCTTTGCGAGTTGGTAAACTCATATGGTCTAAATGCTAAAGTATTGGAAAGAAAAAAAGGGTTTATTATATATATAAAAGAAGGTGAAAAAATCACCGAATTCTTAAATATAATCGGAGCCCACCAGGCATTACTGTTTTTTGAAGATGTTAGGATTATGAAAGATATGAGGAATTCGGTTAACCGTCTCGTAAATTGTGAAACCGCTAACTTAAACAAAACAGTTGGCGCAGCAATGCGTCAAGTAGACAATATCCGCTTTATTCAACGAGAAGTTGGCTTGAGTATATTACCGGAAAAATTAAGAGAAATTGCCGAACTTAGGGTCAAACATCAAGATGTAACATTAAAGGAATTAGGAGAAATGGTTACTACGGGGAAGGTAAGCAAATCTGGTATTAACCATCGCCTAAGAAAAATTGATGAATTTGCAAACAAACTTCGAAATGGTGAAGCCGAATATAAGTTTTAAACTTATACAAACTGGAAAATTCCTTAAATGGGTTGAGTAATAGTTATTGACGATGAAGTATTTAGGAGGAGAAGATAATGGTAGAAAAACCAATCGTAGTGAAACGTAAGTCTGGCTTACAAGCAAGACCTGCAGCGTTATTCGTGCAAGAAGCAAACAAATTTAGTTCAGATATTTACATTCAAAAAGAAGGTAGAAAGGTCAACGCCAAAAGTATTATGGGTATTATGAGCTTAGCTGTTGGTTCAGGAAAAGAAATTAACATCATTGCCGATGGAAAAGACGAAGTAGAAGCAATCACAGCTTTAGTTGCTTTTGTCGAGAAAGAAGAGTAACGGCAATTATGAATTAAAAATTATGAATGTTTCTAGGTAAAGTTCGAAGCAAAACTTACTACTAATTCATAATTCGCAATTAATAATTAATAATTTAAAAAAGCTAGGTCAGCTGACCTAGCTTTTTTCCTATTTCTCGTCTTGTTTTTTCACTAAAACTTCATCGATCATGCCATATTCTTTTGCTCTTTCAGCTGTCATGAAGTTATCACGCTCTGTGTCGCGTTCGATAACGTCAAGTGGTTGACCTGTGCGTTCTGATAAAATTTCATTTAATTTTTCACGCATTTCAATAATGCGCTTTGCATGGATTTGAATATCAGTCGCTTGACCTTGTGCTCCACCTAATGGCTGGTGGATCATAACTTCACTGTTCGGAAGGGCATAACGCTTTCCTTTTTCACCTGCGGCTAGTAGGAACGCACCCATTGAAGCAGCCATTCCGATACAAATTGTTGAGACTTTTGGTTTAATAAATTGCATTGTGTCATAAATCGCCATACCAGCTGTAATAGATCCGCCTGGGCTATTTATGTAAAGTGAGATATCTTTATCAGGATCTTCAGCAGCTAAAAATAATAACTGTGCAACGATTGAGTTAGCGACGTTGTCATCAATAGCGCTTCCTAACATAATAATGCGATCCTTTAAAAGACGCGAATAAATGTCGTAAGCACGTTCGCCACGGTTTGTTTGTTCGATAACTGTAGGGATTAAATTCATAATAATATTCCTCCTTAAATTTTTGTTGTTGAGATAAGTGAATAGCAACAAAGATTGTTAGCTATTCCTCCAATGAAGTTATTGTATGTATATCATAATCTAAAGGTCAGTGAAGGTCAAAGGATTTACACTGATTATGATGTCCAGCTTCAGTGCCCAGCCCCTCGAGGTCAAATAACCTTCAATATTAAAAGTGAAAGGGCACACTTTTTATCTTGAAGAACATTTGCTTTTCGGGGCTACCAGGGCACTTCCGCCTTTTTATTGCCCAATCTCTGTGCCAAGCCCTTACACCTTTCTATATATGTTCGATGTGTTTTCATAATTTCCTGCATCCAACTTACCTTCATTTTTAATACATATTCATCTTAACCGAAACTATACAATTTAAAACCAAGATAATTTGGTGAAATTTTTTTATAAAATCTTAATTAGTGGGCAATGTGGTTAAAGACAACTAATGGAAATTTGATCCTATTTAGTAGGTGATAGGTCTTTATACCTTGTTGAAAAATAGAAATATATACTCAATAAAGTAGGGTCGAGTCCTATTATAATAAACTTAGCGAAATCTGTCGGATGTAAAATTTATTACATAACTTAGGAGTGACTATAATAAATGGGGAAAATTAAAGGCTATTTTAATCTGAAATGGCATAGGTTCTTTATGAAATACCATATTTCTCATTATGAAGCATGTGTGGATCCAATTAAAAAAGGAAAGCTATATGAAAAAGCATCCTTCCATGCCAATAAAGTCTTAAGAAGCTGATTTTTTTCTCATAAAAGTTACCAGTAATACCATGAAAATAGCATAGATGAATAGTAGTAGTTATGAGAGAATAAAAGAGTAAAACACGTCCATGTTTTACCTGCATAGTAGCCCCTTGTCATGAGGGGCTACTTATATTTTGCTCTTTAAATTGTGTCTAAAATGTGACCGAGCCTTTTATAAACCTCTTTGCATTAAGACGAGGTAACTTTGAATATAGATAAATGAAAACGTTTACATCTAAACGACAAATTGCTTCACTGAAAACTGTAAACATAGTATGATAGATTTTAGAGGAGGTTGGGTAATGAATATGGATTTTGGTTTGTATCAACAACAGTCGATGAAGCTAGTTATGACGAACGAATTGCGTCAAGCAATTTCCATTTTGCAATATTCAACACATGAATTATTGTCTTTTATTGAAGAGCAACAATTAGAAAATCCTCTTCTCGAAGTAAAGGATAAAAAAATAAATGATGTTCAAAAATCTGCTAAATCTGAGACTGATTATGAAAAGGTGGCAGATTGGAAAACTTACGAAGGTGATTACACGTCACCATTAGATTATGTAAGTAAAAATGAAGCTAGCCTCCAAGATCATTTATTTAATCAAATCCGATTTATGCCATTAAATGATGCCGAGAAAAAGATTATTCAATACTTCGTAGATTCGTTAGATGAAAATGGATACTTTACAGGGGATTTAGAGGAAGTGGCAAGCCATTTTTCGATAACAGAAGAAAAGGCATTATACTGCTTACACTTTTTGCAATCTCTTGATCCAGTAGGAATTGGTGCTAGATCACTCCAAGAGTGCCTACTCCTTCAATTAAGAAAACTTGATCATAGGAATAATGTTGCCGAAACGATTGTCGAAAGCTATTTAACGATGTTCGCAAACAAAAAATGGAAAGAAATTGCAAAGGCACTTTCGATTTCAGTAGAAGAGGTGCAATCTGTTGCAGATCTCATCCAAACATTGCAACCTAAGCCTGGAGCGATATATAATAACGATCCGCTAACATATATAAGCCCTGACGCTTTCATTGAATTAATAGACGGTCAATTTTTTATTAGTATGAATGATCATCTAATCCCTAACTTAACAGTCAGTCGTCATTATCAAGACTTACTTAAAAAAGCAACGGATGAAACTTCACAAAAATATGTGCAGCAAAAACATCAACAAATTTTATGGCTATTAAAAAGTATCAATCAAAGGCAACAAACATTGCTAAAGGTGACCGAGGCAATTGCTAAGTATCAAGAAGATTTCTTTAAATTTGGTTATGATTATTTAAAGCCGTTAACACTAAAAGAAATTGCCGCCGATATCGACATGCATGAGTCAACTGTTAGTCGTGTAACAACACAAAAATACGTTCAAACTCCTAGAGGGCTGTTTGAACTCAAGTACTTCTTTAGCTCTAGCATAAAAAGCGAAGGTGGGACAAATGCTTCATCTCTATCGGTGAAGGAGCTCATCAAAAAAATAGTCGATCAAGAAAATAAACAAAAACCACTTTCAGATCAAAAAATAGTCGCGGTTCTAGAAAAAGATCATTCCATCGAAGTATCAAGAAGAACAGTGACAAAATACCGTGAAGAATTAAACATCCCATCATCCGCGAAGAGGAAAAGATTTTAGTGAAATGTAGAATGTAAAATTTAGAATGTAAGATGTTTAAAGGGAAACCACGAAGCAAACTCTAATGAAATTCTACATTCTACATTTTACATTTTAAATTATAGTTGGAGGGCCTATGAACGTTAAGTATTATACGAAGGAAAATTGCTCATTATGTGACAAGGGGCTTTTAGTGTTAGAGAAGATTTCTAAAGACATTCCCCTAAAAATTGAAATGATTGATATTTATAAAGACGATGAGCTTTTAGAAAAATTTCAAATAATGATACCAGTGGTCGAGATTGAGGGAGTTGAGGTAGACTTCGGGATTCTTTCAGAGGTAAAGATAAGGTCTTTTATAGATCGTTTATAATTTAGAGTTATTAAGAGAAATCGGAAGTCGGTGTTGTTCCTTGGGGACGAAGTATTTCAATGAAGAGCTTTGTAGTGGTTTGAAAGTCTATACATTACTAATCGCTCCTGAGACTAAGCTTTCACCAACTCTGCATTCTACACCTCCCTCAAAGGTAAGCGTTTCCAATTGTGACGATTAAAAAAATAGTTGAATTAGGCTTGATATGAAACAAAATCCTTGTTACACTAACACTGTAATAAGGATTTATTTTACTGTTATTAGGTGAAAAACAGTTGTGCTTCGATTTATTTAAAATTCGGAAGACAAAGTTTTTCTAATTTTTTCACCCTTATGGGACACAATATGTCTATGAGGGACGTAATAAGTCCCTGAACAAGATCGTAGACAAAATCAAGTAAGGGGATTTTTTATGAGATTATTATTAGACATTCAGAAAAAGTTATTACCTGATCTTTTGGAGGTACTAGGCATCCGCTTTCGCATTTTGCGCTTTATTCGCCTAATGCAACCGATTGGTCGTAGAAGTTTGGCAACAAGTTTAGGTATGTCAGAAAGAGTTTTACGGAGTGAAGTGACATTTTTAAAGGAACAAGGATTAATTGATATGGCTACATCAGGGATGACAATAACAGATGAGGGTAAAGACGTCCTAACTCAGCTAGATGAAGTGATGAGCGACATTTTTGATTTAACGAATGTTGAAAACAAGCTTAAGGAATGTTTAGGTCTTGCTGAAGTCATTGTTGTTCCAGGAGATAGTGATGAAGCTCCTTGGGTGAAGAAGGAAATGGGCCGAGCTACCGTCCAACTGATGAAACGATATTTAGCTTACGAAGAAACAAAAATTGTAGCCCTAACCGGTGGAACAACAGTTGCTGCTGTCGCAGAGATGATGACTCCTGATAGTGAAATGAAGGAAACATTGTTTGTCCCTGCCCGTGGTGGTTTAGGAGAGCAAGTAGAAAATCAAGCGAATACGATATGTGCAACGATGGCAACGAAAGCAATGGGACATTATCGATTGCTCCATGTACCAGATCAGCTAAGCCAAGATTCGTATTCTTCTTTAATGGAAGAACCAAAGATTAAAGAAATTCTCGATTTAATCCGATCTGCAAACTTAGTTGTTCATGGAATTGGCGAAGCGACAACAATGGCACAACGTCGTAGTTCATCAGAAGAAATATTACAAACCCTTCATGAAAAACAAGCAGTGGCTGAGGCATTTGGTTATTACTTTAATCAAAATGGCGATATCATTCATAAAGTTTTAACAATTGGTTTGCAGCTAGAGGATGTCATTAAGACAAAATCAGTTGTCGCCGTTGCTGGTGGAACATCGAAAGCACATGCGATATCAGCTTTTATGAAACAAAAAACGAGCAACATCTTAGTGACTGACGAAGGCGCAGCAAAAGCTTTGTTGGAATTACATTCATAAAAAACTTTTTTTAATAAATACTAAAGGAAGTTTAGAGTGTATAGTGTGAAGTTTACAGTTTTCAAAGTTAGACAATGATATTTTTGTTTATTCTCTTACGGATAAGGGGAATTATACTTTCGAAACTCTAGACTTTAAACTCTACACTCTAAACAAAAAAAGTTATTAAAGGGTCTACCCTTAATATAAACAGTTTCAGCTATTCTAAGGAGGAATTTTAATTATGGCAACTAAAGTAGGAATTAATGGTTTTGGACGTATTGGACGTGTGGTTTTCCGTGCAGCTTTAAATAACCCAAATGTAGATGTAGTAGCAATTAATGACTTAACAGATGCAAAAATGCTTGCACACCTTCTAAAGTATGATTCAGTACATGGAACATTAGATGCAACTGTTGAAGTGAACGGTGAGCATTTAGTAGTTAATGGGAAAGAAATTAAAGTTACAGCTGAAAGAGATCCTGCAAAACTTGCTTGGGGCGACCAAGGTGTTGAAGTCGTAGTTGAATCTACTGGTTTCTTTACAAAACGTGCAGACGCTGCGAAACATTTAGAAGCTGGCGCAAAAAAAGTTATCATTTCTGCTCCTGCAACAGATGAAGACGTAACAGTAGTTATGGGTGTTAACGAAGATAAGTATGACCCTGCAAATCACCATGTAATCTCAAACGCTTCTTGTACAACAAACTGCTTAGCACCATTTGCGAAAGTAATTAACGACAACTTCGGATTACGTCGCGGTATGATGACAACAGTTCACTCTTATACAAATGATCAACAAATTCTTGACTTACCACATAAAGATTTCCGTCGTGCTCGTGCAGCAGCTGAAAATATTATCCCAACAACAACTGGTGCTGCTAAAGCTGTAGCTCTAGTACTTCCTGAACTAAAAGGGAAATTAAACGGTGGAGCTTTACGTGTACCAACTCCAAACGTTTCACTAGTTGACTTAGTAGCTGAGCTTGAGAAAGATGTAACAGTAGAAGAAGTGAATGCTGTTCTTAAAGAAGCTGCTGACGGTCCTTTAAAAGGAATTTTATATTACAGCGAAGAGCCACTAGTTTCTAGTGATTATAATGGAAGCCCTGCATCATCAACAATCGATGCACTTTCAACTATGGTTATGGAAGGCAACATGGTTAAAATTATTTCTTGGTACGATAACGAATCAGGTTACTCTCACCGCGTTGTTGACCTTGTAGAATACATCGCTAAAAAGGGACTTTAATAACGAAAAGCTCAGCCGCTTCGTTTAGCGATGCTTGACGGCTCAGCGGTGGAGCTGGACATTTAAAATGTTCAAAATTTATACTCACTTATTTAAGAGGGAATTTTAATCCCTTTGTTGAATAATAATAAGTTGGCAGAGAGGAGAAGGGAAACGAGTTTCTCTCTCCTCTTTCCAATGTATAAATGCAATTATGAATGAAAATTGTAAATGTGGAATTATAAAAGATTTTTGCTACGAAGCGATACATAAAAAAATTCTACATTTTACATTTTACATTCTACATTTAAGTAGGAGGGTTTCACATGAACAAAATGTCTGTTCGCGATATTGATGTAAACGGTAAACGTGTATTTTGCCGTGTTGATTTTAACGTACCAATGAGTAATAACGAAGTAAGTGATGATACACGAATTCGTGCAGCTCTTCCGACAATTCAATTTTTAATCGAGCAAGGTGCGAAAGTAATTTTAGCAAGTCATTTAGGGCGTCCTAAAGGTCAAGTGAATGAGGACATGCGCCTAACTGCGGTTTCAACTCGCCTTAGTGAATTACTTGGAAAATCTGTTGTGAAAACAGATGAAGCTTATGGTGAAGAAGTAGAAAAAGCCATTTCTACTCTTGGTAACGGTGATGTTCTTTTACTAGAAAACGTTCGTTTTTATCCAGGAGAAGAAAAGAATGATCCAGAACTAGCAAAAGCGTTTGCTAATCTTGCAGATATTTTTGTTAACGACGCATTTGGTGCGGCACACCGTGCTCATGCTTCAACAGAAGGTATTGCCCATCACATCCCAGCAGTTTCAGGTCTATTAATGGAAAAAGAATTAGATGTGTTAGGAAAAGCATTACTTGATCCTGATCGCCCATTTACAGCAATTATTGGTGGCGCAAAAGTTAAAGATAAAATTGGTGTAATTGATAACTTACTTGATAAAGTAGATAACCTAATTATCGGTGGTGGCTTAGCGTATACATTTGCTAAAGCAATGGGTCATGAAATTGGTCAGTCTCTTTTAGAAGAGGACAAAATTGATTTAGCTAAATCCTTTATCGAAAAGGCGAAAGAAAAAGGCGTTAATTTCTATATGCCTGAGGACGTTGTTATTACTGATGAGTTTTCTAAAGATGCGAAAACTCAAGTGGTTGACATCGATCAAATTCCTAGCGACTGGCAAGGTCTTGATATTGGACCAAAAACAGTAGATACGTACCGTAAAGTTATTTTAGAATCAAAGCTTGTTATCTGGAATGGACCAATGGGGGTATTTGAGTGGCCAGCATTTGAAAATGGCACAAAATCAGTCGCTGTTGCTCTAGCAGATGCCCAAAATACGTATACAGTTATTGGTGGCGGAGACTCAGCAGCTGCAGTTGAAAAATTTGGCTTTGCTGAAAATATGGATCACATCTCAACAGGCGGCGGAGCTTCATTAGAATTCATGGAAGGCAAACAACTTCCAGGCGTTGTGGCGTTAAACGATAAGTAATGTAAAATTTAGAATTTAGAATGGTTTAGAAATGCTTCGAAGCTTACCTAAATCCATTTTACATTTTACATTCTACATTCTACATTTAAAAAGAAAGGGTGTTTTTGAACGTGCGTAAACCTATCATTGCAGGTAACTGGAAGATGAATAAAACGATTGCTGAAGCGAAAACTTTTGTGCAAGAAGTTAAGGGTTTAGTACCTGTTAGCTCAAAAGTAGATTCAGTTGTTTGTGCACCGGCATTATTTTTAGATTGTATGGTTGATAATTCAGCTGGATCTGATTTGAAAATTGGTGCTCAAAACATGCATTTTGAAGAAAGTGGAGCTTTTACAGGTGAAATTAGTCCTGTTGCGCTAAAAGACTTAGATGTTGCTTACGTAATCATTGGTCACTCTGAACGCCGTGAAATGTTTGCGGAAACAGACGAAACAGTAAACAAAAAGACGCATGCAGCGTTCAAACATGGTCTAGTTCCTATTGTTTGTTGTGGTGAAACAGATGAGCAAAGAGAAGCTGGCCAAACAAACGATGTCGTTCGTGTTCAAATTGAAAAAGGTTTAGCAGGATTAACTGAAGAGCAAGTCAGTACAGTTGTTGTTGCCTATGAACCAATTTGGGCGATCGGTACTGGTAAATCATCTTCAGCGACTGAAGCAAATGAAACGTGTGCTTACATTCGTACAGTTGTTGCTAACATGTTTTCACAAACAGCTGCAGATGCAGTTCGCATTCAATACGGTGGCAGTGTAAAACCTGAAAATATTGCTGAGTATTTAGGGCAATCAGATATTGATGGTGCTCTAGTTGGTGGCGCAAGTCTTGACCACCAGTCATTTTTACAGCTTTTGGAGGCAGGAAATGAGTAAGAAACCTGTAGCATTAATCATCTTGGATGGTTTTGCTTTACGTGATGAAACTAAAGGAAATGCGGTCGCTCATGCGAAAAAGCCTAACTTCGATCGGTATTGGAACCAGTACCCACATGCTCAGTTAAAAGCATCAGGTGAAGCGGTAGGTTTACCTGATGGTCAAATGGGTAATTCTGAAGTAGGGCATTTAAACATTGGTGCTGGCCGTGTCGTTTATCAAAGTTTAACTCGCGTAAACAAGTCTATTCGTGAAGGTGAATTTTTTGATAACGAAACATTCCTCAATGCCATCAACCATGTGAACGAAAAGAACAGCAGTCTTCACATATATGGTCTTTTATCTGATGGTGGAATACATAGCCATATTCAACATTTATTCGCACTACTTGAGCTTGCTAATAAAAACAAAGTAGAACGTGTATATGTTCATGGCTTTTTAGATGGAAGAGACGTTGGACCAACAAGTGCAGAAGAATATATCCTTGCTCTTGAGGAAAAAATGAAACAGTTAGGCACTGGGAAATTAGCCTCTATTTCAGGACGTTACTACGCAATGGATCGCGACCAACGCTGGGAACGTGTTGAAAAAACATACAGAGCCATGGTGTATGGAGAGGGTTTAAAATATAAAAGCAGTGTAGAGGCATTACAAGACTCTTATAAAAATAAAATTCATGATGAATTTGTGTTACCTTCTGTAATGACAAATGAAGATGAGTCACCTTTTGGGACGATTGAAAATAACGATGCAATTATTTTCTTTAATTTCCGTCCAGACCGTGCGATTCAATTGTCACAGGTTTTTACAAACAAAGATTTCCGAGGCTTCGATCGTGGCGAAAAGCACCCTACGGACCTACACTATGTGTGCTTAACTCGTTTTAGTGAGTCTATAGATGGATTTGTTGCGTTTAAGCCAACAAACTTAGATAATACACTTGGAGAAGTGCTGAGCCAACAAGGGTATAAGCAGCTGCGTATAGCTGAAACGGAAAAGTATCCCCACGTAACATTCTTCTTTAGTGGAGGTCGTGAGGAAAAGTTTCCTGGTGAAGAGCGTGTCTTAATCGATTCGCCTAAGGTAGCAACGTACGACTTAAAACCTGAAATGAGTGCCTATGAAGTGACAGATGCTCTTTTAAATGAAATTGCAGCTGACAAGCACGATGCGATTATTTTAAATTTTGCAAACCCTGATATGGTTGGTCACTCTGGAATGCTTGAGCCTACTGTCAAAGCCATTGAAGTAGTAGATGAGTGCCTTGGGAAGGTCGTAGATGCAATTATCGCTAAAGGTGGCTATGCTGTCATTACAGCTGACCACGGGAACGCTGATGAAGTGATCACGTTAGAAGATACACCGATGACTGCTCATACGACAAATCCTGTTCCAGTGATTGTGACGAAAAAAGATGGAACGCTTCGTCAGGATGGAATTTTAGCAGATCTATCACCAACCGTCCTCGACCTTCTAGGAGCACAACAACCAGAAGAGATGACAGGGAAAAGCTTGCTAGTTTAAATCTAATAGTATAGGATTTAGAATTGAAATAGGGTAAAGCTTCTAAGCATTACTTACATAATTCTACATTCTACATTTTACAATTTACATTAAAAAAAGGAGTGTTTTTAAATGACAATTATTACTGATGTTTATGCACGTGAAGTTTTAGACTCTCGTGGAAATCCTACGATTGAGGTTGAAGTATATCTTGAAAGTGGTGCAATGGGACGAGCTATGGTTCCAAGTGGTGCATCTACTGGTGAGCATGAAGCAGTTGAGCTTCGTGATGGTGGCGACCGTTATATGGGGAAAGGTGTTTTAAAAGCTGTTGAACACGTTAACGAAGACATCGCTCCTGAATTAGTTGGATACGACGCTTTAGATCAAATTGGAATTGACCAATTATTAATCGATCTTGATGGCACACACAACAAGAGTAAATTAGGTGCTAACGCTATTTTAGGTGTATCAATGGCTGTTGCTCGTGCAGCAGCTGACGCATTAGATGTTCCTTTATATGTGTACCTTGGCGGATTTAACGCTAAAACATTACCAACACCAATGATGAACATCATTAACGGTGGTGAGCATGCTGATAACAACGTAGACATTCAAGAGTTCATGGTAATGCCTATTGGTGCTGAAAAGTTTGCTGATGCCCTTCGTATGGGTGCTGAAATTTTCCACAACCTTAAAGCGGTTCTAAAATCTAAAGGTTATAACACAGCTGTAGGTGACGAAGGTGGATTCGCACCAAACTTATCTTCTAATGAAGAAGCTCTTCAAACAATTATCGAAGCAATCGAAAAAGCTGGTTACAAGCCAGGTGAAGAAGTTGTTCTTGCAATGGACGTTGCTGCTTCTGAAATGTACGAAGATGGCAAGTACAACATGAAAGGTGAAGGCGTTGTTAAAACAGCGGAAGAAATGGTTGAGTACTATAGCCAATTAGTTGCTAAATACCCAATCGTATCGATCGAAGACGGCCTTGACGAAAACGACTGGGATGGCTGGAAGAAGCTTACTGAAGCATTAGGAGACAAAGTTCAATTAGTTGGTGACGACTTATTCGTTACAAACACAACTAAGCTTGCTGAAGGTATCGAAAAAGGAATTGGTAACTCAATTCTAATCAAGGTTAACCAAATCGGTACATTAACAGAAACATTTGATGCAATCGAAATGGCAAAACGCGCTGGTTACACAGCAGTTATCTCTCACCGTTCTGGTGAAACAGAAGACAGCACAATTGCTGACATCGCTGTTGCAACAAACGCTGGCCAAATCAAAACAGGTGCTCCATCACGTACAGACCGCGTTGCTAAGTACAACCAATTACTTCGCATCGAAGACGGCCTAGACTACATCGGTCAATACGCTGGTAAAAAAGCATTCTACAACTTAAAAAATTTGTAGTTTAATATCTACTTTTTCTACCTTTTTGGTGTCAGACACCAAAAATGGACAAAAATCATTTAAAGTCCACCTCATATGGACATAAAAAGCTCCCATTTCGATGGGAGCTTTTGTTTATTAGCCAAAAACGAGGTTTTATTAGCCGAATTCATCAATTATTAGCCAAAATCGGTAACTTATTAGCCGAACTCGACGATTTATAAGCCAAACGTCAAAAATCGACCGTAATCGACATCAACATCGCAAACAAAAAAAGTAGCAAGGAAAAAATCCCCTGCTACTTCAGTAATAATTATTATGAGAAATAAGCCACTAAAACTGCTAAGACGATAAATAATGTCGCTAAAACAACTGTTGCCTTTTGAAATACTGCATCTATTCCGCGTGCTTTTTGCTTACCGACTAATTGTTCTGCTCCACCTGAGATAGCCCCTGATAAGCCTGCACTACGGCCAGATTGCAATAAAACAACTGCGATAAGTAAAATTGAAACGATCACTAATAATACTGTTAAGAAAGCTTGCACTACATACACCTCCAACGTAAGTTCACATTATTCTTAATTTACCACAACATAGGGTATTGTACAAGTACACAGAAATAACAAATCAAAGAAATAAATGAAACAAATTGAATGACACACGCGTATATGTAGAGTAAGATTGAATTCAGCAATATTTTCCAATGTATTCTACACTTCCATAAATGGGGGATGAAAAAAATGATTGGTTGCTTATGTATTCATGGTTTTACTGGGGAAGCTAAAGAAGTAGAGCCACTTACAAATTTTTTGAAACAGAAGAAAGGTTGGTTAGTGTATTCACCAACACTTCCTGGTCACGGTAGCAAAGAGGGGTTAAGGAAAGCCAATTTTAAACATTGGCTATACGCGGCAGAAGTAGCAGCAGAGGAATTATTGAAACGGTGTGAAAAAGTGTATGTAATAGGGTTTTCCATGGGAGGAATGATTGCCTCCTACGTTGCAGCGAAATACCCTATTCATAAGCTAATTCTCTTAAGTTGCTCCGCCTATTATTTAAATCCAAAGCAAATTATTCAAGATATGAAAGGATGGATCATTGAGGGCTGGCGCGGCGAGCTTGAAAATGACATCCTCTATAAACTCTATCGTAGAAAAATTAAAGATACACCTGTGAAAGCAACGGTTGAGTTTGCGAAAACAGTTTATAAAACAAGGCCGATTTTACAAAAAGTAAAAGTGCCTACATTAATCATTCAAGGGGAGTGCGATGGTCTTGTTCCCCCTAAAAAAAGTGCAGAGTACTTATATGAAATGATTAGTTCTACTGAAAAGCAGTTATATTACTTTAAAAATTCGAAGCATTATATATGGCTAGGTGAAGATCGCGATGATCTTTTAGACATTATAAATCACTTTCTCGAAAATTAACGGAGGTTCGATATGAAAGTAGCAGCACCTAAACCTTTTCTTTTTGAAGGGGGAGATCGCGCCGTGTTACTTCTACACGGCTTTACTGGCAGCTCTGCTGACGTGAGGATGCTAGGTAGATTTTTGCAAAAAAAAGGATACACATGTCATGCCCCTCAGTACAAAGGGCATGGAGTGCCACCTGAAGAATTAGTTTACACAGGTCCAGATGATTGGTGGCAAGATGTCCTGGGTGGTTACAATTTTTTAAAAGAGAGAGGGCATGAAGAAATCGCCGTAGCCGGCCTTTCTCTTGGAGGGGTATTTTCCTTAAAATTAGGTTACACTTTACCTGTAAAGGGAATAATTCCAATGTGTGCGCCAATGCACATTAAAAGCGAAGAAGTCATGTATAAAGGTGTCCTCGCTTACGCAGAGGAATACAAAAAGCGTGAGCAAAAAAGTGAGGACCAAATTAAAGGTGAAATGGACGAGTTCCGTAAAACACCAATGACCACTTTAAAAGCTCTTCAACGTCTTTTAGAAGAGGTGCGTGACAACGTGGACATGATCTATACGCCAACATTTGTCGTACAAGCCCGTCACGATGAAATGATTAATACTGAAAGTGCGAATATCATTCATGACAAAATTCAGTCAGAAGAAAAACAATTAAAGTGGTACGAAAACTCTACACATGTCATTACGCTAGGTGAAGAAAAAGAACAGCTACATGAAGATGTGTATGAGTATTTAGAAGAATTAGATTGGATCTAGTTTAGAGTTGAGAGTGAAGAGTTTAGAGTTATTATAGATTTTCACAGAGCTTCTTGAATAATCAATCAGTAACTCTACACTTTAAACTTTACACTCTACACTAGAAAAAAGGAGGGAAAACAATGGATTATGGAAAAAGAAAGGAACAGCTTCTAGAGTTTATGAGGGAAGAAGCATACAAGCCTCTTTCCGTTACGGAACTAGAAGCAGCATT
Organism: Anaerobacillus isosaccharinicus; assembly: GCF_001866075.3. Classification (GTDB taxonomy): domain Bacteria; phylum Bacillota; class Bacilli; order Bacillales; family Anaerobacillaceae; genus Anaerobacillus; species Anaerobacillus isosaccharinicus. Next base: position 926,858 of record NZ_CP063356.1, on the reverse strand, counting down.
TGGAATAACAGATTCAAGTGAATTTAAAGATTTTGTCAAAGTATTAAATGAAATGGAACAAAAGGGTCTCATTGTGAGAACTAGAAATAATCGCTACGGATTACCCGAAAAAATGAATCTGATCCGTGGTAAAGTACAAGCTAATGCAAAGGGGTTCGCGTTTATTATCCCTGAAGATAATATGTCTGAAAGAGATATTTATGTGAATAGTGCCGACATGAACAGTGCCATGAATGGCGATATCGTTCTTGTACGACTTCACCCGAAATCAGAAGGGGCGCGTCCAGAAGGACAAGTCATTCGTATTTTAGAAAGAGGACTTACAAAAGTAGTAGGTACATACTCTGAAAATAAGTTTTATGGCTTTGTCATTGCAGATGATAAGCGAATTCCAAATGATATTTTTATCCCGAAAGATGCCAATAGTGGCGCAGTAGATGGTCACAAGGTTGTTGTAGAAATTACGAAATATCCTGAAGGGCGAATGAGTGCTGAAGGAATTGTTGTCAATATTCTCGGTCATAAAAATGATCCTGGAGTCGACATTCTCTCAATCATTCATAAACATGGATTACCATTAGAATTTCCTGATGAAGTGTTAGCTCAGGCGAATGCTGTACCTGATGAGATCGACCCTGAAGAGATAAAGGGACGCCGTGACCTTCGTGACCAAACGATTGTTACAATCGATGGTGCAGACGCGAAAGACCTTGATGACGCCGTTAACGTTGAGCGTTTAGAGAACGGTAATTATAAGTTAGGTGTTCATATCGCCGACGTTAGTTACTATGTAACAGAAGATTCGCCGATTGATAAAGAGGCGTTTGAGAGAGCAACGAGTTGCTATTTAGTAGACCGCGTGATTCCAATGATTCCTCATCGATTGTCTAATGGGATTTGTTCACTTAATCCGCAGGTCGACCGCTTGACGCTTTCTTGTGAAATGGAAATTGATCCAAATGGGAAGGTCGTAGCCCATGAAATTTTCCAAAGTGTCATTCGGACAACAGAGCGAATGACTTATACAGATGTTCGGAAAATTTTGCTTGAAGAAGATGAAGAAGTAACAAAACGGTATGAGCCATTAATCCCATTTTTTAAACAAATGGGAGAATTAGCAGACATTCTTCGTAAAAAGCGAATGGAACGAGGCGCAATTGACTTTGATTTTAAAGAGTCAAAGGTTCTTGTCGATGAAGAAGGAGCACCAACCGATGTTGTCCTTCGTGAACGTTCAGTAGCTGAGAAACTGATTGAAGAATTTATGTTAGCAGCTAATGAAACGATTGCCGAGCATTTCCACTGGATGAAAATACCGTTTATCTACCGAATTCACGAAGATCCAGATGCTGAAAAGCTGACAAGGTTTTTAGAGTTTATTACGAATTTCGGTTACGTCGTTCGCGGTACAGCGACTACACTTCACCCTAGATCATTACAAATGCTTCTTGATGAAGTCCGTGGTGAACCAGAAGAAACGGTTATTAGCACAGTAATGCTTCGCTCAATGAAGCAAGCAAAATACGACCCTAATAGCTTAGGTCACTTTGGTCTCTCAACTGAATTCTATACTCACTTTACGTCGCCAATTCGTCGTTATCCAGACTTAATTGTGCATAGGCTCATTCGTAAGTATCTAATCGAAGGAAAAACAGATGACACAACAACAAGCCATTGGGCTGAAAAACTACCAGTCATCGCAAGTCATGCATCTGAAATGGAACGTCGTGCAGTAGAAGCTGAACGTGATACGGATACATTAAAGAAAGTCCAATTTATGCAAGATAAAATTGGTGAGCAGTTTGAAGGAATGATTTCTGGTGTGACCAACTTTGGAATATTTGTTGAGTTACCGAATACAATTGAAGGACTCGTCCACGTTAGCTATTTAACAGATGATTATTACCATTACGATGAAAAACAATACGCCATGGTCGGTGAGCGAACGGGTAACATCTTCCGAATCGGTGATGAAATCGAGGTTAAAGTTATTGGTGTAAACGTTGACGAAATGTCAATCGACTTTGAAGTTGTTGGCATGAAGCCTAGGAAAGAACGTTCGCCACAAGACAAACCTAAAGTTATTGTTGGTGGAGGTAAGCGAAAAGACCGCGGTGGCGCTGGTGCTAGTACTAGTACTGGTCCTAAAAAGGATGGCAAGGCTAAACCAACACCAACTGACAGACAAAAACCAGGTGGCGCAAAAAAGAAGAAATTTTACGAAAACGCCCCAAAAAGCAAACGCAATAAAGGGAAGAGAAAGTAATTTAGTGTAGAGTTCAGAGTGTAGAGTGTAAAGTTATTGTGGGTCAATCAGTGATGCTGTAATCTTTTAATGAGGTTTTACATCATTGAAACACTCACAAATCATTCTACACTTTACATTTTACATTCTACATTGGAAGCGCACCTTGTCATACTTCAATAAAAATGTTATTATTTACAAACGATGATTGTAAAAGAGGTGCTTTAAAATGGCTAGTAAGCTTGATGGGAAAGTTGTTGCTCAAAACAAAAAAGCTAATCACGATTACTTTATTGAAGAAACCTATGAAACAGGTATTGTTCTTACAGGTACTGAAATAAAGTCGATCCGTGCTGGAAAAGCCAATATTAAAGACTCATTTGCTCGGATTAAAAATGGTGAAATGTTCTTATGGAATGCCCATATTAGTCCTTATGAGCAAGGAAATCGTTACAATCATGATCCACTGCGAACACGCAAGCTTTTAATGAAGAAAAAAGAGATTAGTAAGCTTATCGGTATCACGAAAGAGCAAGGTTATACGCTCGTCCCGTTAAAAATTTACTTAAAAAACGGCTTTGCAAAAGTTTTAATTGGTCTTGGTAAAGGTAAGAAAAACTACGATAAGCGTGAATCATTAAAAGAAAAAGATGCGAAACGCCAGATCGAAAAAGTATTTAGAGAACGACAAAAACAGTAATTACCATTTATGTCGAATGATCTTTGTGCTATAATCAATTTGTAGTTACGAATTATGAATTATGAATTATGAATTATGAATTATTGTTAGCTTCTCAGAGATGCAACTAAAATGCATTTAGAGTAACTTTCAAAACAATTCAACATTCACAATTCACAATTTCTTCTCAGAGTTCACTACTCTGCAAAAACGGGGACGTTTTGGATTCGACAGGGATAGTTTGAGCTTAAGTGGCGAGTCGAGGGGGTCGGCCTCGTTAAAACGCCAACGCCTATAACTGGCAAACAAAATTACGCTTTAGCTGCTTAATATTAAGTAGCTGCTCCTCCCTCCATCGCCCATGTGGTAGGGGTCGGGGCTCAACTTAGTGGGATACGCCGGTTGTTCACCGTCTGAGGACGAAGGAAGAGATTAACCAGACTAGCATCAAGGACGCCTGTCACTAGGCAAATTTGATTGCGAAACGCTAATGTAGTGACTACACTCGTAGAAGCTTAAGTGCCAATGTTTCTGGACGTGGGTTCGATTAGTAAAATGGTCGCCTTGTGTGGTGACACACAAGTGATAACTTGGCTTTATCGGTGAACTCTAAGTCGCGATAGCGATAAGGTAATACCGAGCGGTGTGTGGAGCAATCCAACAGCCGTGTATCGACTTATAGGCTACCTTAATGGTAGTACTAGGATGCAGGATCCTGCCATTAGGCAAAACTACATTCTGCATAATACGCCAAGGGACTTGAATTCATTCAAGTTCAAGATATAGTCAGTGCCATCGCGAAAGCGTGGAATAACATGTCCCACCGTCTCCACCAATATTACACATCAACCGAGTAGCCGTGTGTGATTTAAACCATATTATTGCCACTAAGGCAAGGATATGCTTTATGAAACTTTAGGCAACGAATTGCTTTACTTTATTAATTTAAACTAAGATTTGTAATAAAAACCGTAGCTGTAAAAAAAGATCCTGTATAACTTAGTGCCACTAAGTTATACAGGATCTTTTTTAATGCAGTTCTAATAAATGCTGCATTGGTTTTCGTTTTAAATTACCGATATTTACCTAAATATCTTAAAGATTCCAACCCATATATTTTTTAGAGGATGAAATAGCGCAGATATTCAGAGCGATTGAGAGGTACCCAGTATTGCCTTCGGCTTACTGCTGATTAATACCCTGACGCCATTCGTCGTACTGAAGCTGATTTCGAAGATGTCATTCAGATAGAGGAATATACGATGAAAGTGGCTGATTTTCTGAAACAAAGAAGTGTGATGAATATTGCAAAGAGCTTGGCTTGAGAACATCAGAGTTAGGCTAACCGAGAAATTATTCGGTGGAAGAAAGCTACTTAATGGGTATTCGGTAGACGAAGATAATTGTTGGCATATCCAGCAAGAGCAAGCTAAAGTTATCAAACGAAACCAAGTGATTTAGTTGTGATGCTTGACATTGAGTGATAAAATGAAGAGA